>NZ_JASNFO010000038.1:0-92212 GCF_032027725.1 Pseudofrankia coriaricola | reverse complement strand
CCGCCGCCGCCGGCGCGCGCAGCCGGTGGCCGGGCCGCACGAGCAGCACGGCGACGACGGCGATCCCGGCCGCCACGAGCCGCGCGGCGTCGGCCCCGCGCCAGCCAACCCCCTGCCAGGCCACCCCGACGAGCGTGAACAGCGCGAAGGCGACCGGCGGTCCCCACCGGGCGGCCCACGGGCCCAGCGCGTTCATGGGGCGCATGGTACGGCGATCGCCAGCCGGAATCAGGCTCACGGCAAACTACCGCGAGGTCAGCGAGCTGCGGCGGGCGGAGACAGCCAGGGCGACCAGCGCCAGCGCGACGACGGCCACGAGCGGGCCGGTGGCGTCGCCGATGCCGAGCCACGGCTCGCGCACCGCTTTCGTAACCAGGGTCAGCGGCAGCGGGCCGGCGATCACGCGCAGCGCCGAGCCCATCACGGCCGGCGGTGGCCCGCCGGCGCCGAGCAGGAACGACGGGAAGAAGAGCAGCAGCCCCACCGCCTGCGCCGAGCGGGCCGAGGGCAGCAGCGTGCCCAGCAGGACGCCGATGCTGACGAAGGCGACCGCGCCGGCGGCCAGCCCGACGGCCACCCGCCACCAGCTGTGCGGGGTCGGCACGCCATAGACAGGGGCGGCGACGGCCAGCAGCACGGCACCGGCCAGCGCGATGGCCACGAGCCCGGCAACCAGCTGCGCGGCGGCGAACGACCAGCGGCTGAAGCCGGCGGCGGCGAACCGGCGCAGCACCCCGCGCTCCCGGTAGGACGCGATGTGCACCGGCAGCATGACCAGCCCGGCGGCGGCGATCACGACCGTCAGATAGGACGCGACATACCAGTGCGCCGGATCCGTCCCGCCGAAATCCTCGTCCGGCGAGCGTCCGAACGAGCCGCCGATGATCAGCATTGTTACGACCGGGAAGGCGAACACGAAGAACATCGTCATCGGGTCACGGACGGTCAGCCGCAGCTCGGCGCGGATCAGCCGGCGCACGGCCCCGCGCCCGGCCGCCTCGCCGGCGTCCGTCGCCGTGGCTGTACCCGCCGTCGCCGTCGTGGTGGTGGTCGGTGCGGTGGCTGGCGTCGTCACCGCGTCGGTGGCGGTGGCGAGCGAGGGCTCCATGGTGGCGGTCATTGCTGGGCTCCGATCAGTTCCGCGGTGAAGGGGCCGGCATGGTAGGCGGGAGTGGCTGACGTGGCGGTCGGTGCGGTGGTGGAGGTGTCGTCGTCGCGCAGCAGTCGGAGCAGCGCGGCCTCGAGATCGGGCAGTTCCACCCGCAGATCGGCGGGGATCCGGCCGCGGCGCACGAGCTCGGCGCCGACGTGGGCGATCACCGGCCGGTCGCCGTGCACCCGGACCTGGTCGCCATGCACCGAGACGTCCCGAACGCCCGGCAGCGCGCGCATGGCCCGAACCAGCTCGCCGGCCTCGCCCGCGTCGCCGATCCCGCTCGCGTCGCCGCGGTCGCCCGGCGGCCAGCCGAACTGGACCCGCGCCCAGCCCGCGTGTCGGTCCACCAGCCGCGCGGGCGGCCCGGCGTCCAGCACCCGCCCGCGGCGCATGGCCACCACCCGGTCGCACAGCGCCTCGGCCTCGTCGAGCTCGTGGGTCACCAGCAGCACGGTGGTGCCCTCGTCGCGTAGCTGCCGGACCGCCGACCACACGCCGCGCCGGGCGGCCGGGTCCAGACCCTGGGTGAGCTCGTCCAGGATCACCAGCCGCGGCCGGTTCAGCAGTGCCAGGACCAGGAACAGCCGCTGTCGTTCGCCGCCGCTGAGCGAGGCGAACGCCGATCGGCGGCGCTCCGCCAGCCCGAACTGGTCAAGCAGCTCGCCGGCCGGCCGGGCGCGGCCGGTGGCGAACAGTTCGACCGCCTCGTGCACCCGGAGCCGGTCGGGCAGCGCCGAGTCCTGCAGCTGGCTGCCGACCCAGCGGCGGACCCGGTCCGCGTGGCGCACCGGGTCCAGGCCGAGAACCCGTACCGTCCCGGCATCCGGGCGCCGCAGCCCCTGGACGCACTCCACCGTCGTGGTCTTGCCGGCACCGTTGGCGCCGATCAGACCGACCACCTCGCCGGCCGCCACATCGAGATCCACGTCGTCGACGACGACCCGCTCGCCGTAAGCCTTGCGCAGGCCGCGCACCATCACCACTGGAAGATCTGTCATGCCGCCAATGGTTCGCCGCTGCGGCCACCGGCACATCGACCCACGGGCAGAACCGCGGCTCTGCCCACGGGCAGAAAACCAGGCCACGGCTCTCCCGTCCCCGAGGGAGGGCCATCGCCCGCGGGCGGGCTCCTGGAGTCTCTGGTGGCCGGGCCGGCGTTCCGGCGCTGGGGAGCGACCCGGCTGCTCGCCGTTGGCTGCGTCGACACGGTGCTGCTGGTGCTGCTGGTGCTGCCGGTGCTGCCGGTGCTGCCGGTCGCGCTCGGCGCCGGCGCCCTCCCATTGCGGCCGGCGCTGTCGCCGCGGGCGCCGGCGCAGGCGTGCCGAGGCGCCTCCGTGGGTGGGGTGCCCCCGGACCCACGGAGGCGCTTTCCGGCCGAGGTCAGCTAGACGTCGCGACCAACCCGGTAGGTGAGGTGGACGAGATTGTCACCGATGGTCCGGGCCTGGACGAGGCGCAGGCCTTTCTGGTCGCCGGTCTCACCGAAGAGACGCTCGCCGGCCCCGAGCACCACCGGGAAGACGGACAGCCGCAGCTCGTCGACCAGGTCGTGCTCGATCAGCGTGCGCCCGAGCTGATAGCTGGCGTAGACGAGGATCTCCCCGTCCAGCGCATCCTTCAGCTTCGAGACCTGGTCCACCACGTCGCCCCCGAGGACGGTCGCGTTGCTCCACCTGGGCTCGTCGACGGTCGAGGACACGACGTACTTGGGCAGGCCGTTCAGCCGGTCGGCGAAGTCGCCGCTGCGCGACAGCCACCGCGCGGCGAACCACTCGTCACTGCGCCGACCGAGCAGAAGGGCCTCGGCGCCCAGCGCCTCCTCGAACGAGATCGTGAACCACGCATCGAGGTCCTTGCCCCCGAACTGGTTGAACCAGCCGCCCAGCCGGAAGCCCTCCTGGCCGTCCGGGTCCTGGACGACTCCGTCCAGTGAGGCGTTCGTGCTGATAATGATCTTTCCCATCGCGTCTCTCCGGTGTCGGGTTGTGTTGTCACCTGCCACCGATGTAGACACCGCGACGTCGAAAAGGGGGCGTCGGCGGGCCGCCCCCTTTGCCCCCGGGCCGGTGTCCATACAGGCGAGCGACGAGACGCGAAGGGAAGTGATCCGAGGGTGTTGGATGTGGCCGCCGACTTGATCTCCAGAGCGCGGGCCGGGGACGGCGACGCGTTCCGGCAGCTGACCGAGCCGTACCGCCGGGAGCTGCTGGTGCACTGCTACCGGATGCTCGGGTCGTTCCAGGACGCCGAGGACGTCCTGCAGGACGCGCTGCTGGCCGCCTGGCAAGGCTTCGCCGGGTTCGAAGGACGCGCCTCGCCGCGAACCTGGCTCTACCGGATCGCGACGAACCGGTGCCTCAACGCGCGCAGGTCGGCCAGCCGACGCCTGGCCAAGGAGTGGGACGTGCCCAATGTCGGACCGCCCGAGCCGACCCGGCTCGGCGAAGTCGTATGGCTCGAGCCAATGCCCGACGCCCTGTTCGAGAGCGCGGTCGACGCGCCGCTGGGCCCGGAGGCCTGCTACGAGCAGAACGAAGCCATCTCTTTGGCCTTCGTGACCGCCCTTCAGGTCCTGCCGCCCCGTCAGCTCGCCGTGCTCATCCTGCGCGACGTCCTCGGATTCCACGCGAACGAGGTGGCCGAGATGCTCGACTCGAGCGTCGAATCGGTCAAGAGCGCGCTCAAGCGCGCTCGCGCCGGCCTGGAGCAGCGACGGATGGCTAACGACGACCGCGAACCACCGCCCGCCTCCGACTCCCCCGCCGAGAACGCGATCGTGGCGAAATTCGCGCAGGCGTGGGAATCCGCCGATCTCGACGCGCTGGTGGACCTTCTGACCGACGACGTGTTCATGTCGATGCCGCCGATGCCCTTCGAGTACGAGGGCCGAGACGTCGTGGCCCGCTTCTGCGCCAGTATTTTCAGCGCGGGTCGCCGGTTCGACCTCGTCCCGACGCGAGCCAACGGTCAGCCAGCGTTCGGAGCCTACCTGCGCTCTCCCAACGGCATCAGCCACGGGACCGGCCTCTACCTCCTCACCCTCACCGGCGATCGGATCTGCGCCCTGACCCGCTTCGACAACAGCGTGCTCCCGTCGTTCGGGCTACGGCGATCGATCCCCAGCCGATAGCCGGCATCCCAACGATCGACTTCCGCACTGACGACGCTCGGCCGGGTCGGGCGCTGAACCGAGCGCGGCGCGCGTTGCCACGGGACGGCGGGAGACCAAGGCGGCTCCGGAGCACCAGGGGGCGACTGCCGCCTCAGGACACCGGTCCAGGCGCCGCGCGCAAACGCCTTCGCCGAACGCTGGCTCCGCCGGTCGGGTCGAGCGACCCGGGGGCGCGCAGCCGCACCATGATCGGCTGCGCGCGGGAATGCCGTGCGACTCGGTCACACGCACGTGTCGTATGGGTGTGACCGAGTCTGGTCAGCGGGCGCGGCGTGCGCTGAACGTCGCGGCGCTGTGGGTCGGTCGCGACCTGGGTCGCTCGGCGGTCGACGGGGCGGCCTCGTGATCGGGTGAGTTGGTACGAGCCGTGGCCATCGGCGGTCGAGACGCCGTGGCCCGCCCGGCGCGGTGGCCGTGGTTGCCGGCGGGGCGGCGTCCACGCCGTCTGCCTGTTCGAGGTGTCGGCTCGGTGCCGCGGTCTCCGCCAACCGGCATGCGTTGGGCTGGACTGGTTCTGGTCTCCGCCTGGATCGCGACCGCGGGGCTGGTGAGCGACCGAGCGCCGGGGGCGAGCGTGGAGAGTATCGGGTGATCGGCGGATGCGACCCGTGTGGTCGTCGGCCTGATGCCGGCGGCGCGGGCCAGCTGCGTGACCTCACGGATCTGCTCCGTGGTCGCCAGGGTGATGACGGTGCCGCTGTTGCCGGCGCGCGCGGTGCGCCCGGAACGGTGCAGGTATGCCTTGTGGTCGGCCGGCGGGTCGGCGTGGATCACGAGGGCCACGTTGTCGACATGGATGCCGCGGGCGGCGATGTCCGTGGCGACCAGCGCCGAGGCCCGGCCTGTCTGGAAGTCGTCGAGGTTGCGGGTACGGGCGTTCTGGCTCAGGTTGCCGTGCAGCTCGACCGTGGGCACGCCGGCGCGGTTGAGGTGGCGGGCCAGAGCCTTGGCGCCGTGCTTCGTGCGGGTGAACACGACCGTGCGGCCTGGTGCGCTGGACAGGTCGACGAGCACGGGGAGCCGGCTGTCCCGCTCGACGTGCAGCAGATGGTGCGCCATGGTGCCCACCGGGGACTGGGCGGAGTCGGCCTCGTGTACCGCGGGTTTGCTGAGGTACTGGCGCACCAGGGTGTCGATGGCCTTGTCCAGGGTGGCCGAGAACAGCATTCGCTGCCCGCCGGCCGGGGTCTGGCCGATCAGCCGGCGTACGGCGGGAAGGAACCCCAGGTCGGCCATGTGGTCGGCCTCGTCCAGCACGGTGACCTTTACCTGGGCCAGCGAGCAGTGCCCCTGCGCGAGGAGATCCTCGAGCCGGCCGGGGCAGGCCACGACGATGTCGACGCCCCGCCGGATCGCGGCCACCTGCGGGTTCTGACCGACGCCGCCGAACACGGTGCACGAGGTGAGGCCGGCCGCGGCGGCGAGCGGCCGCAGAGCCGTGTCGATCTGCGCGGCGAGCTCGCGGGTGGGCGCCAGAATCAGTGCGCGCGGAGCCCCTGCTCGGGCCCGGGGCCCGCCGGACAGCCGCGCGACCACGGGCAGGAGGAACGCGAGCGTCTTGCCGGACCCCGTGCGGCCGCGGCCGAGGACGTCACGTCCAGCGAGCGCGTCCGGCAGCGTCGCCCGCTGGATGGGGGTGGGGATCTCGATGGCGAGACGGGTGAGAACGTCGGTCAGGCGCGCAGGCACGCCAAGATCGGTGAACGAAGACAAGAAAAAATCGCTATCTGTGTGGATGTCCCGCCGACAACCGGATCCGAGGATCTCGACCGGTTACGCGCGGAGCCGAGGCCCGATGCTGAGCAGCGGGTGCTACGACGCGCGGACAACTCGCGGCAGGAGCTCGACGAGCTGATGCAGTCAGCATAGCTGGTCCGTGCGCCGCATCGGTGCTGACCAGTGCGGTGAGGCCCGCCGCACAGCACCCGCTCGATGGTCAGAACCCGACCGTCCAGGTCGCAGCGGCGCAGGCAGGCCAGTTCACCCCGGCGGGCACCGGAATCGGCCGCAAGCCGCACCAACAGCAAATTTTGCTCGGCGGTGAACAGCGCCCGCGCAGGCCCGGCGCGGTCCAGGCGGGCGCCTACCACGTGTTCGGCGGCGGCGACCTGGGCCTCGGCGGTGCGCAGAAGCTGGCAGACCTCGGCGAGGGTGTGGTGGCGTCGCGGTACCGGCCGCCGTGGGCCCTTCACGCCGGCAAGTGGGTTGCTAGGCAGAAGCTCTTCGTCGACTGCCCAGGACACCGCCGAACGCAGGGCAAGCCAGCGGCCGGACACCGTCGGCACCGACAGGCCCTCCTGCTGCCAGCGCCGGATCGCCGCCCGCACATATCCGGGCGTGAGCGCGGCCAGTCGTCGCCGCGCCAGCCGGTCGGCCAGCGGCGTCTGGACCACATGCCGGTGTGAGGCCAGGGTCACAGGTCACCAGGCGTGCGACGCGGTGAGGTCGGGGATCATGACGGGCCGTGGTGTCACGGTCGTGTTCCTGGTGCGCAGGCTGCTCGCAATGGCCGGTGTGGGTGGTCGGCCCCACGAGATAGAGGTCGAGATCGCCGTCCCGCGCCACCAGGTGGCGATAGTGCGTCGCGGGGTCGCCCGGCCGCGGATAGCTGGCCGTCGGCGACATAGCATCGCCCACATGCTCGACCCAGGCGCCCGCGTTCCTGTCTTCGCCCTCCCGGACCAGGACGGGAGGTTGGTCGCCTCGACTGCGCTTGCGGGGCACTGGGCGTTGTTGTGGTGGTATCCCAAGGCCGGGTCGCCCGGCTGCACCATCGAAGGTCAGGAACTACGAGACCAGGCCGAGCAGTTTCAGGCAGCCGGCTGTCTCATTGTGGGCCTGTCGTTCGACACACCTGAAGAGAACAAGGCTTGGGCCGAGGAACAGGGCTTCGAGTTCCCGCTGCTTTCGGATGTGGACCACAGCGTGGGGCGCCTGTTCGCGGTCGAGCGGGACCCAGACGACCAGTACGCCGCCTTTCCGCTTCGAGTGTCATACCTGGTCGATCCCGATGGCGTCGTCCGCAAGACATATGTCGTCGCCGGTGTCCAGGAGCATGCCGTCTCTGTACTGTCCACTCTCGCCGAGCTGGGCCGGGCATGAGTGAGGACGTGCCCGCGGGGGTCGTTCCGTTCCTGCCCGCCGGCCACCGAGCGTATCGAGCACACCGACCGGCGTGGCCGCTGCGCACGACCGCCGCGAGTCGGCCCACCGATCCGGCATTCGATGCAGCCGATCTTGCTGACCAGGTAGCCCGGGTCGCGCGTGGCGGCGCGCGAGCCGCGGTGCTGGGCATTAACGACGGCCTCGTCACCAACATCTGCCTCATTCTGGGCATGGCCGGCGCGCACGCGTCGCCCGGCACCGTCCGTCTGGCCGGGTTCGCCAGCCTGCTCGCCGGCGCGCTGTCGATGGCTGCGGGTGAATGGGTCTCCGTACGCAGTCAGGCCGAACTCTACGGTGGCCTGCTTGTCAAGATCCGGCAACTGGTCACGCGTAACCCACGATTGATGCTCGACGAGCTCTCATCACGCCTAGAGGCCGCGGGATTCGCCCGGGCAACCGCGCAATCCGCGCCAGCAGAGCTCGCGCTGGACGAGGAGCGGTTTCTTGCCTTCACCGCTCAGATCGTGTTTGGCATCAGTCCCGCCGGGCTCGGCTCGCCACTGACCGCCGCGACCACATCGCTCGCCTACTTCGCCGGGGGAGCCCTCATACCGCTCGCGCCCTGGTGGTTCCTGCGCGGCGTCCCCGCCGTATCCGTGTCCATCGCCCTGACCGCCATCGCCAGCATCCTCGTCGGGGCCGGCATCGCCCGCTCCAGCGATCACTCGATGAGGCGTGGGGCGCTGCGCCAGCTGGCTATCATCCTGGCCGCAGCGGCAGCCACCTACAGCATCGGAAAGCTGTTCGGCTCAACAGTGAGTTGACCGACGAGGAGACGCGCGCCGAGATGGAGGCGAGCGTGCCGCTGAAGTACGTCAACGCCTTCTTCCACTTCTACGTCGACGGCGCTCTCGACGAGTCGCAGTCGTTGTCGTCGGCGGTCGGATGCCAGCGTTCCTGGTGGACCGCCTGGCGAAGCGGGCGCCGGTTCGCCCAGCCGTGGCGCTCGAGGTCGGGGATGGATTCGTGGTGGGTTACCGGTCCGAGGCACAGCCACGCGACGGGTCGGATGTCCGCGGGGATGGCGAGCAGGTCGCGGACGAACGCTTCCCGGTAGAAGGAGACCCATCCCACGCCGAGACCCTCGGCCGTGGCCGCGAGCCACAGGTTCTGGATCGCCAGGCAGACGGAGTAAAGACCTGCGTCGGCGATGGCGTGTCGGCCCAGGACCGCCGGCGCCCCGCGTCGCTGGTCGTAGGTCACGACCAGCGACAGGGACGACTCCATCACCCCGTCGATCTTTATCCGGCTGAAGCGGGCGGCCCGTTGTTCGGCAAGCGACGCGGCGAAGACCTCCCGCTCGCACCGAACGTGGGCGTGAAAGGCCCGCCGTGTGCGCCGGTCGGTGACGAGGATGAAGTCCCAGGGCTGGCTGAGTCCGACACTCGGCGCGGCGTGTGCGGCCTCGAGCACCCGCTCGAGGATCTCGCTGGGGATCGGCGCGCCAGTGAACTGGCCGCGCACGTCGCGGCGCTGGTGGATCACGTCGTACAGATGCGTAGGCATGGCAGGCTCCCGCTGTCCGGCCGCCCCAGGGCGGCACCCGCGCGGGGCCGGTCTTCGGACTCCCGGATCGACGCCGACCGTCCGCCTTCCCGGACTGTTAGGTCCAGTGGCCGCGCTGAGCGCGTGGACGGGGACTCCCCGGTTACCGCGGCGGGCCCGTGCCGGACTTCCACCGGCTTCCCGATTCTCCCCGGTCACCCGGGGCACCCCGCAAACGATGCCGCCGTGCACGCTATCAGGGCCTGGTGCCCGCCGCCGGGCTCGTTGGCCGGTCTGGACGAGGCCCACACCAGAGCCCGATGATCCCGGTTTGGCCGGCGTCCCCCGATCGTCCGCCGTCGTCCACCGGCTTGGCTGCCACGCTGGCTGCCACGGAACTCCGGGCGGGGCCTGTCAGCTCGGCTGCCGGTCGGCGAAGCTCTGGGCCGTCGCCGACCGCGGGTTAGCATGGCCGCTTGTCATCGAGCTAGCGGCAAATCGTGCCGAAGATCAACAAGGAGTGCGGTTGAGTACGACGGCAAACAAGAACATGGTGTTCAGTTTCTTCGAGAACCTGTCGGTGGGGCGCATCAAAGCCGCCATGGACCTGATGGACGAGAAGGCTACGTGGTTGGTGTCCGGAAAGCCGGAGCACATCCCGCTGGCGGGCACATACACCAAGCAGAAGCTCGTCGATCTGCTCGGCTTGGTAGGAACGGTCATGCCGGCTGGGATAGAAATGACCATCACCAGTGGAACAGCGGAAGGAGATCGGGTCGTCGTCGAAGCCGAGGTGCGCGGGGTGTCGCCGGCCGGAAAGACGTACGACAACCGGATCTGCTTTGTCGTCGAAGTGCGCGGCAGCACGATTCAGTCCGTGCGCGAATACTACGACACGATTCACACCAACGATGTCCTGTTCGACAGGACGTACTCCAACGAGGCCCTCGTGGAGAATTAGCTCCTCATCCGTATGGCCGGCCGTTCAGGAGTCGCAGGGGCGCCGGGTCCGCCGATACGGGGGCCAGCCGGCCAGAGCCGGGTGAGCTGGTGCGGGGTGAGGGGCTGGGCGTAGACGGCACGGAAGACCTTCCCCACGGTGTCGGTGTCAACGGTGTCGGCGAGCATGACGAACCAGTCGATGCCGACGGGGCAGGCCCACAGGTAGCTCGAACTCGACCCGACGCAGGTCGGGGAGCCCGGGTGTCCCACTCCCGGCTCCGGTAACCGTTGCGACGATTCACCCGATCGGGCGAGATCTCACCGTATTCCGCTCCGCACAGCGCGTCCGCCTCCGCGGACATCAGGGAATCCGCGAACCTTTTCACCAGCGCGCCCAGCAGATCCGGACTCGCCATCATCAGTTCCTTGCCGACGAGTTCCGCGTCGGGCACAGTCGGTCGCACGGCCATCGCAGTGTTCCTCCGTCTTCGAGTTCTTTGGTCGGTTCTCGAAGAGGATCACGCGGTGGCCGTCCCAGTTCGCGGACCGCTACTCCAGCAAGTCACTGGTCGATCACATCCCGTACACCACGTCCGTCGCCGCTGCGCCACCAGGTGGGTCGGCCGCGCATGCCGTGGTGCCAGGCATCGGTCTGCTGGCGCAGTGCGGCGAGGCGGTCGTTGTCCCGCGAAAGAAGCCCGCGTCACGGAGTCCGAGTCCGAGTCTCAGGTAAGCGGATCGAGGCGCTGCGGCGTATAGGGGGTGTGAAGCAGCTGGAGTTCAGGGAGTTCTACCAAGCCAGCCAGGACGCATGCCTGCGGGCAGTCTTGGCGAGCGTGGCTGATCGGCAGCTGGCCGAGGACCTGGTCGCCGAGGCGTTCACTCGGGCCTGGATGGCGTGGCCGAAAGTCAGCCGCCATCCGGCGCCGCGCGCATGGATCGTGCGTACGGCGCTCAACACCCGGGTCTCGTGGTGGCGTCGGCGGCGACGGGAAGTAGCGCTGGACGGTGTTCCCGACGTCGCGGCCAGCACGGTCAGTGACCCCGGTCTGGACCCCCAACTGCTGGCCGTGCTGCGTCAACTGCCGCGGCGGCAGCGGGAAGTGATCGCGTACCGGGTCTTCCTCGACCTCGACACCGGCACCACGGCCAAGGTGCTCGGGATCGCCCCGGGAACCGTCGCCGCCCATCTGTCGCGGGCCGTTGCGACACTGCGCGGCCACCTTGTTACCGCAGACAACCCGGAGGTTGGGCAATGAGCGACCGCGACATGGACGTACTGGACGCGCTGAAGGATTCGCTGGACGGCATCACCATGGACACCCCGGTCGAGCAGATCGAGGCCGCGGGCCGGGCGCGCCGGCGTCGGCGCCGCATCGTGGGCATGACGGCGGGCGTCGCGGCAGCCGCGGGGCTTGCGCTCGGCGTCCCGATGTACGGCAGCCCGTCGACCGCGCCGCCGACGGCGGGCGACAGCACCGGGGCGGGCGCCGTGCACATCCGTACGGTGGCATACACCGTGGACACCGTGAGCGACGGCACGGTTCATGTGACGTGGGACAAGGAGATGTACATCAAGGACCACGCGGGCCTGGAGGCCGCGCTGCGCCAGGCCGGATTCCCGGTGCTCATCAAGGAGGGCGAGTTCTGCAAGGGCCCGCAGGACGACGGAACACTCGACCCGAGCGGCTCAGGGCCCGGGGTCAGGGACGTCATGAAGGGCGAGCGGGGAGACGATGGGAGGGTCACCTTCGTCTTCACCCCCTCGGCGATGCCGGCCGGGACTCAGCTGTTCATCGGCTACCTGAACGAGGCCCAACTGGCCGCCACGAACGGGAATCCGGGATCCGTCGAGCGCCTGGTGCCCACGGGAGTACCGCTGACGTGCACCACGGACGCGCCGCCCGCGCACGTCGTTCGTGGCGGGTCCGAGGGCGACGGCGCGCGCAAGTAGCGGAACGTCGCGTCGGCCGGAGCGAGCAGGGCGAGGGGCAGCCGGCGCAGGCCGCGGCGAAAGCGCGTAGGTCGGCCGCGGGCCGGTACGCCTGTGGACTATGCCTCCCGGACCTGCCGGATCGGCTAGGCCGATCCGGCACCGGACTCCAGACGTCGGCCCGCTGATCGTCCCGGGCGGGCGTCCGAGCCGGTCAGGTAAGCCGCAGCCCGCCGTCGCAGGGCAGGACCACGCCGGTGATGAAGCTGTTCTCCAGGACCGCGACAATCGCCGCGGCGACGTCATCGGGTCGGCCATTGCGCCGGACCGGAGTCCGACGTGCGAACTGGTCGAACGCGGCCCGTCGGGCGTCTTCTGGCATTTCGTCCCACCAGCCGGTCTCGATGACGCCGGGGGACACGGCGTTGACTCGCCGTGGGGCCAGCTCGACAGCGAGTGGTCGCACCGCGGCCTCCAGAGCGCCGTTGACCGCGGCCAAGCCCGCGGTCCCCGGCAGCGCGGCCTGCGCCGAACCCGCGGTCACCAACGTGATCGAGCCGTCCTCGGCGAGTGTCGGTAGCGCCAGCGCCACGGCCCGCAGATGGGCGACCGGCTTCCCCAGAAACGCCCCGGCGAGGTCGGTGTCGGCGAGCTCCGCCGCCGGACCGGCCCCGCCACGCCGGGTGACTGTGACGACCAGGTCGCTGATCGGTCCCGCCTCGCTGAAGAACCGCCGCAACGCGCCGACGTCCTCGGCATCCACCTCAAGTCCCCTGGCCGTACCGCCCAGTTCCTTGACCGCGGCCTCGAGTCGGTCGCGGTTGCGCCCGCCGAGGGTGACCTGCACGCCCCGGCCAGCGAGCAGCCGCGCCGTGGCGAAACCGATCCCGGCGCTGCCGCCGAGGACGGCGACGTGACGATCTTGCATGGTGCTGCTCGCGGACATCGCGAACCTCCGTTTCCGAACGACCCGTTCGCAAACGCTACACCAGATACCGAACGGACCGTTCGGTTACGATGCGGAGGTGAGCGAACAACCCGTCCGCCAGCCAGGGCGGCCGCGAAGCGAGCGAGCGCGGATGGCGGTCCTGGAGGCGACCCTGGCGCTGGCGGGCGAGGTGGGACCGGCCGGGCTCTCCATGGAGGCCATCGCGAAGCGGGCCGGCGTCAGCAAGGAGACGCTGTACCGCTGGTGGCGATCCAAGACCGAGGTGATCCTCGACGCGATGGCCGAACGCGGGCAGGAGACCATCCCGCTCCCCGACAACGGCACCCTGCCAAGCGACTTGCGGGCCTTCCTGCGGTCCACCGTCGAGTCCGCCGACCACACCACCGTGCGTCTCCTGCGTGCCGTCGCGGCGGCGGCAGCCACGGACCAGGCCGTGGCCCATGACGTCCGGGACCGGTTCCTCGTCACCAGACGGGCCGCCCTGGGAACTCTCCTGGACCGGGCCGTAGCCCGGGGCGAGATCCCCGATGAGCACACGACGCCGCTGCTCGACTTCGTCTACGGCTCTCTGTGGTACCGGCTGATCTTTGACGTCGGTCCACTCGACCACACCTGGGCCGACGAAACAGTCGCGGCAATCACGGCGATCTTGTAACGGCTGCCCGAGCGCCTGCCTGATAGGTCCGAAGTCGTCCGCAGGAACTGGGGCGTGTCCGGGCGCCGTTGGGGGCGCTGGGACCCAAATGGTTTGTTGTCGGCCGGTGAGGGTGATAGACCTGATCACCATGTCGAGATGGAAGCTCCTTGACGAGTGGGGCGATGATCTTCCTGGGCTGTCGGTGGAGCAGCTGCGCGAACGCTTGGAACTCGCGAGGGACCGGGAACGGGCTTCCGACCGGAGGGGAATGGGGCGTAACCCGAAGGCACGACGACTATGGCGGCGGAACCGACAAGCCGTCGAAGCAGAGTTGGAACGGCGGCTCGCGGACCCTCGTTGATGGGGGAACCCACGTTCGCCAGAGCAGGTCGCGTGTAATCACGCCAGAGCCGAGCGCGATGACGCGCCTGTCTCGCGCGACGTGGAGGCGTACTGGCGCGGCATCGAGGGAAAGAGCGGCGGCAGTGCCGGCCACCACGACTCCCTGCCCGCCGCGTCCCGGGTATCCGTACCGCGAACGTGTCAGACCCCGTTCCTGCCACCGCCCTACAGCGAGCCCCAGACCTTCACGTCTGCGTCGTCGGTGACGCTCGCGAGAAGCCGATCAGACAGGTACCTGACGGTATGTACCCTGCCGTGGTGCGCCTCCCATGAACGAAGCAGGCGGTACGGTGGCGCCGCGACGCTCCACAACTCGATTCCGCCCGTCGAGGTCCCCAGGGCGAGCGTCGCACCGTCGGCGGAGAACGTCAGGGAACTGACGCTTCCACTCCGCTCCAGTACGGCGAACTCGGTGAGTATGCCCGCCGAGTCGGTGGAGCTCCACAGGTGGACGTCTCCCACGTCAGAGGCCGTGGCCAGTAGCCGAGGGCGCGGTGCCGCCGCGATCGCGCTCGTCTTCGAGCTCGTCTTCGTGCCGTGCACGACGGCGTGTCGAACGTCCGGCTCGCCAGACGGCGCGAGGGAAAGGAACACGGTCTCGCCGCCTTCCTTCAGTATCACGATCGTTCTGGGTGCCACGAACGCCATGGCCGCGACGGGGCCCGATGGCGCGACGGGCTCGGTGGCCGGCAGGTCGTCCGGGAACGGCACCAGCGTGCGCCGCGTCCCGGTGTTTGCCTTCCCGGTGGCTGTCGGCCAGCTGGCTGTCGGCCACGCGAACACCTTGCCGCTCTTGTGGCCCGTGATCATCAGTTCTCCGTCTGGCGAGAACGTGACGGCCTGGGTGTCGCGGACGTCATATTTGAAGTCGGGAAGCTCCTCGCGACCTGTGGGCTCGCCATCGGACACTCGCCATACATTCAGTGCGGGCTGGACGTCGGTGCCCCCGCTGACACCGACCGCCAGAAAATCTCCTCGGGGCGAGAAGTCGGCCACGAACCGACCGGATGGCATGGACTCCCGGTGCGACTCTGATATTTGGAGCGGATCGGCCGTGTCGTACACCCTGAAATCCCCAGGCAAGGCGCAGACAACCATGACGTGGGCTGCGGGGAATGCGGCGAGCCCGGAGACGTCACCGTTCAGGTGAACGGTGCCGCTCGGGACTGCCTCGGCCCGGCCCGGATCTCGCATCCACAGACCCGTTCCCACGGCGGAGGACAGCAGGACGCCACCGGCGATCCCGCCGACGAGCCCGTGGACCGTGCGCATCCAGACGCGGGTCTCTGCCCGTCGGTCGTTCACATGATCAGCGTCAGGGGCTCGCCGCTGGCCGCCGGCTCGGGTACACGTTGGGAAGCGGCGGCCAACCGTCTGGCCCATGGCGGCCGGCGAGCCTTGGACGATGCGTCGACTCGCGCAGAGCGCGCGTGGAGCGCGAAGGCCATACCGTGGCCCTGCTCGCCGGGGATCCGGCGAGGACCTCGTACGCTGACACCCTCTTCCAGCTCTTCCAGGTTCGACGAGCTGTGCCTCAGTCATGGCGCCGAGCGCGGTTTCTGCCTGGTATTGCGAGTAGAACGGCGAGACGTATACGGCTCCTCTTTCGCCTTCAGCGCCTCATGGGGTGCTTTCCGCTAGGCGTAGTCGGTGGCTGGCTCCGTGGCGTACCGGGCCATGACGCCGACGACGGCCTCGCCGGTCGGCGCTCCGCCCGGTCTGATCATGTCACGCAGGTCGCGGAAGTACTGGACGTAGAGGTCCGGGGTGAAGGTGTTCAGGAGCACCGCTGGCTCGTCGCCGGGGTTGGCGAAGGTGTGCGGCGCCCCAGGCGGCACCATCACCAGTGTGCCCGCCGGCGCGTCGTAGGCGGTGTCACCGACGGTGAAACGGGCCGTGCCGCGACCACGTAGAAGCCCTCGTCGTGGCGGGCGTGCCGGTGCTGGGGCGGCCCCTCGGTATGCGGCGCGAGGGTGATCTCGCCGAGGCCGAGCCGGTGGGCCGTGGTGGTGCCGTCCTCGAGGATCCGCATGGTCACGGGACCGCTGACCGTGAGCTCGCCCTCGCCCGGAGGGACCACCGAGACCTCGGCGCGGCGCAGGACCGCCGACCTCACGGCGCGCAGGGTCTGCCCGGGTGTCTCCAGCTGCGGGAGATGGCCGGTGCCGCGCAGCAGGGTGTACGTCGCGCCCGGGATCGCGGCGGCGTAGGCCCTTCCGTAGTCGGGGTCGGCTATGCGGTCGGCCTCGCCCCACAGGACGAGCGTGGGGATCCGGACCGCGGCGAGCCTGGCGGCCAGCCCGGGGTCGGTCATCGATGTGCCGCCGTAGACCGCGAGCGCCGCGTGGTTGCCCGCCATGAGGGCCTGTGCCTCAGGGGGCAGCGCCGTGGGGTCGATCCGGAACTGGTCCGGGGCGTAGTAGCTGTAGTTGGCGGTAGCTGTAGTTGGCGATCTTCTCGAGCGGGAGGGCGAAGAAGTCGACGACCGGGTGGCCTGCCACCTCGAGGCCGACCGCGTCGATCAGCACGGAGCCGGTGACTCGGGGCGAGCCGAGGATCGCCGTCTCCGCCGCGATCCAGCCTCCGAGGGAGTTGCCGACGACGGCCACGTCGGACAGCCCGAGCTCGGCGACCAGGGCGTCGTACAGGGCGGCGAGCCCGCCGACGGTGGCGAGCTCGTCGGGTCGCGGGGTGCCGGCGAAGCCCGGGTGCGTCGGGACGATGACGCGCACGCCGCCGGCCGCGACGAGCCGCTCGCCGAAGGCGCTGACCGTCTGGGGCCCGCCGCCGCCGTGCAGCAGCAGCACCGGGCGGCCTTCTCCGCTGTCGTCGAACGTGACGGGCACCGTGCCCGCCTCCGAGGTCCGCACCGTGCGCGTGGTCGTCATCCGGTCCTCCAGCTCACGAGAGTCAACTCTCACGAAAACCGTATCGATTGCCGGGTATTCATGCAAGTGCACTCTCGTTATGAGAGTCGACTTGACCGAGCGGGCAGGATGGCTCACTCTGGGCCGCGTGACGACATCGGCGGTGCCCGCGCCCAGCGGGCGCGCCCACCAGAAGGAGCGGACCCGGACCGCGATCGTCGAGGCCGCTCGCTCGCTCATCAGGTCGGGCACCGAGATGACCATGCCCAGGGTCGCGCAGACCGCCCGGGTGTCGGAGGCCACCGCGTACCGCTACTTCCCCGACCTGTTCTCGCTGGTCCAGGAGGCGAACGTCGGCCTGTGGCCGGATCCCGCCGAGGCGCTCGCCCCGGTGGCCGCCAGCGCCGACCCGGTCGAACGGATCGGCTTCGCCACCGAGTTCCTGCTGCGTGGGGTGGCCGCCTACGAGGGGGCGGTCAGGGCTGTCATCGCGGGAACGGTGACGCGGCCGACGGCCGCCGCGACCCGTCCCTTGCACCGGTTCGGCCTGATCGATCATGCGCTGGCACCCGTGGCGGCCGAGATGGCCGCCGCCGACGCCGCCGGCTGGGATCAACTGCGGCACGGCCTCGCCGTCGTGATGAGCGCCGAGGCGTACTTCACGCTCACCGACCTGTGCGGGCTTCCACCCGACCAGGCGATCGCGAGTGCGGCCGACACAGCCCGCACGCTGGTCGCCGCCGCACTCCGCCACGTCGGATAGCGCCACGCTGGAACCGCCAGATCCGGAGCAGTACAGGGCGACTCCGGCGGCTCAGGACACCTTCCACAGGCAAATGGTGTCGTCGGCGCTCTCGAAGAGAGTCACAGGCCGTACGCCTCCAACAGTTCCAGCCAGATCTCGCTTACGGTCGGGAACGAGGGGACGGCGTGCCACAGCTGGTCGAGGGGGACCTCGGCGGCCACCGCGATGGTCGCCGAATGCAGCAGATCAACCACGCCGGGAGCGACGAAGGTGGCGCCGAGCACGACGCGGCGATCCTCGTCGACGACCAGCTTCGCGCGGCCGGTGTAGCCCGTGGCCTGCAGTTGGGCGCCCTCGACCGCGCCCATGTCGTAGTCCGCTGTGCGTACCGCGAAGCCGTCGGCGCGGGCCCGGGACTCCGTGCGGCCGACCGCGCAGACCTGCGGGTCGGTGAAGATGACCTGGGGGGTGGCCCGGTCGTCGGCAATGTCGCGTAGCCTCGGCCGGTCGTCGGGCTGGCCGCCAGCGCGGGCGGCGATCACGTCGCCGCACACCCGGGCCTGGTACTTGCCCATGTGGGTGAGCAGGTTGCGGCCGTTGACGTCGCCGACGGCGTACAGCCAGCCGTCGGCGATGCCGGTGGCTCGCGTGCTCGCGTCCACCTCGATAGGGCCGTCCGCCGTCAGGCCGACAGTCTCCAGGCCGAGGTCGCCGACGGCCACCCGGCGGCCCGCGCCAACGAGGATCTCGTCGGCCTCGACCCGCGAGCCGTCGTCGGTCTGGACGGTCACTGGGCCGTCCGGGAGCGGCCGCTCGACCCGGATGGGCGAGCGGCCGAGGCGCACGTCGATGCCCGAGGCTCGGAACGACGTCGTCAGCAGCTCACCGGCGAACGGCTCGGTCCGGGTGAGCAGCCGGTCGTCGCGTACCAGCATGGTCGTCTCCTCGGCGCCGAGGGCGTGCAGTGCCTGGGACATCTCGCAGCCGACGGGCCCACCGCCGATCACGACCAGGCGCTTGGGCACCTGCTGGACGGCGGTCGCCTCCCGATTCGTCCACGGGCGTGCCTCCCGCAGCCCGGGTACGTCCGGGATCGCGGGGTCGCTGCCGGTCGCGACCACGACGGCGTGCCGGGCCCGCAACGCCCGGGTTCCGCCGTCCGGCGTCGTCGCCTCGACCCGCAGGGGCCTGGCCAGCCGCCCCCGACCACGGACGAACGTCGCCGGAAGGTTCTCGATCCAGCTCACCTGGCCGCCGTCGTCGAGGTGGGAGACGGCCTCGTCGCGGCGGGCCAGCACCGCGGCGGTATCGATCGGCCCGCGCAGCTCCGGTCCTGGCATCCGGCTCACCTCGGCGGCCAGGTCCACCGGCCGCAGCAGCGCCTTGCTCGGAACGCACGCGTAGTAGGCGCACTCACCGCCGGCCAGACGCTCCTCCACGATCGCCGCCGTCAGACCGCCCCGGACGGCGCGGGCGGCGGCGATCTCCCCGACCGGTCCCGCACCTATCACGATTACATCGAAAACCTCGTCCGTGTCCGTCATGAAACCTCCGCCCCTTTTACCGTCGGTCACACCACTGCGCATCATCCCCAGCCGACTGACGGGCGAACCGATGATCTCGAACGGGTCACGGTTTCACGGGTGGTCACAGTAGGTGATCTACCGCAGCATGTCATTCATGCCCGCTGTGTCCTGCCCCGGAGACTGGTCGATCATCTGGGTAAGTGTCATACCGTGTGGCGAGCGAGGAATCCTGCAGCGCGGGACCGGGCCGCGGTGGGATTATCGACACCCTGTCCGTTAACGACACATTCGCGCGGCGAAAGCCCGTGAAGGCATCGGTGGTCTTCACTGTGAAGGTGCTCCTCATTTCAGGTGAACAAGCTCTCGACAAAGCCCAATCTTCTCACCGCTGGCACCTCGGTGAAGGCCGATCACCAGGCCGGTGATCCGCCTGTTGCTTGCCGACGTCGACAGAACGTTGGCCACGTCGGATAAGGTCCTGACCGGCCGCGCCATCGACGCGGCCCGCAGGCTGGGCGACGCGGGCGCGCGTTTCGCCGTCACCGGCCGCCGCCCCGTCGCATGTCGATGCTCGCCGAGTCGCTCGCCCCGACCGCCCCATCGCCGCGTCGCGCTCCTTCCCGAAATGGCGCGGAACAGTCGGGCCGAGATGGGGGCTGAGGAGCATACGTGGAGTTTCAGCAGGTTCTGGAGACCGTGGTTAAAGGCGTCGAAGCGGCGGGTGTAGCCGTCATCGTCATGGGAACATTGGCCGCAACGATCCTCGCCGCATTCCGCCTGCGTCCTGGAGAACAGTCCACCTACCGTTCCTACCGCGAGAATCTCGGACGTTCGATCCTGTTGGGATTGGAGTTCCTTGTTGCGGCGGACATCATCCGCACGGTCGCCATCGCACCGACATTCACCAGCCTGGGTGTTCTGGGTGTGATCGTGCTGATCCGTACCTTCCTCAGTTTTGCGATTGAGCTGGAGGTCACCGGGCGGTGGCCCTGGCAGAAAAGGGAGAGTGATTAACGTCGTCACGGAGGTAAACGCGCCCGCCGCGCTGCTGGTTCCAGTCGAAACAGTTCCGCCGGCCGCGGAGGAGAACGATTGCGGGGCAGAACGAAACGGCCTCCGACATGCCCTCGCCGAATTCTTCGTGCAGCCCCCGGCACGGCGGTGGCGGCTGTGAACACGGTAGGGAACCGCGCTGCGCGACGAGGCGAGGCATGCTGACGGCCGCGTGGAGTCAGCTCGGCTGGACCGCCCTGAAGGCGTTTCTGCTCTACCTCACCGCGCTGTTCCTCCTACGTGCGGGGGAACGGCGTACCCTCGCCGAGCTTGCCCCTTTTGACGTCGTCGCCATGGTCGCCCTCGGGGCGATCCTCGGGCGCACCGCGACCGCCTCCGACACCGCCTACGCGGTCGGCGCCGTCGCCCTGGTCACACTCGTCATCGCACACCGAATCGTGGCTCGGGTCCGGATGAGCCGCCGGAGGGTCTTCCGTCGACTCCTCGAACACTCTCCCACCATTCTCGTCTATGACGGTGTCATGCGCGACAACGCACTACGCCGCTGCCGGCTCACGCCCGAAGACCTGTACTCCACGCTGCGCTGCAAGGGCATCGCCGACTTGTCCACGGTTCACCTCGCCATCTTCGAACCAGAAGGACGCCTCAGCATCCTCCGCGTCGGGGAACCGGACGGTGACCTCGTCCAGGCAGCCCTGCGCGATGCAGCGAGCGCGAGGGACGCAGCCCATGACGGCATCGGCGGGAGCGGGGACGCGTGGCGCCGCGACGGCAGCGAACTCTGACGACTCGAGCGGCTGGTCGTCGACGACCAGGGTGGGCCGGCCGGGTGGCGGCCGTGCGGTGGCAACGGCGAGCGGGTCGTGGCTAGACCGTTCGGAGCGCGGCGACTGATTCCACGAGGCCGTCGCGTTCGAGCTGGTCGAGGACGTCGTCGATGGACTCTGGCGGGCTGGTCCGGGAATCGGCGATCTGCCGGATGGATGCGGCGACTGCGCGCCCTTTGACGCCGATCTGGTTCAGCACGAAGGCGTCGGGCGACTGGGCGTCGATGTTCCACGGTTCCAGGTCGGGGGCGGGGAAGTGCTTCAGGTTGCGGGTGACGATGACCTGGGCACCGGTCTTGACCGCCGCGGCGAGGACATGCCGGTCGTCAGGATCCGGGAGCTTGAGCCCGTCGATCAGCGGCTCGTAGCCGGAAACCAGGGCGTCTCGGACAGCCGCGTTCATGAGGTCGCGGAGACGGTCGAGGCGCGTGGGCGGAATGTCGGGCCGGTTGCGGCGGAGCGCGGTGACCATCTCGTCGAGGATCTGGCTGGTCCACTTGGCCTGGACCAGGCCCGACTGGGCGATTCTGATCAGCAGGTCGCGCAACGTGTTCGGGTAGAGCACGTTGGCGTCGTAGACCACCGTGAAGGTCATCGGTCAGTACAACCCCAGTTCCTGGGTCAGCTGGGTCAGTTCGTCGGCCGCGCGCCGCCGGGCCAGGTCGTCGCGGCTCTTGTAGGCGCGCAGGTCCTGGAACCTGACCCGGCGGTGGGTGCCGACCAGTCGGAACGGGATTTCGCCGGATTCCAGGAGTTTGATCAGGTAGGGGCGGGAGACGTTGAGGAACTCGGCGGCCTGCTGTGTGGTCAGCTCGGCGGAGTCGGGGATCACATGGACGCCCTCGCCGTTGGCGAGAAAACCGAGGATCTTCGCGAGTAGGACGGCCGCCTCCCGTGGGACAACCAGCGCGTCGTCACCCGCGAGCTCGCCGTTGATCGCGACCGGGTTCTCACCGGGGTGAGTCGTCAGGTACTCGCCGATGCGCCGCGCCGCCCGCAGGGCGAGCTCTCTCTCGGCGCCTTGCCGCCTGGCCGCGCCGTCAACCTGGCCGGGCATCGCCGCCACCTCCACCACCATGCATGTCTGCCAACCGCAGTATCCGCAACAATCGCAACATCTGCAAGCAGGCTGGCGGCATTCGTCCGCGCCGGCGACCTCGGTTCCGAGTCGTTCGTGTCCAAGCTGCAGTGGGCCACCTGGCATCAGCGTCTCGGCGAGCTCTCGATGCAGCTGCTCGGCCCGTCGGCGGAGATCGTCGGCGACGGTTACGCCCTCGACGGCTTCCAACGTGCCTTTCTCAACAGCTGCGCCGAGACCATCTACGGCGGAGCCAACGAGATCCAGCGCACCATCCTCGCCGAACGCGTCCTCGCCCTCCCCAAGGAACCCGCCTGAGCCCCGGCTGGGGCGAAGCCCCTCAGGAGGCTGGCATCCGCGGCCGTGATGCGATGAGGGGGCGGGCCTCCGCTCCTGGTGACGCCTCGAGTTTGGGGTTGGTCCTCGGGGTTGCTCACGTTTGGGCCACCGAGTGGGGGGTGGCCGGGCCGGCATACTTGTTGATGATCCAGTGGGCGACGATGACATTGGGCACCCAGCAAAGAAACGGCACCACCTGGTATGCGCGGTCGAACGCGAGATCGGACTCGGTGCCAGCGATGCCGCTCTGCGCCGCGATCAGCACGCCCAGCCACAGGCGGAGGGTCACCGCGGCGTAGGTCATGGCGAACGTCCGGATCGCCCAGCGCCGGTGCGCGCGGATGTCCCGCCGGATGGCCGCCCGCGCCGCCGCCACGGCGAACACCACCCACAGCACGGCCAGGAGGCCGAAGCCGGCCGTGCCGACGCCGCCCGCGAGGCTGACCGGCGCCAGCACCGCGCCCGCGGTGCCCGCGACGCAGATCGCCGCGATCGTGATCCGTCCGACGACCCGGTGTAGCCCGGCCGCGCGGGCGCGCACCCTGGCCGAGAGCTGGATAGGTGACAGGAGCAGGGCCGTCCCGCCGAACACGACGTGCAGGTAGAACGCGGTCCGCAGCGGCAGCGAACGGTCGACGTAGTTGGCGGCCAGCCGGTTCTGGTCATCGGCCAGGCTGCTCAGCGACGAGGTCAGGTACGGCAGCGGGGCGAACATCGCGATGGCCACCGCGCTGAGCGCGAACCACCAGAAAGCCGCGGTGCGGGAGCGGCTCGGCGCGGCGGGCCGGTCGATCGTTGACATGGCGCCAACACTGGATCTCCCGCCCGATCCGGATCGACCCCCAGGCGGGTGGATTCCGGCTGCCCGCCCGGGGATGCCGCATCACCCGCATGGGTGACCTGAGGCTGCCCTGACCGGGGTCGCGTGGGCGGACCGACGACCGCCACCATGACCTATGTCCTCCACCGCCGTGGCCGGCCCGGCCGCCCGCCGCTCGACCCGAAAGGTGCGCGGGGACCGCCATGTTCGGGCGGCGTTCGTCACCTTGACGAGCCGCCCCGCGCGCTCCGACATCTGGTTGGCCGTGGGCCTGGCGACCGTGACCGTCACCGCGACGGTGCTCTCGCCGGGTGATCCGCCACACCGACCCGCCGGCCTGCTCGGCGCGGCTCTCGTCGCTTGCGCGGCGTGGTCATTGGTAGGGCGGCACTCAGCACCCCTCGCCGCGAGCGCGGTGACGTCGATGGCCGTGGTGGTCAACTCCGCGGCCGGCTTCGCCACGGGCGCCGTGCAGTGGCCGGCCTGGCTGGCGCTGTTCAGCGTCTTCGCCGCCGGCGGGCTCGTGCCGCGCCTCGCCGGATCGGCACTGGCCGCGGTCGCGGTGGGCGGGTATGCGCTGTTCGATCGTGACGTACCGACGGCTGGAACGTTCAGCGGCATCGCGATGTGCTTCCTGATCTCAGTGATCGCTGGCGATGCCGCTCGGGCTCGCCGCGCCTACGCGACGGAACAGCAGGCCCGGTTGCTGGGCGAAGCGAGGGAACGGGAGCTGGCCGTGGAACAGGCGCAGTTTGACGAGCGTGCCCGCCTCGCGGGCGAGCTGCACGACGCGCTCGGGCACGCGGTCAACGTCGTGGTGCTGCAGGCGGGTGTCGCCCGCCGGGTCTTCGCCGACAATCCCGGTTTCGCGCGCCAGGCCCTCGCCGACATCGAGAACGTCGGCCGCGAGGCGCTGGGTGAACTGGACATGCTGCTTCGGCTGCTGCACCCGCGGGACGAAGTACGGGTGAGCGCGCACGGCGACGGTGGGAGCCTGGGCGTCGAGCTTGCCGGCCTCGTCGACCGGATCCGGGCGCTCGGCAGAGTGGTGGAGCTGGAGGTGGCGCCGATCGACCCCGCCCTGTCCGCCGGTGTAGCCCGTACCGTCTACCGCGTGGTGCGGGAGGCGTTGACAAATGCCGTGCGCCACAGCGGCACCGGGCGCATCGAGGTACGAATGCGCGCCGACCCCGGCCGCGTCACGGTCGAGGTGTTCAACGAAGGTGACGGGTTCGCCGGCCCGGTGCCGGGGCGAGGTCTGGCCGGAATGCGGGAACGGGTGCGGATCGAGGGCGGGTCCTTCGAGGCCGGCCCGGTCGAGGGCGGGTTCCGGGTCCTCGTCACGCTTCCGCTCCGCGCCGACGGTGCCATCTCATGATCAATGTGCTATTGGCCGATGACGACGTTCTTGTGCGTAGTGGACTTCGCGCGCTTCTCGACGCGGAGCCCGGGATCAGGGTGGTGGGCGAAGCGGCTACTGGTGAGGACGCGGTGCGTCTGGCCCGCCGCGAGTGCCCCGACGTCGTCCTGATGGACGTGCGGATGCCGCGGCGGGACGGGGTCTGGGCAACCCGCCAGATCGCCAGCTGGCCCCTTCCTCGGCCGAGAGTCCTCGTTCTGACCACGTTCGACCTCGACCAGGTCGTCGAGGATGCGTTGACGGCCGGCGCGGACGGCTTCCTCCTCAAGCGGGCCACCCCGGACCAGCTGGTGGACGGGGTGCGGACGGTAGCCGCGGGCGACGCTCTGGTCGCGCCAGCGGTCACCCGCCGCCTGCTGGAGAAGCTCGCTCGCCGCCGCCCACCGGACCGGGAGCGACTGATACAGGCCGACCAGCTCACCGAACGCGAGAAGCAGGTGCTGCTGACACTGGCCGACGGACTGTCGAACCAGGAGATCGCCGAACGGCTGAACCTCTCCGTGGAGACGGTACGCACCCATCTCAAGCGGATTCTCGGCAAGCTCGGGGTCAGGGACCGCACCCAGGCGGTGGTATGGGCGTACCGGACCGGCTTTGTCGACGCGGTATCCCCCGACTAATTCGCGGCCGGGTAGATCGCGACGGGCGGACATCGATGTCGACGACGCCATCGTCGGCGTCCAGAACGCAGCACCGCCGGCCCAACAGCCACGCCGACCCCACCCGTACGCCCTTTGCCCCCGACGTGGCGTCGACGAAAACGTCTGGCCATCGCTGACATATGTCATGGGTGAACTCGGGTGCGGCTCATTGAATCTGGTGACGACGTCACCACTCGTGATGCCGATGTTGCCGGATGCTGAATGTCGTGGACGAAGACACCAGTGTCATCACCGTCACGGATCTCTGGCGCCGCTATGGCCCGGTGGGAAGGCGCGGCTACGACGCGGTCCGGGGGGTGGCGTTCTCGGTGCGTCGAGGCGAGCTGTTCGCGCTGCTCGGGACCAACGGCGCCGGCAAGACCTCCACCCTCGAGGTGCTCGAGGGTCTGGCCAGGCCGAGCGCCGGCACCGTCAGGGTGCTCGGGTGTGACCCGTTCCGAGACCGGCGCCTGGTACGCCCCAGAATCGGGATCATGCTCCAGGCCGGGGCGTTTCCCGCCGATCTGACGGTCAGGGAGGCGGCCTGGGCGTGGGCCGGCACACTGACGTCGCCGCGCCCGGTCGCCGAGGCGCTCGAACTCGCCGGTGTGCATGACCGGGCGACGGTCCGTATCCGGCAGCTGTCCGGCGGTGAGCGGCGCCGGCTCGACCTCGCCATGGCCGTCCTCGGCCGACCGGAGGTGCTGTTCCTCGACGAGCCGACAACCGGTCTGGACCCGGAGAGTCGCCGTGCGACCTGGGACGGGATCGGGAACCTGCTCGCGGCGGGAACCACCGTGGTGCTCACCACCCATTACCTCGAGGAGGCCGAAGTGCTGGCGAACCATTTGGCGATCATGCATCGGGGCCGGGTCGTGCGGACCGGCACGCCGGCTGAGGTGGTCGCGTCGCAACCCGCCCGCATCTCGTTCGAACTGGACGCCGAGCTCCCCGTCGAGCTGCCGGAACTGCCCGGAACGCAGCTGCACCTGGCCGAGGCGAGGCTCGGCCGTCGGAAAGGCAAGGGCAAGGGCGGTGGCGACGGCGACGGCGACGGCGGTGGCGACGGCGACGGTGGCGGTGGCGGTGGCGGTGGCGGTGGTGGGGGCGACGGCGGCGGGGGCGGCTGCGCGGTCCTGCTGACCACCGCGGACCTCCAGCAGACGCTCGCGGTGCTGCTCGCCTGGGGGAACCGGCATGGGATTCGCCTGCACAACCTTGACGCCCGGTCCGCGTCGCTGGAAGAGGCCTTTCTCGCCGTGGCCCAGTCCGAGCAGACCCTCGCCGGCGAGTTCCGACGGCCAGGCCGAGCGGTGCGGCCAGCCCAGCCGGCACGGGCGATGCGCGCGCGGCGATCGGACAGGATGTCGGCGTGAGCGGCGAAACCGGGCTGGCGCGCCTGCTGCCAGGAATGGTCGGCGCCGGTGCGGCGCGTCGGATCAGGTCGCTGGGGCGGGCCGAGGCAGTGCTGCTCCGGCGTAACGTCGTGGCGCTGCTCATCGCTCTCGGAACCCCGGTGAGCCTGCTACCGCTGGCCATGTCGGCCTCGGACCCGGACCGCCGGTTCGCCGGGCTCGGCGCGGCCGCGATCACCGCTCTGACGGCGATCGTGCTCCTGGCTGCCGTGTACTACAACCTCGTCACCACGCTGGTTGCTCGGCGTGAGGACCTGGTGCTCAAGCGGCTGCGGGCAGGTGAGGCCAGTGACCTCGAAATCCTGGCCGGGACGGCGGCGCCGGCCGTCGCGGTGGCTTGGGCGCAGATCGTGGTGGCCGCCGTGGCCACGGCGGCGCTGTTCGACCTGGCCGCGCCGGTGAACCCGCTGCTCGTGGTGGCCGCCGTCGGACTCGGCACGGTCGTGTTCGTGCTGCTGGCCGCGCTCAGCACGGCGGTGACCCCCAGTGTCGAGTTGGCACAGGTGACGACCATGCCGGTGCTGCTGGTGCCGCTGGTTCTGTGCGGGCTGTTCATCCCACTCGACGACCTGGCCGCGCCGTGGGAGTCCGTCGCCCGGGCGCTGCCACTCACCCCGGTGGTCGACCTGATGCGACTTGGCCTGACCGGAACCACCACCGACGGGCGCGTCGTCGACTTCGCCGGCTCGTTCGGCGCGGCGGCGGTGCCGACCCTGGTACTGGTGGCGTGGACGGGCGCGGCTGGCTGGGCGGCGCGGCGGTGGTTCCGGTGGGAACCGCGCCGGTGACCGACCGCCGGGCCGGGACGCGGGAAGATCGCGCTCGACCGTCCGAGGCGTGGTGGCCGTGACAGTGTGGACTCCATGACCCGGTGGTGGCGGTGGTGG
Source organism: Pseudofrankia coriaricola (assembly GCF_032027725.1). Lineage (NCBI taxonomy): Bacteria > Bacillati > Actinomycetota > Actinomycetes > Frankiales > Frankiaceae > Pseudofrankia > Pseudofrankia coriaricola. The sequence continues at coordinate 64,792 of NZ_JASNFO010000038.1, read as the reverse complement.
CGCGCGCGGAGCAGCGCCGAGCGCATGGACGCCATGGTCCGGTGGCCGCTCTATCTGTTCTCCGCCGCCGAGCCAGGACTGGCGCTGCTCGCGGTCAACTCCCGGGCGGGGGCCTGGGGACCGCTGGCCGCCGGTTTCCTGGTGGTGTCCGCGCTGCATGCCGTGGCCTGTGTCGTGCTGCTGCGCGCCGGGTTCACGGCCTACCTGGGCGGACCGCGGCCGCCGGCTCGGCTGGTTGCCGGGGCCGCCGCGGGCGCCATCGCGGTGGTCGCGGTGGGCGCCGCCGTCCCCGGGTTCGCCGCCGATACCGGCGACGGCGTCCCGGTCACGCTCACCGTGGCGCTGATCGCCGGTGGCGCGCTGACCGGGGCGGTCGCGCCGCTGCTGCGGACACCGGCGCTGCTCGGCTGCGTGTCGCTGGGCGCCGTCGTCGCCGGGGGGCTGGTCTCGGTCGTGGGGGCCGGAACGACGGGGCCCGGGAACGCGTCGGGCACGACGGCGTTCGAGGCGGCCGCGTTTTATGGGTACCCGGTCGTGTTCGTGGCGCTCACCTACCGGGTCTCGACCTGGATGCTCGGTGTGGTGTGGGAGATCGACCGGTCGCGGGCGGTCCACGCCAGCCTGGCCGTGGCGGAGGAACGGCTGCGGTTCGCCCGAGACCTGCATGACGTCCTCGGTCATAACCTGTCGCTGATAGCGGTCCAGAGTGAACTCGCCGCGCGCCTGGCCACCCGCGGCGACGCCGGAGCGGCGAAACGGATGCTGGAGGTCCGTCAGGTGGCCCACGATTCGCTGCGCGAGATGCGCGCGGTGGTCGACGGTTACCGCCGGGCCGACCTCGGCGCGGAGCTCGCGGGCGCGCGGTCGCTGTTGCGTTCGGCTGGCGTGGCCTGCCGGGTCACCGGCGAGGTCAGCCGGGACGGCCGTGATCAGGCCCTGCCTGCCTCCGCGCAGGCCACGCTGGGATGGGTCGTCCGAGAGGCGACCACCAACGTGATCCATCACAGCGAGGCCACCACCTGCACCATCGACCTCGAGGTGCGCGGCGGCCCCGGTCGCGCGCGTACCGCGGTGCTGCGGATCACCAACGACGGCGTTGCGGCGGTCCCGGCGGGCACCACCAGACTGGGCGGCTCGGCCCCCGCCCCTGGGGCGGGCAGCGGCCTCGCCGGCCTCGATGAGCGGCTCGCCGGCTTGGGCGGCGTTCTCACCGCGGCCCGGGAGCCGGGTGGCGACTTCGTCCTGGAGGCGCGGCTCCCGGTCCCCGTCGACGCCGTGGAAGGCACGTCCCCGGTCGGGACGCCGCCGCCCGTGCCGGCCGGGGCTACCGTGGCGGAGGCAAGCCGGTGATCAAGGTGCTGCTCGCCGATGACGAGAACCTCATCCGCGGTGCGCTGGCAGTGCTGCTGTCCATGGAAGACGACATCACGGTGGTCGCGCAGGCGGCATCCGGGCCGGAGGCGCTGGCGACGGGACGGCTCCACCGCCCCGACGTCGCGCTGCTCGACCTCCAGATGCCTGGCCTGGATGGCATTGCTGTCGCCCAGGCGCTGCGTACCGACCTGCCCACATGCGCCAACGTGATCCTGACCAGCCACGGGCGGCCCGGCTATCTCAAGCGGGCGCTCGCCGCCGGAGCACGCGGCTTCCTGCCCAAGACCGTGTCCGCGCAGGTGCTCGCCGACGTGGTGCGGGCGGTGCACCGCGGCGGCCGCTACGTGGACCCGGAGCTGGCCGCCGAGGCCATCGCGGCCGGGGACAGCCCGCTGACGCCGCGCGAGACCGAGGTACTCGATCTGGCTGCCGGCGGCGCGCCGGTGGAGGAGATCGCGGCGCGGGTGTCGCTGTCGCGGGGCACGGTGCGCAACTACCTGTCCTCGGCTGTCGCCAAGCTGGGTGCCGTCAACCGGCACGAGGCCGTCCAGCTCGCTCGCATCCGCGGCTGGATCTGACCCGGAGCGGCCCGCCCCGACTGGGCGATTCTGATCAGCAGGTCGCGCAACGCGTTCGGGTAGAGCACGTTGGCGTCGTAGACCACCGTGAAGGTCATCGGTCAGCACAACCCCAGTTCCTGGGTCAGCTGGGTCAGTTCGTCGGCCGCAACAATCGCAACATCTGCAAGAGTGCTGGCGGCAGTCGTCGCTTGGCGCGCCACAAGGGCGTTGTCCAGCCGGGGGCCAGGCCAGGCCCGCGGCCTGGTCAGCCGGCCGGCCGCTGCTGGGCGAGCTCCGCGTCGAGTTCGTCCCGCAGGATGTTCTTGCGGATCTTCTGCGAGGCCGTCATCGGGAAGCTGGTCGTCTGGCGCCACACGACCGGCACCTTGAAGGGGGCGAGCACCTGGCGGGCGTGGGCCCGCAGCTCGTCCTCGGTCAGGGCGGCCCCGGGGGCGGGGCGGACGAACGCGGCGACCTGCTCACCCCACAGCGGGTCCGGGACGCCGACGACCGCGGCCTCGGCGATCTCCGGGTGGGTGAGTAGCGCTTCCTCGATCTCGCGAGGGTAGATGTTCTCGCCGCCCCGGATGATCATTTCCCGGAGGCGGCCGCGGTAGGTGAGCACGCCCCGGGCGTCCATTGACGCGAGATCGCCGGTGTGCAACCACCCGTCGGCGTCGAGCACCTCGATGTCCCCTTCGGGGCCGGCGAGGTAGCCCGTCATGGTCAGCGGGGAGCGGGTGCACAGCTCGCCAACCTCGTCGAACGCGGCGATGTCGCCCGAGTCATCGGCGGTTGCCGTGTCGATCCGGCGGATGCGGACCTCCCGCCGCGGCAGCGGCCGTCCGATGGTCGTGGCCTTGTCCTCGGCACTGTCGCGGGGTGAGGTCTGCGTGATCGAAACCGACTCGGACTGGCCGTAGCCGATGAGCACCGTCGCGTCGAGGCGAGCTTCCAGGTCCCGCACCAGCGCCGGCGGCAGTGAGGCGCCGCCGCCCATCATCGTGCGCAGGGCACTCAGGTCCGTGTTCGCGAAGTCCGGGTGGGCGACCAGTCGTTGCAGCACGGTCGGCACGAAGCCGGTGTGCGTCGCGCGGCTGCGCGCGAGCAGGCGCAGCAGCGCCCCGGGCTCGGCCGTCGGCGCGACGACGTAGGCGCCCCGCACGGCGAGCGCGCCGAGGACGGTCGACACGGAGCCGCCCACGTGGTGCAGCGGCAGCGCCGTGCACCAGACCTCCCCGTCGGTCGGATCGATCGCCAGCGCCGAGAACCGGGCGCTGTTGAGCGCGCCGAGGTGGTCCAGGAGCGCGCCCTTCGGCTGGCCGGTGGTGCCCGAGGTGAACTGGACGAGGAAGGGCGCTCGCGGCTGAACCGGTGGGGGAGCGGCACCGGTGTCGGTCGTGGCGAGGATCTTGGCGGCCCACGCCTCCAGGTCGACCACGGCCCGGATCGCCGGCAGGCTGTCGCGCAGCTGGTCCGCGCGGGTGAGCAGCGGTCTGCCGGCCGAGCCGGCGACCGTGAACAGCAGCGTCGTCCCGGCGGCGCGCAGCAGGTATTCACACTCGGCGTCGACGAGCGCCGGGTTCAGCGGCGTGAGGACGGTCCCAGCCAGCGCGCTGGCGTACTCGAGCACGACCCAGCCGACGCTGTTCGGCGCCCACACCGCGATCCGTGCTCCCGGCCGTGTCCGTGCCAGCAGCCACCGCGCGCCGCGGGCCGCGGCCTGGTGGAGGTCCATCCAGGTCAGCTGGCGAAGGTCGTGCCCGTCCTCCCAGAGGATGGCGGGCCGGGTGGGAGTCGCGCGAGCCTGTTCGGCCAGCAGGTCGCCGATGGAGCAGTCGAGCAGGTCGATGGCCGTGTCAGCGGTCCACAGCGCTCGTGACGTCATCGGCACGGGGCGCGCTCCTTCCGGTGACCGGTCCGGCGGCGAGGAGAGGGGCGAGCCGGGTGCAGATCGTCTGGACATGGCGGGCGACGGCGTCTTCGGGCTGGCCGCCGACGGATGCCCACAGGAAGACCGTCTCGACCGGGGCGTCGCCGACATGGTCGAAGATGCGCCCGGCGATGCCCTCCGGTGTGTCGCACCAGAAGTAGCCGAGGATCCGGGCGGAGCGGGTCCGCAACTTGTCCGGGTCGAGCGGCCTGGGCACCGGCTGGCCGGTGCCCTCGACCATGTGCCGGCGGTAGGAGTCCTGCTGGTAGGCGAGGTAGGGGGCGACGACCGGCCAGTCGGCTTCCGGGTCCTCACTGACCCAGGCCTGGATGCCGCCGGCCATCCGGCCGGCCGTCGGGTCGTGGCCGGCCTCGACGAGCCCGGCGCGGTAGTGCGGCCAGTTCGCCGCGTCCGCCGACAGCAGCGGCTCGCCGAGCAGGCCGGCGCGCCGCGCCCCCTGCGGGCCCTGGTAGCCCATCCAGATCGGCGGCCGTTCCTGGACCGGCCGGGGCGTCACCCCGCCCGGTCCCCACAGCCGGCGGATCTCGCGCGCCCGCTCGTCGGTCTGCGCGTAGCGGCGCTCCATGGAAGCCCCGAACAGGGCGTACTCCGGGACCCGGTAGCCGGCGCCGATGCCCAGGTCGAGCCGCCCGCCGGAGACCAGGTCGACCATCGCGGCCTGCTCGGCGATCTCGGCGGGATGGTGCAGCGGCGCGACGACGATGGCCGTGCCGATGCGCACCCGGGACGTCCGGGCGGCGACCGCCGCGGCGAACGTCAGGGGCGCGGCCAGGTAGTCGTCGTCGAACCGGTGGTGCTCGGTCAGCCAGACGGAGTGGGCGCCGAGGTGCTCGGCCTCCTGGCACATCTCCAGGGCGAAGGCGTACATCCGGGCCGGGTCGCGCCGCCACCGCGGCGGGTTGCGCAGGTCGAAGTAGAGGCCGACGTCGAGTCCTCCCGAGGCGTTCACCGGCGCCTCACATGCCCGCGCGGGCCAGCAGCCGCTCGTGGTAGACGGCCGGGCCGCCGAACAGCAGCTGGGAGGACTTCGCGCGGCGGAAGTACAGATGGGCGGGATGCTCCCAGGTGAAGCCGATGCCGCCGTGGACCTGGATGTTCTCCGCCGCGACGGCCATGAACGCCTCCGAGCAGACGACGTGCGCGACGGCGGCGGCCACCCCCGGGTCGGGCGCGCCGGCGGCGCCGTCGAGCGCGGCGGCGGCCTCCCGCGCGGCCGCGTCGGCGACCTGGATGCGGGTGAACATGTCGGCGCACTTGTGCTTGACGGCCTGGAAGGTGCCGATGGGCCGGCCGAACTGCACCCGGTCCTTGGCGTAGGCGGTGGCGGCGTCGAGACAGGCCCGCGCGCCGCCGACCTGCTCGGCGGCCAGCGCTGCGGTCGCCACGTCGAGGACGCGGCGCAGGACGCCGGCCGCGCCGCCGGGCTCGCCGACGACCGTCGCCGGGGTGCTCCAGAAGTCGAGCCGAGCCACCCGACGGGTGAGGTCGAGGGTGGGCAGCGAAGTCCTTGTAAGGCCAACCGCTGTGCCGTCGACGGCGCACAGGGTCGGGCCGGCCGGGCCGGCGGCGACGACGAGCACGACATCCGCGCCGGCGCCGTCGACGACGAGCGGCGCCGAGCCGTCGAGCGTGACGCCGCACTGCCCCGGCTCCGCCGCCACGGCGAGGCCGCCCCGCGCGTCGGCTCCGTCGAGGTCCCAGCCGCCGTCGCGGCCGGGTGCTGCCAGCGCGGCGAGGGTGGTGCCGGCCGCGATGCCGGGCAGCAGCCGCCTGGCGGCGTCGGCATCGCCCGCGGCGGCCAGTGCCGTCCCGGCGAGCACGACCGACGAGAAGAACGGCGCGGGCAACAGCACCCGGCCCAGCTCGCCGAGCACGACGGACAGCGCCGTCATGCCGGCGCCGTCGCCGCCGTGCTCGGCTGGCAACGCGAGCGCCTGCAGACCCAGCTGTTCGGCCATCTGCGCCCAGACCTTCTCGTCGTAGCCGCGGTCGGAGGCCGCGGCGGCGCGCACGGCCGCCTCATCGGCCTTGGCCGTGAGGAAGTCCCGGGTCGCCGCGCGCAGCTCCTCGAGCTCCGCCTCCCCGATCCGCCCGTCCGCGACGTCGAGGTCGCCGGTCATGATTCGCCCCTTCCCGAGCGGCGCAGCTCCCGGAACGGCGACTTCGTGTCGATGCCCGGTTCCTTCGGCAGGCCGAGCACCCGCTCCGCGAGGATGTTCTTCATGATCTCTTCGGTGCCGCCGAGGATGCGCAGCGCCGGGGTGGCCAGCAGCAGCTCGGCCCACGCGAACGTCCCCCACTCGCCGGTGTCCGCCACGAGGCGCGGGCCGACGACCTCGGCCGCGAAGTGGGCGCCGCGGGTGAGGTTGCGGGCGTACATGAGCTTGGAGACGCTCGCCTCCGGGCCTGGCTGCTCGCCGGCCCTGGCCCGGCGCAGCGACTGGTGGTTGAGGTAATCGGTGGCGGCGACCTCGGCGTAGAGGCCGGCGAGCTCGCGGCGCGCGGCGGCGTCGTCGAGCCGCCCGTTCGCGCGCAGCAGCTCGGCGAGGAACGGAAGGGACACGGCGCGGCCGGCGGGGCCGGCGGCGCCCTCGCCCCCGACGCTGGCCCGCTCGTTCATCAGCGTGGTCAGCGCGACGGCCCAGCCGCCGTCGACGTCACCGAGCCGGTGGTCGTCCGGCACGCGGACGTCGGTCAGGAACACCTCGTTGAAGTCGGCGCCACCGCTCATCTGGCGCAGCGGGCGGATCTCGACGCCGGGCGCCGCCATGTCGACGAGGAACGCGGTGATGCCTCTGTGCTTGGGCTTGTCGGGGTCGGTGCGACACAGCGCCAGGCCGACGGCGGCGTGCTGGGCGACCGACGTCCAGACCTTCTGGCCGCTCAGGACCCACTCGTCGCCGTCGCGGACCGCGCTCGTCCGCACGCTCGCGAGGTCGGAGCCCGCGCCCGGCTCGCTGAACAGCTGGCAGGCGATGATGTCGCCGGCGTACATCGCGGGCAGGTAGCGGCGCCGGATGTGCTCCTGGGCGTGCGTGAGGATCGTCGGCCCGATCATCCCGAGGCCGATCAGGGAGAGCACCGACGTGTCGGGCACGTCGTACTCGGCCTCCAGGGCGTCGTACGCCAGGTCGTGCACGGAGGTCAGGCCGCGGCCGCCGAACTCGGCGGGGCCGGTGATCCAGCCGAAGCCGTTGTCGTGGCGGACCTTCTGCCAGGCCTTCGCCTCGGCGACCCTGGCCGCGTCGACGTCCGGTGGGTCGGCGCTGAAGTAGGCGACCTGGTCGTCGCCGACGCCCCACTGGACGGCCTGGCCGCCGCCGGTACGCCGGGTCGCGTGGGTGTCGAGGAAGGCACGCGCCTCCTCGACGAACGAGTCTGTGTCGCTCGGCATCCGCGGGTCTCCTCGGAACGCGTGGGAACAGGTGGCGCGGGCATGGGCGCCCGTTCGGCGGATCGGGTGCGGGCAGGTCAGGCGCCCATGCTGAGACCTCCGTCGACGGTCACCACCGAGCCGGTGACGTAGCTGGCGCGCTCGTCGAGCAGGAACGCGACGGCGTGGGCGAGCTCCGCCGGGTCGCCGCGGCGGCCCATCGGGATCAGGCCGCGGATGGCCTCCTGCGACGAAGGCGCCATCGCGTGGGTCATGTCGGTCTCGAAGACGCCGGGGACGACGAGGTTGACGGTGATTCCCTTGCGCGCGACGGCGCGGGCCAGCGACCGGGTCAGCCCCGCCAGTCCCGCCTTCGCCGCCCCGTAGCCGACCTGCGCCGGGTGGCCCATCGGGGCTGTGACCGAGCCGACGTTGACGATCCGGCCGAACCGCTGTCGCTCCATCGGCTCCAGCGCCGCCTGCGCCAGGTACCACGGCCCGGACAGGTTGACCCGCAGCGCCAGGTCCCACTCGTCGGCGGTCAGCTGGGCGGCCTTGTTCTCCACCAGGACGCCGGCGTTGTTGACCAGGTGGTCGAGGCGGCCGTGGGTGGCGACCACCTCGGCGACGAGCGCACGGGCGAACCCGCGGTCGCCGACGTCGCCCGGGTGCAGGCTCACCGAGCCGCCCGTGTCCGCCAGCCGATCCCGCAGCGCCCGCGCCCTGTCATGGTCGCCGGCGTACACGGCCGCCACGTGCGCCCCGCCCGCCAGCAGCAGCTCGGTGACCGCGGCCCCGAGGCCGCGGGTACCGCCGGTGACGATCGCGACCCGTCCCTTCACGCTGCCTCCCTCGTCGTTGCCGTGCACGGCTGTCGTAGGCCGGGCTCCCCGGCCGGCTCGCCGAGGTCAGGCCCGCATGTAGGCGCCGCTGGCCACGTTGACCGACTCGCCGGTGACGCAGCGGGCGCGGTCGCTGGCGAGGAAGGCGATGGTCTCGGCGATGTCGTCCACTGTCGGCATCCACGGCAGCGGCCCACGGTTGCCCGGGTCCTCGAGGATCTCCGGATGCTGGTCGATGAACCGGGTGCCGCGGACCACCCCCATCGCCACCGTCACGGCCCGGATCCCGAAGGGCCCGCCCTCGTGGGCCACCGACCGGGTCAGCACGTTCAGGCCGCCCTTGGTGATCGCGTATGGGCTCTCCAAGCCGTTGCCGCCCACGTCGGGGGCGTAGGAGGAGACGTTGACGACGACCCCGCGCTGGTGGTCGCGCATCGCCGGCAGCAGCCGCCGGCACAGGTACCACGGCCCGCTGAGGTTGATCTCGAGAGCTCGGTCCCAGTCGGCCGGGTCGTAGTCGAAGTGCCCGCCCATCCGGTTGAAGGCCGCGTTGTTCACCAGTACGTCGACCGTGCCGTGGTCGGCGAGCACGGCCTCGACGACCGTGTCGATCGCGGCACGATTGCCGACGTCGAGCGGGTGGCCGACGACGGTGGCGTGGCGGTGTTCCTGCGCCAGCCGCGCGGCGACGGCCTCGGTGCGCCGCGCGTGCGCGTCGGTGACGACCACGGTCGCGCCCGCGGCGGCGAACCGCCGCGCGGTCGCCTCGCCGATGCCGCCGCCCGCCGCCGCGGTGACCAGCACGACCCGGCCGGCGAACTCCTTCGGGTCGACGACCGGCGGGAGCTGGGGCTCAGGCACCAACGGTGACCTCCTCCGTCCATGCGCGGCTCGGGCCGATGCGAGCCGGTGCGATCCGACCGCGGTCCTCTTCGCTCGCTAACAGGTAAATTAACATACTAATTCGAATTCGTTGGAAGTCTGGCCGCCTGGCTGGCCCGCCCGCGCTGAGCGGGGGGGCCAGCCAGGCGGTGGCGAGACGAGAGGGGAACGACGATGGGTCGAACGGCGGCGGTGACCGGCGCGGCGCGCGGGATCGGCACGGCTATCGCGGACGGTCTCGCGGCGGCGGGCCACGACGTGGCGGTGCTCGACCTCGACGCCGACGCGGCCGGGAAGGTGGCGGCCGGGCTCGCCGAGCGCCACGGCGTCCGGGCGGTCGGCGTGGGCGTCGACATCACCGACGCGGCGGGCGTCAGCGCCGCCGTCGCACGGGTGACGGGGGCTCTCGGCCCCGTCGAGGTCCTCGTCAACAACGCCGGCGTCGATGTGATCAAGCCGTTCCTCGAGTCCACCGAGGAAGAGTGGGCCCGCATCGTCTCGGTGAACCTGCTCGGCACGATCCGGGTGACCCGGGCCGTGCTCGACGCGATGGTGGAACGCGGCTGGGGTCGCGTCGTGATGATCGCCTCGGACGCAGGCCGGGTCGGCTCGTCGGGCGAGGTCGTCTACAGCGGCTCCAAGGGCGGAGTGATCGCCTTCGGCAAGGCCCTGGCCCGCGAGGTCGCCCGGCACGGCGTGACGGTGAACAGCGTCTGCCCCGGGCCGACGGACACCGCGCTGCTCGACCAGGTCGCCGCCGTCAGCCAGAAGCTCTATGACGGCCTGGCGAAGGCGGTCCCGATGCGCCGGATCGCCACCCCCGAGGACATCGCGCCAGCCGTCGTCTTCCTCGCGTCGGACGGCGCCGGCTACACGACCGGCCAGACTCTGTCCGTCAGCGGCGGCCTGACGATGGCCTGACCCGGTGGCCACGTCGACCAGGCCGGCCGCAGCCGGCGCGGCACCGGGCGGCCTTCGCGTGGGCCTGCGGGTCCCGCGCGGCCTGTTCGCCGCTGGCCGCCTGCGGGCGGCCGTGGACAGTGCCGAGGCCGCCGGCCTGGACCTGCTCGCCGTGGGGGACCACGTGACCTTCCACGGCGGGCAGGGCGGGGACGGCCTCGTCCAGGCCGCCGCCCTGGCCGTGCTCGCCCGCCGGGCGCGGGTGGCGGTGTCGGTCTACCAGCTGGCGCTGCGCCATCCCGTCGCCGTAGCCCGCCAGGTCGTCGACGTCGCCGCCCTTGCCCCTGGCGGCCTCACCCTCGGCGTGGGGGTGGGCGGCGAGGACCGACGGGAGGTGGAGGCGCTCGGTGTCGACCCGGCCACCCGGGGCCGCCGGCTCGACGAGGCGCTGACGGTGCTGCGTCGGCTCCTCACCGGCGAGCCGGTCAACCACGACGGCCGGTTCTTCACGCTGTCCGGAGTGGCTGTCCGCCCCGCGCCGGTTCGACCTGTGCCGATCATCGTCGGCGGACGGTCGGACGCGGCGCTGCGCCGGGCCGCGCTGCACGGCGACGGCTGGCTCGGAGTCTGGGTCTCGGCCGCCCGGTTCGCCGAGGCAGTACGGCAGGTCGAGGCGATCGCCGCCGACGCGGGGCGGGCGACGCCCGCCTGGCGCCACGGGCTACAGGTCTGGTGCGGGTTCGGCGACGACCCGCGACGCGCCGCGGCGACGCTGGCCGCCGAGATGGAGGGGCTGTACGCCCTGCCCTTCGAACGGTTCGCCCGTTGGTGCCCGGCCGGGCAGCCCGAGGACGTCGCGGAGTTCCTCGCGCCCTATGCGGCCGCCGGCGCGCGCGACGTGTGCCTGATCGCCGTCGCCGACGACCCGCTGGAGGCGGTCGCCGGCGCCGCGGCCGTCCGCGAGCTGCTCGCCGGGTAGCATCCCGCTTCGCCGGGGCGCCTACGACTGAGGGTGGGTCGCGGCCCACGTAGCCCGATCGATGGCGTGGACGCCGTGGTCACAGCCCTAGCGGCCGAGGAAGCCCAAGCGGCCGAGGAAGTCGGTCACAAGCTGAGCCACCCGCTCGGGCTGCTGCTCCATCAGGGGGATGGTGCCGTCCTCAATGACCGTGACGTCGACCGAGCGGGCGTTGACGAGATTCGCCTGCAGCTTGGCGACAGCAGGGAGCGCGAAGGGGTCCGCCTCGGCCCCGATCAGCAGGACCGGCGCCGTGACGAGGGGGATCCGGTCTTCCATGAGGTAGCGGGCACAGGCACGGTGCCCCTCCATGGGGTCGACCCCTGGGGCCAGGGCATCGCGGATGAAACGGTCGAGCAGGTCCGGCCGGCCGGCGGGATAGTAGGGCCGTCGCAACGACCAGAGTTCCAGGAGGTGAGCGCCGTCTTCCGCCACCGTGGCCGCGTCGACCCCCGGCCCGTCGGCGTGGGACGCGCGGTAGTCCGCGTTCGTCCACGGGCTGGAGGACAGCACCAGCGCATCGACCCGCCCCGGTGCGCTCGCCGCCATCTCGACCGCTACGACCGCCCCCGTATGGTGCCCGATCAGGACGGCAGAAGCGATGCCGAGGGCGTCGAGCAGGGCAAACGCTCCCTGCGCCAGCTGCTCAATAGTCTGCGGCCGCGGCAGGGGAGCACTCATTCCGAACCCCAGCATGTCCATCGCGATCACTCTGTGGCCGGTCGCCAGGAGCGGCTGTACCTCCCGGAACTCGTCGTGTGAGCGCGGTGTCTGATGGAGCAGGAGCATCGTGGCCCCTGTGCCCTGTTCGGCGTAGTGGAGTTGACCGAACCGGGTGTCGGCATACGCGCGCCGTAGCCCCGAGGATCGAGGTGAGTCGGCGGGGGGGACGGCGGAAGCCGTGATGGTCATCGCATGCTCCTGTTCGCGGTTCGGAGGGCTGGGTCAATGGGCCGTGTAGCCGCCGTCTACGTGGATGGCGGCGCCCGTCGTCCAGGCGGACTCCGCCGCCAGCAGGAAGAGCGCCGCGTGCGCGATGTCACCCGGGGTTCCCCATTGGCCGAGCGGAACCCGCCTGGTGAACCTCTCGTCCGCGGCGGCACGACGGAATGGGATGGAGCCGTTCGCGACCGAACGTAGGTCGCCGCTCGGAACGGGTCGCCTCAGCCGGACCGCTGAACGAAACCTGAGACGGGTGACTCGGCTGGGCGGCGGAGAGTCGGCCTCGGTTCCGTCAGGCGAACCAGTGATCTTGTCCTCGCTCCGCGCTCGGTGGTCTGCTCGCTGAATCCAGCACGTCGTGTACTCGACGCATGCGTCCGTTGCCGTGAGCCAGACGTGGAGCAGACATGAACGAGTCCGTGCACCCGAGGGTCGAGGCGCCCGAGGCCCGCACCGCCAGGTCGCCCAGAACGAGGGGCGCGGGACACCGGGCGGGCGAGCTCCCGGGACGTCAGGACTGGTCGACCTGGCCGCACTACCAGGCTGCCGAGGCCGGCTTCCGCGGCTACTGGTACCCCGTCTGCTTCTCCTCCCAGGTTGGCGAGAAGCCGCGCAAGGTGACCCTGCTCGGCGAGGACCTGTTCGTGATCCGCGACAAGGGCAAGGTCTTCGGGATGAAGGATCGCTGCCCGCACCGCGGGGTGCCCCTGAGTCTCGGCAACAAGCAGTTCCCGGGCACCGTCTCGTGCGTGTACCACGGTTGGACGTTCGATCTGGAGACGGGCGAGCTCAAAGCCGCCATCACCGACGGCCCGCAGTCGCCGATCTGCGGCAAGGTCACCCAGCCGACATACGACGTCGAGGAGCGCCTCGGCATGGTCTGGGTCTTCGTCGGTGACGGCGAGGAACCGCACTCGATCGACGACCAACTGCCGGAAGAGCTCGTCGGGAAGGCGGCGGTAGTGGGTGCTCGTATCCAGCCTCGCCCGGGTAACTGGCGGTTTGCGTGCGAGAACGGCTATGACGAGGGCCATGCCAAGTACCTGCACCGGACTTCCCTGTGGCGGCTGTTCAAGCCAATGCCGGTGTGGAACACGACCAAAATTGTACGGCGCGGCCGCTGGATCTACCGCGTCCAGCAGGAGCAGTTCTGGGAAGCGGAGTTTCCTGGTCTGGGTCGCTGGTCGGGCCAGGCCTGGTACAAGCTCAAGCCACCCAGGGAGACGAAGAACGTCGGAAACACCACCTCGCACCGCGCGGTGAACCCGGTGATCGCCGCGCAGGACTTTCCCGGGTTCGCGTCCGTGAGTATGCCGGGTATGCTGCGGATCGTCTACCCGACCTTCATCCACTACGAGTTCTATGTGTCGGTGGATCGCGACCACCACCTGTACGTCGGCGTCCTGGCTGACTTCAAAAAGGGCCTCCGGACGCTCCCGTTCTACGCCAAGTATCTCGGCGCCGTTCGCTGGCTCTTCCACGGGCAGTTCTCCGCGCAGGACAAGTGGATGGTCGAGATGACCGATGCGCCCCCGGAGAAGCTCTACCGTCCGGACGACTCGCTGCTGCAGTGGCGCAAGCTCGCTGACAACACCGCCAGGGACCGCCTCGCGGCGCTGCGCGAGAAGGGCCTGGACCCTGTTGTCGCGACGGCGGACCGATCCGGCGCGCGGACCGTGGGCGAGAGCTGACGGCCTCGATGTCGTCGATCGTGCTGGGTGTGGGCGCCTCCCACTCCACCCTGATGAACACGCATTGGGACGAGGCCGTGCACACTGATCGCGCCGAGGCTTTCCGGGTGGCGCTCATGGCGGCCCGGGACAACATCGCGCGGGTCCGACCGGATGTGGCTGTCATCGTCGGATCAAATCACTTCCGCGGTTTCTGGCTGGACCTCATCCCGGCCTTCACGATGGGCGTCGGTGAGGTCATCGCGTCGGGTGAGGCCGGCACGCCGGCAGGCCCGCAGAAGACCGACCCGGAGTTCGCGAGATCCCTTGCGGCGGAGCTCGTCGAAGCCGGCACGGAGGTCGCCGTCTCCGCTCGGCTGCAGATCGACCACGGGCAGTCGCATGCCATCCAGTACCTCCTGGACGGCATCGACATACCGGTAGTGCCGCTGGTGGTGAACGTGTTCGCGGCACCGCTGCCGAAGCTTTCTCGGTGCGTCGAGCTGGGTGGCAACATCGCGAATGCGGCTGGTCGCGTCGGCGGCGACAGGCGGGTGGTGGTCATTGCCTCCGGCGGCCTGTCGCACCGGCTGCCCTGGCCGAGTGACTGGAGTGCCCCAGCGGGCGCTGACGAGGCGTTCCTGGTCGAGGCATGGCTCAACGGCCGAGGTCAGTGGGAGCGTTATGACAAGCGGCGGCGCGAGATCATCGTCGCGGCCCAACCCGCTATCCGCGCCGAGTTCGACAAGCAGTTCCTCGCCGACCTGGAACGAGGACAGCTGCGCCGCTACGCATCTATGAGCAGCGGCGAGATCGAGGCCGTTGCCGGCAACGGCGGCCAGGAGCTGCGGACCTGGCTGGTGATGGCGTCCGCCCTGGGCTTCCAGCCCGGCCGGGCGCTGGTCTACTCGCCGATGCCCGAATGGCTGACGGGTATGGGCGTCGCTCTCATCGAGCCGTCCGAACGTCTCTGCGGAGGGGGATCCCTGTGAAGACTGCCACCGACGCCGCTGACCGACTCGCCTCGCCCGCCGCGGGCCCGATGCCCGCCAGCCGGTTCGCCGCGGCCAGCGGAGTCCAGTACCACTATCTTGAGCTCGGCTCGGGGCCGGACACGATCTTCCTCCACGGCGGAGGCCCGGGCTGCACGGGCTGGAGCGACTTCGGGCCGGTCGCTCCCTACTTCGCGGTCGACCGCCGCTGCGTCATCGTGGATATTCTGCAGTACGGACAGTCCGAGAAGTGCCATATCTCCGGGCCCATGTGGGACTTCCATGCCGCGAAGACCGTCGCCCTGATGGACGCTCTCGGAATCGGGACCGCGGACTTCATCTGTAACTCATGGGGCGGGACCATCGCCCTCTGCCTGGCTGCCCGCCACCCCGCACGAGTTCGCTCGCTCGTGATCACGGGCAGCATGCCGGTGTTCTACGGGCCACTGGCGCCGCTTCCTGAGGGTGGCCGGCGCGGCCGGAACGCGCGCGATGTCTACTACGGCGGCACGGGCCCGACGCGGGAGAAGATGCGTGACCTCATCAGCAGGCTCGAGTGGCACGACCCGGACCGGCTCCCCGGGGAAACCGTCGAGATGCGCTGGCGACAGAGCCTCGACGAGGGCGAACGCGAACTCGCCGCCAGGTCGGACTCCCCGCGCGGCGACTGGCAGGACCTCACCGACGAACTCGCTCTCATCGAGGCTCCGACACTGTTCATGTGGGGCCGCGAGGACGCATTCCTCACCCCCGACTATCCGATGATGCTCGCGCGGATGGTCAAGCGCGGGAGTCTCCACGTCATGGACCACGTCTCACACCATCTCCAGGAGGAGCGCCCCGCCGCATACCACGCCGTGGTGGACGGCTTCCTCCGCTCCGTCGACCACCCATGAATCCCTCCCGCCAGTTCAGGACACCGATGAAGAAGCTCCTCGCCCTGCTCGTCGTCGGCGCCGCCGCTGCCTACGCGCTGCCCAGGCTGCTGGCCCGCAGCAACACGCAGGTGCACCGCATCAACCAGAATCGCGCGGCACCTGGAGCGTCCACCCATGGATGATGGAGCAAAACGTGACCACTGACGATGTTGCCCGGACCATCTGGACAGAGTTGGCCGGCTTCGACTTCGGCCTGACCACGGTGCGTGCGGGCGGGATCCCGACCCGCGCGCTGCGCGCCGGCTCCGGCGAGGCCGTGATCTTCCTTCATGGCACGAGCGGTCACCTGGAGGCGTTCATGCGCAACATCCGTGCGCACGCCGCCAGCTACGCCTGCCACGCCATCGACATGCTCGGCCACGGATATTCAGGAAAGCCCGACTATCCCCATGAGATCCCGCGTTACCGCGACCACCTGTTGGCCTATCTGGACGCCGTCGGGGTGGAGAAGGCGCACATTGTCGGTGAATCTCTGGGCGGCTGGGTCGGTGCCCGCACGGCGATGGACAATCCCGACCGGGTCGCCTCGCTGCAACTGCTCTGCGCCGGCGGGACGGTGGCCAATCCGGAGGTGATGGCACGCATCCGCACCAGCACGCGTAGAGCGGTCGAATCGGACGATGTCGACATCACCCGTAGTCGGCTGCGCCTGCTGATGAACGATCCCGCGGATGCGACCGAGGAGCTTGTCGCGGTTCGACACGCGATCTACCACCAGCCCGACTTCGTCGCCAACCTCGACAACCTGCTGTGCCTGCAGGACCTCCAGACCCGGCTGCGCAACCTTCTGCAACCCGAGGACCTGGCCCAGATCACCGTGCCGACGCTGGTCGTGTGGGGCCGCAACAACCCGTTCGGCGAGGTGCCGGAGGCGAACGCGATGCATGAGGCGATCGCCGGCTCGGAACTCGTGCTCTTCGACGAGTGCGGGCACTGGCCGCAGCACGAACAGGCCGACCGCTACAACGACCTCAGCCTCCAGTTCCTCGCCAAGCATCCCGCGGTGTCATGACCGGGCAGACGATGCGCGCCGTGCGCGTCCACGGGTGGGGAGGTCCCCTGCGTGTGGACGACGTACCGGTACCGCGACGAGGCGAGGGCGAAACCCTGGTGAGGGTCGAGGCGGCGGCCGTCGCCCACCTCGATCTCACCGTGGCCAGCGGAAACTTCACCATCAAGCCCGAGCTGCCCTACGTCGGCGGGGTCGAAGGCTGCGGCGTCGTGGTCGAGTCCGATGCGCTCGAGCCCGGCACCCGCGTCCTCCTGCGCGGTGGCGGCCTCGGCCTGATCCGCGGCGGCACCTGGGCCGAGTATGTCGTCACCAGGTCGAAGACGCTCGTTCCGGCGGTGGAGGGCCTGTCGCCCGAACTCGGGGCCTGCTTCTTCGTTCCGACCACGACGGCCCACGTCGCCCTGCACGAGGTGGGCCGGATCGGCGCCTGGGGTGTCGAGGGGGTCGAGAAGACCAGCGACGAGGTGGTGGTCGTCGCGGGTGCGGCCGGTGCGGTCGGGTCGATGGTGGTGCAGCTCGCGTTGCGAGCCGGGTGCTCGGTGATCGGCCTGGTCGCCCGGGAGGAGCAGCGCGGGCTTGTGGCCCCGGGCGCCGAGGCGATCGCGGCTGATCAAGCCGATCGGCTGGCAGCCCTGGCGAAGGACCGCACCGCGACACTTCTCGTCGACACGGTGGGGGGCGCCGACCTGCCGGGCCGCTGCACGTGGGTCCGCCCCGGTGGCCGGGCCGTACTCGTCGGGTACGTGGCCGGTACCGACATCGACATCCATCTTCCGAACTGGCTGCTCGACGATGTCGCGTTGCTGCCCGTCAACATGATTCGGCGCGAAGTCGCGGCCCGCGAACACGCTCACGCGCTCGCGGAGATGCTCGTGAGCGGCGACCTGACCCTGGGCGTGGAGAGCTTCCCGATGGAGGAAGCGGGCCGGGCGATCGATCTGCTCGCCGCCGGCCGGGTCGGAGGTCGCGCCGTGATCGTCCCACCTGCCCTTGAGTGACGTCGACGAACGAGTCCGATGAGCCAGTCCGATGAACGAGGTGGAAAATGGCAGCTCCCAGCACGGTCCCTGCCGTGGTCCAGCAGGCCTCGGAGCGGCTACGCCTGGCCGGGTCGCTGCGGCGACCGTGCCCTCCCGTCCGTGACCTGATCGACGAGATGGACCTGGACACGGCGTACGCGGTCCAGCGTCACGTCACCGAGCTCCAGCTCATCAGCGGTGCCCGGCCGGTGGGGCGCAAGATCGGGATGACCTCACCCGCCGTGCAGCGCCAGCTTGGCGTGAGCCAGCCCAACTCCGGGGTCCTGCTGGACACCATGCACGTCAACGATGGTGCGGCGGTCGCGACCAGCCGCCTGCTGCAGCCGTTGATCGAGGCCGAACTGGCCGTGGTCCTGCGCGCCGACCTGGACGGCGACGACCTGACCCTCGAGGACGTCAGGTCGGCGGTCGGGACCGTCCATGCCGCGCTCGAGATCGTGGACAGCCGCATCGAAGGCTGGGACATCACGATCGTCGACACGATCGCGGACAACGCGTCGTCCGGCGTGTACGTGATTTCCTCGGACTACCAGCAGCTGGGGGACCGTGACCTGCGGACCATGGAGATGGAGCTGCGGCGGAACGGCACGGTCGTCTCCGCCGGCACCGGTGCGGCATGCCTGGGCGACCCGCTGCACGCTCTCGCCTGGCTGGCAGCGACGGCCCAGGCCCAGGGAGTGCCGCTGCGGGCGGGCGAGACCGTCCTCACTGGCGCCCTCGGCCCCATGGTGCCGATCGCCGAGGGCGACACCTTCACGGGAACCATCGGCGACCTCCGGCCCGTGTCGGTCCGGTTCCTGGCCTCGGCCGAGCTGTTGGCCAGGGGCGTTGAGCGTGGAGAGAGCGTCCCATGACGGCGCGGACCGGACCGGACGACAAGCTCGTCGCCCGGGTCATGCAGTTCGCCACCCGTGACCTCCTCGAGGAAGCCGTCCGCGGTGTCGTCGGCATCGCGAGCCCGACCGGTCACGAAGCTCCGCTGGCCGAGTGGATCTCGTCGCAACTGGCGGGCCGTGGGCTGACGACGCGGATACAGCGCCTCGACCCGTGGCAGGCGAACGCGGTCGGCGTCCTCCCGGGTCGAGGGGACGGGCCCTCCGTTCTCCTGTACGCGCCGCTGGACACGTTCACGACCGGTGACCCCGAGCGGGACCTGCCCTGGGCCGGGCCCGTCATGCGCACGGACATGCTGGCGCGGGCAACCGTGCACGGTCACCTGGTGGAAGGTCTGGGCGCCGGGAACCCGAAGGGGCACGCGGCGTGCGTCATGGTCGCATGCGAGGCCCTGGCGGCCGCCGGTGTCGCGCTGCCGGGTGACGTGGTCGCGGGGTTCGGGGCCGGCGGGATGCCCAGCTTCGCCGTCGACGGGGCCGGCGCCAGCGGCCGGGCCAACACCGGCCACGGCGTGGGTGCCGGCTTCCTGCTCGAGCGGGGATTCACCACGGACCATGCCGTGATCGCCAAGCCGGGCTGGCATGTGTCCCACGAGGAGGTCGGCCTGGTGTGGCTGGACGTCCTCGTCCCCGGCATCCACACCTATGTCGGCAGCCGCCACCGGCTGCCGTACCGCAACGCGGTGGCCGTCGCCGGTGAGGTCGCCAGCCGGCTCGAGTCCTGGTTGGAGGGCTACGCAGGCCGGCACGAGCACGCCACAATGAAGCCGCAGGGGGTCGTCTCGTCCATCCAGGGCGGCTTCGAACGACTGGCGGCCTCGACCCCGGCAATGGTGCGGATACGGCTGGACCTGCGCATCACGACGCAGCAGACACCGCCGGGGGTGGTGCGGGAAGTGGCTCGCGAACTGGCCCGGATCGGGCGCGAGCTCGGCGCGGACCTTCGGGTCGAGCAGGTGGCGGCCATCCCGGCGAGCCGGACCCCGCCGGACGCCCCCGTGGTCCGGGCCGCCGTCGCGGCCTGGGAAGCGGTCGCCGGTGCGCGGCACGAGCGGGTCCTGGCGAACAGCGGGGCCACCGACGCCAACATCCTGCGTATGCGGGGCGTTCCGACGGCTCGCGTGGGGATGCCCAAGGTCGTGGTCGCCCCGGACGGCGGACCGGTCGACTTCACCCGGGGCATGAACCTCGTTGACCTACGCGAGATGCGCCGACTGACCGAGGTCCTGGTGCGCACCGTTCTAGGGCTGGTTGACGGGGACGTGCCGCCGCGGCAGGAGATCGACTGACGTGACAGAGATGCGCTCGAGCGGGTACGGCGAGGGCCTCGGCGATGGGGCCAACAGCGTGCTGGGCAAGGCGCGCCTGATCCTCGAGGCGTTCCAGATCGAGGATGTCGACCTGTCGCTGTCAGAACTCTCGCGCCGCACCGGCATCTCCAAGGCGTCGGTCCATCGCCTTGCCCAGGAGCTGCTCAGCTGGGGGATGCTGGAGCGGTCCGGACAGGAGTACCGGCTGGGGATGCGGGCGTTCGAGCTCGGCAGCCGGGTCCCGCGTTTCCGGGTCCTGCGGGACGCGGTTCGTCCGTTCATGGAGAGTCTGCACTTCGCGACCAGGGAGACCATCCACCTGGCCGTTCTCGACGGCCTGG
Source organism: Pseudofrankia coriaricola (assembly GCF_032027725.1). NCBI lineage: Bacteria > Bacillati > Actinomycetota > Actinomycetes > Frankiales > Frankiaceae > Pseudofrankia > Pseudofrankia coriaricola. The sequence continues at coordinate 44,751 of NZ_JASNFO010000038.1, read as the reverse complement.
AGGTGCTGTACCTCGAGAAGATCACCGGTGTGCGGCAGACCACGCGGCCGTCACGGATCGCCGGCCGGATGCCGCTGCACTGCACCGCGACCGGCAAGGTGCTCCTCGCCTACAACCCACCGACGCTGCTCGACGACGTCGTTGCCACGGGCCTGCGGCGGATGACACCCTCGACGATCGTCCTTCCCGGAGTTCTCGCCGAGCAGCTACGCAGGGTGCGCGCGAATGGCCATGCCACCGAGCACGAGGAGACGAGGACGGGCTACTGCTCGGTCGCCGTGCCGCTTTTCGGCGGCAGCGGCCTGCTTCTCGCCGCCCTTTCCATCACCGCCCCGGCTTTCCGGGCCGACGTCAACAAGTTCGCCGCCGCGCTGACCGCGGTAACCCGCAACGTCGCGGCCACCGGTTTGATCAACTGATGCTCGCGGTCAGCGGCCGGTGAAGCGGGCGGGCCGTTTGTCCAGGAAGGCCTGGAGGCCCTCGGCGGCGTCCGCCAGCTCAAGGTTCCGCAGGACGTGCTGTTCCTCGACCGCCATCGCCTCGTCCATGGGCAGTCCCCACCCCTGGTCGATGACCTGCTTGATCAGACCGATGGTTGCCGTGGGCCGCGAGGCGAGGCGGTCGGCCTCGCGGTCGACCACGGCGTCGAAGTCGTCTCCCGCCACCATGTCGACCAGGCCCCAGGCGAGCGCCTCCTCGGCGGCGAGCCGGGTGCCGTCGATGATCAGGCGCTTCGCCCGGTGCGGGCCGATCAGCCGGGGCAGCCGCTGCGATCCGCCGGCGCCCGGGAAGATCCCCAGGTTGGACTCCGGAAACCCGAATGTCGCACCCGCCTTCAGGATGCGCAGGTCGCAGGCGAGGGCCAGCTCCGCGCCGCCGCCGAGGGCATGACCATTGAGCGCGGCGATGACCGGCTTGGCGGCCAGCTCCAGCATGCGCTGGACGTCAACCCAGCGGCGCATCGCCTGGTAGATGTCGGGGTCCAGGCGCCGCATGACGGAGATGTCGGCCCCGCCGACGAAGATCTTTCCCTTGCCGCGAACGATGATGCAGCGCACTGCTGGGTCCTGGGTGATGGCGGGCAGGTGTTCGATCAGTCGCGCGATGAGGCCCGGATCGACGATGTTCACCGGCCCGTGGTCGATCACCAGGGTGGCCACGGGCCCGCGGCGCTCGATCCGGAATCCCGCCTCCTGCCGGACTGGACTGGTACCGGTCTCGGTCTCGGTGCTCGACGGTGTCATTCCAGCGCCCCTTCGTCGTGCAAAGTTCGCAGCTCGTCCGGGCCGAGGCCGAGCAGCTCGACCAGCAGTTCGTCGGTGTGCTGGCCGAGCAGGGGGGCTGGCCGCCGGATGGCGCCGGGTGTCTCGCTCAGATGGGCGACGACCCCCTCGTGTGCCACCTTCCCGACGAGTGGGTGTTCGAGGTCGACGTAGAAGCCCCGAGCCGCCAGCTGCTCGTCGGCCTCCACCAGGTCGCGCCCGTCTCGCACCGGGTAGGCCGGGACTCCCAGCTGTTGTAGCTGCGCGGCGAGTTCGTCGGCGTCGCGCTCCGCCACCGCGGTACTGATCATGCGGGCGAAATCGGTATGCTCGTCGGCCTCGCGTTCGATCTTCAGGGCGGTGGTGAGAAGTTCCGGCGCCGCCGAACCGATCGCGATCCAGCGGTCGTCGCCGCGAGTTCGGAAGACGTCGGGCAGGACGGCGTGACGCCGAGTGCCTCCCAGCCTGCTCTCGACGAGGGCCGGTCCGAGCTGTGCGGCCATGGCCTCGAGCTGGGAGAGGTCAACGTGCCCGCCGTGGCCGGCATACAGCAGCTCCAGCGCCGCCAGCGCGGCGGCGTTCGCGGCCACCATGTCCCCGAGGCCGAAGGTGAGTCCCTGGGGAGCCCGGCCCTCGCCGCCGGTCTCGTAGGTCAGCCCCGACATGGCCGCCAGGGTGTCGGCGAACGTGACTGCCGGACGCCAGGGCCCGGTCTGTCCGACGCCCGCCATGGACACCAGGATGACGTCCGGGTTGATCTTGCTTAGTTCTGGATAGGCAAGGCCCCAGCGGGCGAGGACGCCAGGACTGAAGTTCTCGACCACGACGTCGACCTCTGCGGCGAGCCGTCGCAGGATCTCCTGCGCGCGCGGCTTGCGGAGGTTGAGGGCGAGACTCCGTTTGTCGCGGTTGAAGTTGATGAAGTAGCCGCTGTCGTCGTGGGAGGCGCCGGGGCGCAGGCGCATGGAGGGAGCGAATCGGGTCGGGTCCTGGCGATGGGCCGACTCGACCTTGATGATGTCCGCTCCGTGCTCACCGAGGATCTTTGTCATGTATGGCCCGGCGAGCACCCAGGTGAGGTCCAGTACCCGCACTCCGTCCAGGGCCTGCCCGGGCGCGCCGCCGGCCTTGTCGTCGCCGGGCCGGTTGCTGACCAGCCGCCGCCTGATCCGCGGCGGGCCGTGCGGACTTGCCTCGGGACCGTCGAGCCATCGAACGTCGGCGCCGACGTGCTGGGGCTCATCGAGTCGGACCGGGCGCGGGAGCGCCCGGGAGGCAAACGGGAACCCGACGTCGGCCACCCGTCCCACGGACGTCTCGATGTCGACGAGGAACTCGCGGTCGCGAAGCTGCGGGTTCTCCAGGAGACGAGCGGGTGAGACGATCTCAGCCCAGGGAAGCGAACGGCGGCGCGCCTCCTGGCTGAAGTCTTCAGCGGTGTGCCGCGCCACGAATCGGCCGACAACGTCGTCGACGTGCGGACGCCGCTCCCAGCGCAGCACGGGATCCTGCCACCGCGGCTCCGTGAGGTCCTCGGCCGCGCGCTGTTCGTCCATCCAGGCGAGCAGGTCGTCCCACATCCGGTTGCTTCCGGAGTAGCCGCCGGCGAGATAGCCGTCCGACGCCGCGAAGACCCGATGGGCGACGTGCCCGTACACGCCGGAGGTACGGCCGGGGACCGTGCCGGCGTGGATCCACGAGATGGCGCCGGTCTCCAGCGTGGCGGCCACGGCCTCCTGTACCGAGAGGTCGGCCAGCTGCCCCCGGCCGGTGCGCCGGCGGGCGACGAGCCCGAGCAGCGCCGCGATGGCGGCGTGGGTCCCGGCCAGCTGGGTGGCCTGCTGTCGGGGTGGTGGCTGCGGTGCCTGACCTGGGTCGCCGCCGAGCCAGGCCATGCCCCCGGCTGCGGTCGCGACGAGGTCATCGGCCAGCCAGGTGCTTCTCGGCCCGGTGAGGCCAAACGGCGTGACGACGACGTGTGACACCCGGCTCCACGCATCCGGGTCGGCGTCTCGTAGGCCCAGTGTCCGCAACGTGGTGACCGGACCGGACTCGAGGACGATGTCGGCGTCGGGCAGCAGCCTGACCAGGACCGTCTCCAGATCGGCGGACCGGCAGACGCGCTTTCCGGCGTGCCAGTGCAGGTGGTCCGCTGTTCCGAGGGGCACCGCCGGACGGTCGGTGACGCGGATGACGTCGGCCCCCAGCCCGACGAGGAGCCGAGCAGCCTGGAACGCGAGGTCGTCGGTCAGATCCAGCACGCGCAGAGTGGACGTGGATAGCGAGGTCACTGTTTCTCCGGATCCTGTCTTGTCGGGGACAACCGGCCCGGTTCGCTCCGGGCGCGGGCGACCGGGCCGGTACCGCCCAGATCAGATCAGGTCGAATTCTTGGTGAACCAGCCCTTGAGGATTGCCCGGTCGATGTCAGGCGACGAGTCCATCAGCTTCTCCTGCTGGAAGAAGGTCACGATCTCGCGGGAGCTCACCAGGTCCTCCTTGGTGAAGTCGCGGACCGCGAAGGTAATCTCTGGCAGCACCTTGACTGTCTGGTCGGCTGGGATCTTCACTTCCTTCTCGGTGGCGTCAGCGGCGCGCTGTGGCTGCGTGGTGACAATCTCGCTCGCCTCCCCGATCACCTTGATGATCTTTGTGGCGAGGTCCGTGTGCGCGTCCAGCCACGTCCGATCGGCCACGATCCACTGGACGTACTTCACGCCGAAGTCGCCAATCGTCTCGGTGACATGGCCACCGGCCTCGACTCCTCGGGTCACCCAGGGATCGAAGGCCACGTAGCCGTCCACCTCGCCCTTGCTGAGCAGCGTCGGGAAGTCCGGCGGCCCGGCCTTGACGAACTGAACCGAGGCACGGTCGATCCCCTTGCTCTCCAGGTAACGCACGGTGGACAGGGTCAACAGCCCGGGCGCGACCGCCATCTTCTTGATCTGATGCGGGTCGGTGATCCCCTTGCCGAGCACTACTTTGAGGTACTTCGACGACTCCTGGAACACCGCCACCGCCCGGAGGTCGGGCGCCTTGGCCATCAGCGGAAGGATCGTGGCGTCGGAGTTGCCGGCGAGCTGGGCGGCGCCGGCGATCACGGTCTGGGTGGGCGCCGGCCCACCCTCGGTCTGGGTGAGCTCGACATTGAGGCCGGCCTTGGTGAACAGGCCCTCCTGCTTGGCGACGTAGAAGGGCGCAAAGGCGGCGTCCACCCCGACCGCGATCCGGACCAGGGGCTGCGCGTCGCTGGATCCGGAGGCTGGGCGACCACAACCGCTCAGCGCCAGCACGAGCGTGGCCGCCAATCCGATAACCGCCGTCAGGTAGAGTCGACCGGACCGGGCCGCCCGCGGCGGGCGGCTCCGCGGCTCGAAATTCTCGCGAAACATGACAAACTGCCCTTCAGTGGGGATGGCTCACCGCGACGCCGCAGTGGGGACAACAGGTAGGCCGCCGGCGTGTGGCGGCGAGGTCACACCTTCACGCCGTAACGCCGCAACAGGCGGCCGGCCACGATGCGGATCAAACGGTCGCAGGTAAATCCGAGCACGCCGAGGACGATAATGCCAAGGAAGATCCAGTCCACCCGGCCGTAGTTGCGGGACTGCCAGATCAGAGCGCCGATGCCGTTGTCCGCGGCCACGATTTCAGCGGACACGATGGTCAGGAAGCTGTTGCCCATGGCCAGCCGCGCGCCGGTGACAATGTGCGGCACTGTCGCGGGCAACACGACGGCGTGCAACACCTGCCAGCGGTTGGCCCCGAGGCTCACGGCGGCCCGAAGTTTTGACTCGTCGATCGCCAGCACGCCGGCGATCGTGTTGATGGTGACGATGAAGACCGACGTATAGAAGATCAGCACGATCTTCGACGTCTCGCCGATGCCGAACCACACGATGGTCAGCGTGACGAAGGCGATCGGCGGGACGAAGCGAAAGAACTCGATGTAAGGGTCGAGCAGCCGCCGGATCGTCGCGACCCGCGCCATCAGGATGCCGATCGGGGCGCCAACGACCACCCCGAGCCCCCAGCCCAGCAGGATGCGGCGGACCGAGGCGAGTACGGCGTCGCCGAGGGTTCCGTCCCGTGCAAGATCCACGCCCGCCCGCAGGGTCTGCGCCGGGGTGGCGGCCAGGGCCGGGCCGTACCACCAGGCGACCAGTTCCCAGACACCCAGCCCGAGCAACACGGTCAGGACGGTGGGCGCCGCCGCCCGCAATATGACGTGGCCACCGCCGCGCGGACGGGTTCTCGATGGCGCCAGGCTGACCGTGCTGCGTGCCATGTCGGTCATGCCGCCGCTCCTTCAATATCCGCGCCCTGCACCCGCAGCGAGGCGCGCACCTCGTCGCCGATGTCCTGGCGCAGGCGGCGGCGCAGGTCCGTGAAGGCGGCACTGTCCTCCTGGCGGGGACGGGGCAGCTCCACTCGGTAGCTGCTCTTGATCCGGGCTTCCGGGCCGGCCGACATCACGACCACCCGGTCGGCCAGCAGGATCGCCTCGTCGATGTCGTGGGTGACGAACACGACGGTGCTGCGGTGGGTCTGCCAGATCCGGTCCAGTTCCCCCTGCATGACCTCCCGGGTCTGCGCGTCCAGGGCCCCAAACGGCTCATCCATCAACACCACCCGGGGCTGGTTGGCCAGTACCCGCGCGAGCTGGACCCGTTGCCGCATGCCACCCGACAGCTGGTTCGGGAAGTGGTCGGCGGTGTGCCGTAGGCCCACCAGTCCGAGAAACTCGTCGACGATCTCCCGTTGCCGGGCACGCGGCACGCCGCGCATCCGCGGGCCGAACGCCACGTTCCGCCGGACCGTCAGCCAGTCGAACAGCGCCTCAGTGCCCTGGAACACCACGCCGCACTCCGGGTTGGGGCCGGTCACCTCGCTGTCGCCCAGTCGGATAGAGCCGCGGTTGGGTGCGACAAACCCGGCGAGCGCCATGAGCAAAGTCGACTTTCCGCAGCCGCTGGGGCCTAGCAGGCAGACAAATTCGCTGTCTTCGATCTCGAGGTTGATGCCGCTGACCGCCTGATAGCCGCCAAAGCCGATGCCGAGGTCCCGGAACACGATGCGAAGCCCGCCGGACCGCGCCGCGTCGTCCGCTCTCACCACGTTGTTGAGGTCACTCACCATTACCCCGTCCGCTAGGGTGCCGCCGGTCAACCTGGCTGTTTGCCGGAGTTCACAGAGGTATAGCCGCGCCCTCACCGTCGCAGCAATGCCCGTGGTCCGCTGAGCGGACCCCATCCGGGATACTTCGGCGACATCGGAACGTAACTTTGACCTCGTCCACAGAGACCGGTCAGCTGCGGTGTGTTACCCCAGAACGGGCATGTCGCCGTGGTTAGGTTGGTGCCGAGCGCGACGAGGTGCTTGGCGAGGAGTTGTGCAGACATCTGGCGCCGCTGGCCCCCGCGTGGGGGCGCCGGTTCCTCTATCCGGACCGGCTGCCGGTGGACGACCAGGCCGCACTTAAGGGGTTCCTGTGGGTGCCGCGGAAGGCGCCCTTGCATTGTGAGGAGTCGGGCGCACCGAGCGTCGGCGGCTTGATGATCAGACGGTGACGCAACCGCCTCGCTCGTCGGCACGGAAAGTGGCGCCCAACAACCGCCAACTGGGGAAGATGGCGATAAGCGTTCGCCTCCGTTCGTCCGCCCTGGCGGTGACTGCCGCGACGATCCGGTGTCCGCCCCGTTACGGGAACCGAACTCCTGGTTGGACTCACCCGCGGTGGCGTGCCCGCTCTTGCGGTCCCCAGGGTCGCCCCACCTCGTCTTTCCGCTCAGGTCGGGCGGGGCTCGCGGGGCAGGCCTAGGATCGTCTCGGCGATGATGTTGCGCTGGATCTCGGAGGCGCCGGCGTAGATGGTGCCGGAGCGCGCCGCCATCCAGGCACCCGCCCACGAGGCGGTCGAGCTGGACGGCACGCCCGGGTCGTCGGCCCGGTAGGCCCGCAGCGGCGGGCGGCCCTGGAGCACCTGCCCCCGGAGGCCGAGGATGTCCTCGGCCAGGTCCGTCACCCGCTGGTGGTACTCGCTCCAGTACAGCTTGGCGACCGACGCCGTCGCGGCCAGCTCGCCGCCCCGGGCCAGGCCGGTGAGGATCCGGTAGCCCAGGTGGCGCATGACCTCGACCCGGGCGACGGCGTCGGCGAGCCGCTGGCGGACCACCGGGTCGCCGGCCTTGCCGTCCTGCTGGGCCAGCCGGATCAGCCGGTCGAGCTCGGAGCGGAACAGGATCGGGTTGGTGGCGGCCTCCTCGCCGCGCTCGTGGCCCAGCAGCGCGGTCGCCACCTTCCAGCCTTCACCGGGCGCGCCGACGACGTTCTCGGCGGCCGTGCGCGCCTCGGTGACGAAGACCTCGCAGAACTCGCTCTCGCCGGTCATCTGGCGGATGCGCCGGATCTCGATGCCGGGCTGGTGGATCGGGACGAGCAGGAAGCTGATCCCGCGGTTGCGCGCGGCATCGGGGTCGGTGCGGGCGAGCATGAAGATCCAGCCGGCGTGGAAGGCGTGCGACGTCCAGATCTTCTGCCCGGTGACGACCCACTCGTCGCCCTCGAGATGGGCCCGGGTGCGCAGCGCGGCGAGGTCGGAGCCGGCCTCGGGCTCGGAGTAGCCCTGGCACCAGTGCTCCTCGCCGGACAGGATCCGGGGCAGGAACCGCTCCTTCTGCGCGGGTGTGCCGAAGCGCAGCAGGGTCGAGCCCAGCATCTTGATCGCATAGGTGTCGTACGGCGCCCCATAGGGGACGCCGGCGCGGGCCAGCTCCTCGACGAGGGCGACCTGGTGCAGTCGGGAAAGGCCTCGGCCGCCGTACTCGACGGGCCAGGTGACCCCGAGCAGCCCGCGTCGGTACAGCGTCGCCCGCCAGCTCTCGACGAAATCCTCCGCGGCGGTCCGGTCCTCGATCGCGCCGAGGCCGGCGAAGTCCGCCGGGAGTTCCTCGGCGAGGATGGCGCGCACCTCGGCGCGGAAGGCCTCGACGTCGGGCGGATAGCGCAGGTCCATGAGATAAAGATAGATTATTTATCTAATTTGGGTGGGTGATGTGGCCCCCGTCCTGACTGTCAGCCCGGCCCGGTGGCGCGGCCGCGACGGCGTCCGATCCGGGCGGGCCGGGCGGCGGGCCGCCGCGACGGGGGGCGCGCGGCCCGGTCGGCCCGGTGGGCGGCCACCGGCTCGCCGTCGCGTGCGGGCTCCCCGGTCCGCGGCGCCACATCGGGGTCCAGGCAGTCGAGCTCGTGGATGAGCGTCGCCTGCCAGTAGCCGGCCCGGTCGCGCCGCAGGTCGAGCACTCCCGCGCAGCAGTGGGTCGAGTAGGCGGCGGCCGCCTCCAGTAAGAGCCGTGGCGGCTGCTCGTCGGCGACGATGAACCTCATCCTGGGTCCTCCCGCGTCGTCTGCGTCGGAATGCGGCCGCCGTGTCCGGGCCGGGTGCCAGCTGGCTGCCCACCCGGCCGGCGACCGCCTCCGATAGCGCTAAATCATCGTGCTTGCTTGGCGGTCTTGCTAGGGGGTGCGGTCGCTCAGCTCATCAGGTCGACGGCGGTCTCGGCCGGGATGCCCGTGAGCAGGAACGTGCTCACCGACTCCAGGTGGCGGGTCCAGTAGGCCTCGACCTCGCCGGCCGTCCCGTCCCGCAACAGCGTGACCAGCCTCCGGTGGCTCCGGTGGGTGCGCTCGCGCAGGGCGGCATGGGTGTCCGGCGGCGCGACGGACGTCGACGAGACATTGGCCGTCTCGACGACGGCGTAGAGCATCCGCACCAGCAGGCTGAGGGTGGGGCTGTCCGCGAGCTCCACCAGGCCCAGGTGTAGGTCCTGGTCGGCGGTGAGGAAGTCGTTGTGGCGGCCGGCGTCGTGCGCGTGTGCCTCCGCGGCGAGCAGCTCCTCGATCCGGGCCACCTTCGCCGCGGTACGGGCCGCCGCGAGCCGGGCCGCGGCCTGGCCCTCCAGCAGCGTGCGGATCTCGAAGACGTCCTTCAGCCGGGCTCGGCGGTGCTGCAGCACGGCGCCCGCCTGACGGGCGAGCGCCGCGGGGCTGGGCACCTGGACCCGGGCGCCACCACGGGACCCGCGCAGCACGGTGATGAGGCCCTCGGCCTCGAGCATGCGAAATCCTTCGCGCAGCGTCGGCCGGGAGACGCCGAACTGCGTCATCAGGACCGACTCCGACGGGAGCATGGTGCCCTCGGCGAGCTCGCCTCGCACGATCCTCCCGCGTACCTGGCTCGCGACCAGCTCCCCGGCCTTGGGCACGCGGACCTGGCGACCTGGCCCGGCGCCACCCTGGCCGGCGCCGGACGGGCCGGGGCGCCCTTCGGACGTGGTCGTCATGGCCGGCTCAGCTGGCCGGCGGGGTGTCGTCGTCGCCGGTCGCGCCGGTGAACCGCGCGGGGCGCTTCTCCTGGATCGCCGCCATGCCCTCGACCGGATCGGGCCCACCGAAGCCGTAGAACTCCAGCGCCAACGACGCGTCGAAGCTCGGGCCCATCGCGCGGTACCAGTTGTTCAGCGCGTACTTCGTCCAGCGGACCGCGCTGGGGGAGACGGCCATCAGCTTGCGCGCGACGCCGAGCGCGGTCTCGCGCAGGTCGGCCTCGTCGACGGCCAGCGACACGAGCCCGATCCGCTCGGCCTCGGCGCCGGTGAGGGTGTCGTTGGTGAGCAGGTAGTACTTCGCCTTGGCCATCCCGGCGAGGATCGGCCAGCTGATGACCGCGTGGTCACCCGCCGCCACGCCCAGGCGGGTGTGGCCGTCGAGTATCCGGGCGGTCTTGGCCGCGATCGAGACGTCGGCGAGGACGCCGACGACCAGGCCCGCGCCGACGGCCGGGCCGTGGATGGCCGACACGATCGGTTTCGAGCAGTTGATGACGTTGTAGACGAGGTCGCGGGCCTCGCGCATGACCCGGGTGCGGGTGGAGTAGTCGCCGGTCATCTCGGCGAGCAGGTCGAAGCTGCCGCCGGCGGAGAACCCGCGGCCCTCGCCGCGGACCACGACCACCTGTGTGTCGGGATCCCGGTCGATCACCCGCCAGACCTCGGCTAGGTCGCGGTGCATCCGGGGGCTCACCGAGTTCAGGCCGGGGCCGTCGAAGACGAGCTCGAGGACGCCGGGCTCGGGCCGCTCAAGCCGAAGACTGGGGAAGTCCGTGTACAGGTCGGACATCGGGCCGTCCTTCCAGGTCGCGTGTCACAGGTGGGGCGGTGGTGACCGGGCTCACGCCCGTACGACTCCGGCCCGACTGGTGGACTGGTGCCAGTGAAGCCGCAATGAGATAGTTAATTACTACAAGTGCATCTTATCGAACCTCGCGGGGTGTGGCCAGAAGGGCCGACGCCGGGGTGCTCATGGTGTCCCGCGCCACCCGCCCCCGTCGGGGCCCCGTGTATCCCCAGGAGGCGGACACCGTGCAGCGCAGGCACTTCGAGGTGGAGCACGAGGCGTTCCGCGACCTGTGCCGGTCGTTCTTCGTCAAGGAGTGCGCACCTCGGGTCGAGGAGTGGGAACGGGCAGGCCAGGTCGACCGCGACGTCTGGCGGCGGGCCGGCGCCGCCGGGATGCTGCTCTGGGAGGCGCCCGAGGAGTTCGGCGGCCAGGGTGTGCGGGACTACCGCTACTCCCAGGTGCTTGCCGAGGAGATCTACGCGACCGGCAGCGCCGGCCTCGGGTTCGGCCTGCAGAACGACGTCATGCCGCCCTACCTGATCGACCTGACCAACCAGGATCAGAAGGCCCGCTGGCTGCCAGGCTCGGTCACCGGCGACACCATCTGGGGCCTGGCCATCAGCGAGCCGGGCGCGGGCAGCGACGTCGCCTCGATCCGCGCCACCGCGCTGCGCGACGGTGACGTCTACGTCGTCAACGGCACGAAGGCGTTCATCACCAACGGGCTGCTGCTCGACAAGGCCGTCGTCGCGGTCAAGACCGACCCGGCGCAGCGGCACAAGGGCGTGAGCCTGCTCGTCGTCGAGGACGGCATGCCCGGCTTCGAGCGCGGCCGGCACCTCGACAAGGTCGGCCAGCGCTCGCAGGACACCGCGGAGCTGTTCTTCCGCGACGTGCGGGTGCCGGTGACGAACCTGCTCGGCGAGGAGGGCAGGGGCTTCGGCTACCTGATGCGCAACCTGCCGCAGGAGCGCCTCGGCGCGGGCGTTGCCGCCACCGGCGTGATGTGGCGCGCCCTCGGGCTGACCGTCGACTACGTCCGCTCCCGCCAGGCCTTCGGTCAGACCCTGGGCGGCTTCCAGAACACCCGGTTCGAGCTGGCCGAGGTCAAGACGCTGTGCGAGGTCGCCCAGGCCTACGTCGACAAGGCCGTGGTGGAGCACCTCGCCGGCGACCTCTCGCCCGAGGACGCCGCCGGGCTCAAGCAGTGGACGACCGATACCCAGAACCAGGTCGTCGACCGCTGCCTGCAGCTGTTCGGCGGCTACGGCTACATGAACGAGTACGAGATCGCGCGGCTGTGGCGCGACAGCCGGGTCCAGCGCATCTATGCCGGCAGTAACGAGGTCATGAAGGAGATCGTCGGCCGCGCGCTGCGCCTCGAGGGCCCGGCCGCCTGATGGGAGCCGAGATGACGCAGCCCTCCGTCCGCCTGCACGTCGCCGGCGGTGTCGGCACGATCCGGCTGGACCGGCCGCCCGTCAACGCGCTGGATGCCGAGATGCGCACGCGCCTCGCGGCGGCGGCGGCCGAGGCCGGCCGGCGCGGCGACGTTCGAGCGGTGGTCGTGTACGGCGGGGAGAGGAGCTTCGCCGCCGGGGCCGACGTGCGGGAGCTCGCGGCGGCCGACCTCGCTGGCATGGTCGCGGACGTCGGGGAGTTGCAGGCCACGCTCGGCGCGGTCGCCGGCATCGGCAAGCCGACCATCGCCGCCCTGACCGGCTTCGCGCTCGGCGGCGGCCTGGAGATCGCGCTCGCCTGCGACTTCCGGATGGCGGCGCAGGACGTCCGGCTCGGACTGCCCGAGGTCCTCCTCGGCACGATCCCGTGCGGCGGCGGCACCCAGCGGCTGGCCCGGCTCGTCGGCCCGGCGGTGGCCAAGGACCTGCTGTACACCGGCCGGCAGGTGCGAGCCGACGAGGCGCTCGCGACCGGTCTCGTCGACGCGGTGCTCCCGGTGGGGGAGGTCTACCAGGCGGCGCTCGCCAGGGCGGCGGCGTTCGCAACCGGCCCGGCGCTGGCCCTGCGGGCACTCAAGCTCGCGGTCGACGAGGGCCTCGAGGTTCCGCTGGACACCGGCCTGGCCATCGAACGCGCCCACTTCATCGGCCTGTTCGCGACGGAGGACCGCGCCGAGGGCATGGCCTCGTTTCTCCAGCGCGGCCCGGGTAAGGCGGTCTTCACCGGCTGTTGACGGCGCTCGCGGCCTCGGGTCCGGCCTGGTCACGCCTTGCTGTACATCTGAAATCGTGTAATTATCTAACGAATATCTCGATGGGTGCGAGCTCCAGTCGTGGATGTCGGGGCCGCGCCCCTGCGCGACGCCCGCGAGGCGACGGACCGCGAGCCCTGGATGGTGACCCGGGATGGGGACATGGACTTCGGACTGACTGACGAGCAGCGCCTGCTGCGCGAGACGGCACGCGAGTTCGTGGCCAAGGTGTGCCCGCCTGAGCGGGCGAAGGCGTGGGACGAGGCGGGGACGTACCCCGCCGAGCTGTTCACCGCGATGGCCGAGCTGGGCTGGCTCTCGCTGCCGTTCCCCGCCGCGCTCGGCGGGGACGACGGCGGGATCGTCGAGCTGTGTCTGCTGGCCGAGGAGCTCGGCCGTGCCAGCCTCGACATCGCGATGTGCTACGCGGGCACCTTCATCCCGGGGCTGACGCTGCTGCGCTGGGGCAGCGCTGCCCAGCACGAGCGCTACCTGGCCGACATGATGGCCGGCCGAACCCGCTTCGCCGTGGCGATGAGCGAGCCCGACGTCGGCTCCGACGTGGCGGCGCTGCGCACGTCCGCGGTGGACGCCGGCGACCACTTCGTCGTCAACGGGCAGAAGGCCTGGTGCACCGGCGCCGGCGTGCCGGGCGCGGTGATCGCGATGTACGTGCGGACCGACCCGGACGCACCGCGCCACCGCGGGCTGTCCCTCCTGCTCGTCGACCCGGCCTCGCCCGGTGTGGAGATCCGCCGGACGCCGACGCTGGCCCGCCACATCCTGGGCACGAACGAGCTGTTCCTCACCGACGTGCGAGTCCCCAAGGAGAACCTCGTCGGCCCCCTCCACGGCGGCTGGCGGGTCATGCTCTCCGGCCTGGACGTCGAGAAGATCCTCATGAGCGCCGCCTATGTCGGCACCGCGCAGGCGACGCTCGACGAGGCGCTGGCCTACGCGCGCGAGCGGCAGGCGTTCGGCCGCCCGATCGGGGAGTTCCAGTCGCTCGCGCACGCGCTGGCCGACCTGCAGACCGAGATCGACGCGGCGCGGCTGCTGTCCTACCGCGCGGCGTGCCTGCTCGCGGCCGGCGAGCCGTGCACCCGCGAGGGCGCGATGGCGAAGCTGAAGGGCTCCGAGACCTATGTGTCGGCGGCCCGCTGGGGGATGCAGATCCTGGCTGGCCACGGTTTCTCGACGGAGAGCGTCATGAGCTTCCGCTGGCGGGAGTCGATCGTGGCGACGATCTCCGGCGGCACCAGCCAGATCCAGCGCAACGCGATCGCCCGCAGCATGGGCCTGCGCTCGTACTGACCCCGGGCCCGGGACGGCGCTGGCCGTCCCCGCCCAGCTGACCACCTGACAGTTCTGATCGTTTGTGGGAGGCCGCATGGCGAGCTCCGTCGGAATTACGGGCTACGGCGCGTACGTGCCGTACTGGCGTCTGACGCGCGCGGCGGTCGCCGCGGCGCTGGGGACCGGGGGCGGCAAGGGCACCCGGGCGGTGGCCAGCTACGACGAGGACACGACCACGCTCGGCGTCGAGGCGGCGCGTGTCGCGCTGCGCGGGCAGGCCGACGAGCCGGGGACGCTGTACTTCAGCACCACTGACCCCGCCTATGCCGACAAGTCCAACGCCACCGTCGTCCATGCGGCGCTCCGCCTCGGCCGTGACGTGCTCGCGGTGGACTTCGGCGGCGCCGTGCGCAGCGGCATCGGCGCCCTGCTCGCCGCCGCCGGCGCCGCGGCGGGCGGCGCGGCAGGGCTGGTCGTGCTGGCGGACACCCGCACAGGCCTGCCCGGCGGGCAGGACGAGACGGCTGGCGGCGACGCGGCGTCGGCCCTGCTCCTCGGGCGGGACACGCCGGGCGCCCCGGTGCTGGCCGAGCTGCTCGCCCAGGCCAGCGCCACCGCGGAGTTCCTCGACCGGTGGCGGGTTCCCGGCGCGTCCGCGTCCCGCGTGTGGGAGGAGCGCTTCGGCGAGCAGGCCTACCTGCCGCTCGCGCACGAGGCGTTCGCCGCCGCGCTCAAGGACGCCGACCTCACGCCCGACCAGCTCGACCGCGTGATCGTCGCCGGCACCCATGCCCGAGCGGTCCGCGCGTTCGCCGCCCGCTGCGGCGCCCGCCGCGACGCGCTCGCGCCCGACCTCACCGATGCGCTCGGCAACCCCGGGACCGCGCAGGCCGGGCTGCTGCTCGCCGATGCGCTCGACCGGGCCGAGCCCGGCCAGACGATCGCCCTGGTCGTGCTCGCCGACGGCGCGACCGCGACCGTCTGGCGGGCGACCGACGCCCTGCCCGCGGGCCGGCCGGCCGTCGGCGTCGCCGACCAGGTGGCCGCCGGCAACGACACGCTGCCGTACGCCTCGTTCCTGACCTGGAAGGGCTTCCTGGACCGGGAGCCGCCGCGCCGCCCCGACCCGGCCGCCCCGGCGGCGCCGCCGTCGCTACGGAGCGCCGCGTGGAAGTTCGGGTTCGTCGCGTCGAAGTGCACCGCGTGCGGCGACGTCCAGCTGCCCCCGGGCAGGGTGTGCAAGAAGTGCGCGGCGGTGGACGAGGCGACACCGGTCGCGCTGGCGGACACCCCCGCAAAGATCGCCACCTTCACCGTCGACCGCCTCGCCTACACCCCGAGCCCGCCGCTGGTCGGCGTGGTCGTCGACTTCGACGGCGGTGGGCGCACCGACTGCGAGCTGACCGACAGCGCGGGCGACGTCGCCATCGGCCAGCGGGTCGAGATGACCTTCCGGCGCGTGGTCACCGCCGGGAACGGGATTCACAACTATTTCTGGAAGGCCCGGCCGGTTCGTTTCACCAAGGAGCGTTGAGCAATGGCGTCAACGGGTATCCGCGACCGCGTCGCGATCGTCGGGATGGGCTGTACGGCCTTCGGCGAGCACTGGGACAAGGGCGTCTCCGACCTGCTGATCGAGTCGTCCACGGCCGCCATGACGTCCGCCGGGGTGACCCGCGAGGACATCGACGCCTACTGGCTGGGCACGATGGGCTCCGGCACCAGCGGGCTGACGCTCTCCCGGGCGCTGCGGCTGGACAACAAGCCGGTCACCCGCCTGGAGAACTTCTGCGCGACCGGTTCGGAGGCGCTGCGCAACGCCTGCTACGCCGTAGCGTCCGGCGCCTATGACATGGCGATGGCGATCGGCGTCGAGAAGCTCAAGGACTCGGGTTTCTCCGGCCTCGTGCCCACCCCGGTGCCCGGGGACGGCACGGGCAGTGACCTGACGGCGCCGGCCGCGTTCAGCCTGCTCGCGCCGGCCTACGCCAGGCGCTACGGCGTCGACGACGCCGAGCTGAAGGATGTGCTGGCCAGGATCGCGTCGAAGAACCACCACAACGGCGCCCGCAACCCGCGGGCGCAGTTCCGCAAGGAGGTCAGCCGCGAGACGGTGTGCGCCGCGCCGCTGGTCGCCGGGGCGCTGGGCGTGTTCGACTGCAGCGGCGTCTCCGACGGCAGCGCCGCCGCGATCGTGGTCCGCGCCGAGGACGCGCACCGGTACACCGACAAGCCGATCTACGTGAAGGGCCTGTCGTTCGTCGCGGGCCCGGCGACCGGCACGTCCGACCCGGCCTACGACTACACGACCTTCCCCGAGGTCGTCGCGAGCGCGCGGGACGCCTACCGGCAGGCCGGGGTGACGGACCCGCGCCGCGAACTGGCGCTGGCCGAGGTCCATGACTGCTTCACGCCCACCGAGCTGGTCCTGATGGAGGACCTCGGCTTCGCCGACCGCGGCTTCGGCTGGAAGGAGGTCCTCGCCGGGACCTACGAGCTCGGCGGGGACCTGCCGGTCAACCCGGACGGCGGGCTGAAGGCCTTCGGCCACCCGATCGGCGCCAGCGGCCTGCGGATGATGTTCGAGTGCTGGCTGCAGCTGCGTCATGAGGCGCCGCCGGAGCGGCGGATCGCCTCGGTGGACGCTGGCCGGACGCTGGCGCTCACACACAACCTCGGCGGCCGGCCGGGTGAGTGCGTCTCGTTCGTCAGCGTCGTCGGCTCCGAGCCCAGCGCCTGAGTGCTGCTAATTAGTTAACTTCTTGCTATTATCCAACCTATGGTTGCGCAGGTACCGGTGGCCGGGGGCTTGTTCACCTGGCCGTCCGACGAACCCCGGCTGATCGGCTCGGAGCGGGACGGGGTGATCTCCTTCCCCGCCCGACCCGGCGAGCAGGAACACCTGCTCGGCCGCCGCGGCACGCTCTGGAGCTTCACCACGCAGCAGTTCCGACCACCGTCCCCGCCCTACGACGGTCAGGACACGGCGGAGACGTTCGCGCCGTATGCGCTGGGCTATGTCGAGTTGCCAGGCGAGCTGCTCGTCCAGGGCCGCCTCACCGAGGCCGACCCGGCGAAGCTCGCGATCGGCCAGGAGATGGAGCTGACGGTCGTGCCCTACACGACTCGCCCCGACGGGACCGAGGTGCTGACCTTCGCGTTCATGCCGGTCGGCGGCGCGGACGAGCAGGAACAGGATGGTGACGCATGAGCACGGCGGACGTCGCGATCGTCGGGGTAGGGCTGTTCCCGTTCGGCCGGTACGGCGCGAAGCCGTGCATGGAGATGGGTGCGGAGGCGGCCCGCGCGGCGCTGGCCGACGCGGGCGCCGACTGGGCCGACGTCCAGACCGCGTTCGTCGGCAGCTACGAGGTGTCCAACCCGGACGCCGTCGTCGGCCTGCTGGGCCTGACCGGCATCCCCGTGCGCGGCGTGTTCAACGGCTGCGCCACCGGCGGGACGTCGCTGCAGATGGCGACGCGGGCCATCCGCTACGGCGAGGCCGACGTCGCGATGGCGATCGGGATGGACAAGCACCCCCGCGGCGCGTTCGCCGGCGACCCCGAGGCCATGGGCCTGCCGGCCTGGTACGGCCAGACCGGGATGTTCCTCACGACGCACTTCTTCGGCACGAAGATCAACCGCTACATGCACCAGTACGGCGTGACGCGGGAGACGCTGGCCCGGGTCGCGGCGAAGAACTTCGCCAACGGCACCCGCACCCCGCACGCCTGGCGGCGCACCCCGATGACGGCCGAGCAGATCCTCGACTCCGAGATCGTGAACTACCCGCTCACCCGGTACATGTACTGCGGCCCGGACGAGGGGGCGGCCGCGCTCGTGCTGTGCCGGGCGGACCTCGCCCACCGGTACACCTCCGCGCCGGTGTACGTACGGGCCGCGGAGTTGCGCAGCCGCCGCGCGGGCGCCTTCGAGGTGCAGAGCCCGTCCCTGCCGCTGGACGCGGCGCCGAGCCCGACGGTCGACGCGTCCCGCGCCGCCTACGAGGCGGCGGGCATCGGTCCGGGAGACGTCGACGTCGCGCAGCTGCAGGACACCGACGCCGGCTCCGAGGTCATCCACATGGCCGAGAACGGCTTCTGCGCGGACGGCGAGCAGGAGAAATGGGTCGCCGAGGGCGCCACCGAGCTGACGGGCCGGCTGCCGGTCAACACCGACGGCGGCCTGATCGCCAACGGGGAGCCGATTGGCGCCTCCGGCCTGCGCCAGGTGTACGAGATCGTCCTGCAGTTGCAGGGCCGCGCCGGCGACCGTCAGATCGGCGGCACGCCGCGCGTCGGCTACACCCACCTCTACGGCGCCCCGGGGGCGTCAGCGGTGTCGATCCTGTCCCGCTGAACGCACGCACCGAGGACGGGCACGTCCGCCATCGGCGCGGCTCCGGCCCGCTTCGCGCCCGGCCGGCGCCCGCGCCCCAGGGGGCCGGCCGGGCGCCATCGGCGCGCCGGCCGGCGGGAACGGAAGGGCATGAGCACGCTCGACCAACTGACCGTGGCGCCCGAGGACACCGTCCTCTACGACGTCCAGGCGGACGGGGTGGCCGTCCTGACGTTGAACCGCCCAGGCCGGCGCAACGCCTGGGGATACGACATGGAGGCCCGCTACTACGCGCTGCTCGACGAGGCCGCGGCGGACCCGGCCGTCCGGGTCATCGTGGTCACCGGCGCTGGCGGCACGTTCTGTCCGGGCATGGACATGGACATCCTGCGCCGCGCGTCGACCGACCCGACCTACCAGCGGCCGGCCCGCCGGCCGCAGACCCACGCCCGCACCGTGCCCAAGCCCGTCGTCGCGGCCGTCGACGGCGCCTGCGCCGGCATCGGGTTCGTGCAGGCGCTGATGGCGGACCTGCGGTTCACCACCGCGCGGGCGAAGTGGACGCCGTCGTTCACCCGGCTCGCGCTGAGCTCCGAGGACGCGGTCAGCTGGCTGCTGCCCCGCCTCGTCGGCGCCGGCCACGCCGCGGACCTGCTGCTGTCCTGCCGGGTGGTGCGGGGTGAGGAAGCGGCGCGCCTCGGCCTGGCCAACCGCTGCGTCGAGCCCGACGACCTGCTGTCCGCCGCGCTCGCGTGGGCAGGCGACGTGGCGCGCAACTGTGCGCCCTGGGCGCTGGCCCAGGTCAAGAACCAGCTGTCGCTCGACATGACCGCGACGCTCGAGGAGGCGCGGCTGCGTTCGAACGAACTGCTGACGCAGGCCCGCGACCGGGTCGACTACGCCGAGGGCGTCGCCTCCTTCCGGGAGCGCCGGGCGCCCCGTTTCGAGGGACTGCCCGCCGACCACCCGGCGGTCGAGCTTGCTGGGCTGGGCCGATGAGCGCGGACGGCTCCGCCCCGCCCGTGCCCGTGGCCGGCTCCGCGGTGGCCGCGGAGGCGCCGGCTGAGGCGGGAGAGCCGCGGGGCCTCGTGGGGTACGAGGTCGACGACGCCGGGGTGGCGGTCGTGACCCTGGACGACCCCGAGAACCGCAACGGCTGGTCGCCGGACATGGAGAACGCCTACTTCGCCGTCCTCGACGCCGCCGCGGTCGACCCCGCCGTGCGCGTCGTCGTGCTCACCGGGGCCGGGCGTACGTTCTGCCCCGGGCTGGCGATGAGCAGGCTCGGCGCGGTCGCCACTGGCGGCCTGCGGCTGGCCGACAGGCGGCCGCAGTACACGCCCCGGCTGTTCCCGAAGCCGCTGATCGGCGCGATCAACGGTGCCTGTGCCGGGATCGGCCTCGTCCAGGCCCTGCAGTGCGACGTCCGGTTCGCCGCCCGCGGCGCCCGGTTCTCGACCGCGTTCGCCCGCCGCGGCCTGTCCGCCGAGTACAACCTGGCGTGGGTGCTGCCGCGCCTCGTGGGCGTCGAGCGCGCGCTGGACCTGCTGCTGTCGGCCCGCACGTTCGACGCCGAGGAGGCCCACCGGATCGGCCTGGTCAGCCGGCTGTCCGAGCCTGGCGAGGCGCTCGCCGACGCGCGCGTCTACGCCCGGGACCTTGCCGTCAACTGCGCGCCGACCGCGCTCGCGGTGATCCGCCGCCAGGTGTACGCCGACCTGGACGTCGACTTCAACGAGGGCCTGCGGCGCTCGTTCGCGGCGATGGCCCACATGAACGCCCGCCCGGAGCTCGCCGAGGGGGTCGCGAGCTTCCGCGAGCGGCGCCCGCCGGACTTCCCGCCGCTGCCGGCGGATTTCGACGCGGCCGCGGTTCTCGACGCCGCACCGGCCCCGTTCCCGCGGCCGGTGGCCTGACCCGCGCACCGGCTCCGCCCGCGCCCGGGGCACGAAGAATCGATCAGCTATCTCGGTGGAAGAGGTGCGCCCTGACCGCCCAGCATTCTGGCCGCCTGGGCCCGCTGCTGGACGTGCGGCCCGCGGGTGGCGACCTGTTCGCCGGCCCGGAAGGCCCGCCGCAGTCGGGCACCCGGGTCTTCGGCGGCCTGCTCCTCGCGCAGGCGCTGGTGGCCGCCGGCCGCACCGTCGAACCGGGCCTGGCCGTCAACAGCCTGTACGCGGGCTTCCTACGCCCAGGACAGGCCTTGTCGCCGCTCGAGTACGAGGTGGACCGGGTCAAGGATGGGCGCAGCTTCAGCTCCCGCGCGGCGCGGGCGACCCAGAACGGGGCCGTGCTGTTGCGGATGGAGGCCTCGTTCCACGCCGGGGAGAGCGCGCTAGCCCACCAGCTGCCCGCGCCCGACGTGCCGGCGCCGGACGCGCTCGCCCCGTCAGAGAGCTGGTTCGACGGCGCCGGCCAGGACCCGGCGCGCTGGGCGCACGCGTTCCTGGGCAGCCACCCGGTCGACGTCCGTTTCCTGTCGGAGCCGCCGCCGCTGTCAGTGCGCCGCGGCCCGCAGCCGCCGTGCCTGGCGGTATGGCTGCGTTGCCGCGGGCCGCTAGGCGACGACCAGCTGCTGCACGCCGCCGCGCTGGCCTACGCCTCCGACCTGTTCCTGCTGAGTTCGGCCCTGCTGCCCCATGGGGAGGCGCTCGCCGGCGTGGGCGCGTTCTTCGGCACGACGCTGGGGCACGCGCTCTGGTTCCACGAGCCCTGCCGGGCCGACGACTGGCTCTACTTCGAGCAGGTCAGCCCGTGGACGGGGCACGGCAGGGCGATGACACAGGGCCGGGTGTTCGACCGCGACGGCGCGTTGGTCGCCACCGTCGCGCAGGAGGGCCTACTGCGCCGCCGGGAGGCGGCCGGCGCGTCGTAGACGCCTGTGGCCACGGCCGGGTCTGTCGAAGGCGGACTACTCGCGTGCGGGTACGGGTACGGGTACGGGCGCGGGGCGGCGGCGCTCGGTCGCGCCGCCGGCCCGGGTAGTCAGCCGACGTCGCCGCCCTTGATGAGGCGGACCGGGGTGTAGGTCATGACGGTCTCGCCGCGCTGGTTGAGCACGGTGTTGCGGGTCGTGACGACGCCCCGGTTCCCGCGGCTGGCGGGGCGGGACTCGGTCACCTCGACCACGACGGTCAAGGTGTCGCCGACGTAGACCGGCGCGCTGATCGACAGGTCGGTCCGCATGAAGGCCATGCCGGTGCCGTGCAGCACGTTTGTTCCGATGACCAGGCCCTCAGCGTAGGAGAACACCATCATCCCGGGACACAACCGGCCGG
The DNA here is from genome assembly GCF_032027725.1 of Pseudofrankia coriaricola. Taxonomy (NCBI): domain Bacteria; kingdom Bacillati; phylum Actinomycetota; class Actinomycetes; order Frankiales; family Frankiaceae; genus Pseudofrankia; species Pseudofrankia coriaricola. The sequence continues at coordinate 23,189 of NZ_JASNFO010000038.1, read as the reverse complement.
TGTACCCGGCGGACGCGGCGTGCTCGGAGTCCATGAACAGCGGCTCCGTGACGCCGACGAGCTGGCGGAACAGCACCAGGTCGGTCTCGGTGATCGTGCGCGCCGGCGTGCGGAACGTGGTGCCGACGGTCATCTGCTCGTAGGTCTGCCCGACCACCAGCGGCGGGGCGTCGGTCGGCGCCGTCGTCGTCATGTGTGCTCCCTTCGAGGCATCCGGCCCGGGCGCCGGTTGGCGCGCGCGGCGGGAGGATCAAACAGTTTATTAGTTAGATAATATGCCTATTGGGAGTTTCGTGGTGGCCCGGGGCGAGCCCAGCGGCGGGCGACTGCCCGGCCTCCGTGGAGTCGCGGATGGGCCAGGCCGCGGGGCTGGCGGCCTGGCCCACCGCGTCCGGACGCGGCCCCCCGTTGTCGGGGGACGCTCGACCGGGGTCTCAGGCGGCTTGGGCCGGCATCGGCGGGACGTCGAACAGCTCGGCGAACGCGCCGCCGAGCACCCGGTCGCGCACCGCCGGGTCGACGTCGTCGAACAGCTCGTGCAGCACCTTCTGGGTGTTGGGGAACGTGCCCTCGAGGTGCGGGTAGTCGCTGCCCCACATGACCTTGTCGTAGCCGAGGGCGCTCACGGCGAGCAGCGCGCTCGGGTCGTGCTGGAACGAGGTGTAGACCTGCGAGTAGACGATCTCGCGGGGTGACCGGGCGAGCTTGGGCCGGACGAACATGTCGTGCTGGCGGTAGCCCTCCTCCATCCGGTCGGCGAGCGCGGGAATCCAGGCGGCGCCGGCCTCGGCGACGAAGATGCGCAGGCCCGGGTGGCGGTCGAGCGCGCCCGAGGCGACCAGGTGCGCCACCACCCGCTGCCCGGGGAAGAAGGTCTCGACGTAGTTGATGACGCTGCCGCCGGGCCCGCGGGAGATGACCTGGGGCATCATGCCGGTGCCGATGTGGAAGCACAGCGGCGTGCGCGACTCGTCGGCCAGGGCCCAGAGCGGCTCCCAGACCTCGGAGTTGTAGGGCCGGTCCGGCGGGGGAGTGGCCGGCATGTACACCGCCTGGAAGCCAAGCTCCCGGGCGCGGGCCAGTTCGGCCACCGCGTCGCCGGTGTCCAGCACGGACGTGATCGCGGCGGGCAGCAGCCGGGGACTGGCGGCGATGAGCGTGCCCGCGGCCCAGTCGTTGTAGGCCGCCGCGCTCGCCCGGGCCAGCTCCGGGTCGGTCATGTTGTGGATCCAGAAGCCGCGCGAGGGGAACACGACCTCGCCCCAGATCCCCTGGTCGTCCAGATCGACGAGCCGGATCGTGACGTCCTCGGCGCCCGGCGGGCGGATCGCCTCGGCGAAGGACAGCGGGTCGCGGCGCATGATCTGGCCGTCCACGTAGACCGTCTCGCGGTTGTCCTTGCGCTCCACCCGAGGCGCCCGCTCAGCCAACCGCGCCGGCAGCGCCCGCTCCCACAGGTCAAGCGGCTCCAGCGCGTGTGAGTCGCCCGAGTTCGCCCAGATCTTCGCCATGGTGATCTCCCTTCTGGCGGCACGACTTCACAGCGCGGAGCTTACGGGCCGCAAGATCGTAAAGTGATGTGCCGCAAGATCCCGGGTGGTCCCGGTCTTTGGTTGCCGGCGCCTTGACGGTGTCGCGCGGCGGGGGGCATACTGCCGCGCAGTCAGCTAAATCATAGAACTAATTGAGTGATAGTGGGGCGGATGCTGGCCAGCTCGGAGCCCCACGGCCTGTCGGCATGTGACCGAGGAGAAGACGATGGCGCTGGACACAGAGCCCGAGGGTCGGCTCTACGTCGGCGGGCAGTTCCGCGAAGCCGGGGCCGGCGGGCGGTTCGACGTGCTCAACCCGGCGGACGAGACGCTGGCCGGCACCGCCGCCGACGCCCAGGCCGAGGACGTCGCCGCCGCCGTCACCGCGGCCCGTCGCGCCGCGGATGAGACGTCCTGGGGCGCGGACCACACCTTCCGCCAGCGGGTGTTACGCCAACTGCAGGAAGGGCTGCGCAAGGAGGCCGCGGCGGCCAGGCGGCTGCAGGTCGCCGAGGCCGGCACCCCGGTCTCCAACATCGGCAACCACATCGACGTCATGACCGAGGACATGACGTTCTTCAACGACCTCATCGACCGGTTCCCCTGGGAGGCCGACGTCGGTGTGCACCAGGGTGTGGGGCTGCCGAGCAACCGCCGGGTCCGCTACGAGCCCTACGGCGTCGTCGGCGCGATCACGCCGTGGAACGCGCCGTTCATGACAAACATCTGGAAGATCCAGCACGCGCTCGCGACCGGCAACACGATCGTGCTCAAGACCGCGCCGGACACGCCGCTCGCCGGCGCCTTCATCGCCCGGGTGGCACACGAGCACACCGAGCTCCCGCCCGGCGTGCTCAACGTCGTCAGCTCGCGCGACAAGGCGGCGGCCGGCGAGGCGCTCACCGGAGACCCGCGGGTGGACATGTACCACTTCACCGGCTCGCCCCAGGTGGGGCAGCGGATCTACGAGCGGGCCGCGGTGGGCATCCGCAAGGTGTGCCTGGAACTCGGCGGGAAATCGGCGAACATCGTCCTCGACGACGCCGACCTGGCCGTGGCGATCCCGGTCTCGGTCGGGATGTGCATGGCCAACAGCGGCCAGGGCTGCGCGCTGGCCACCCGGATGGTGGTCCACGCCTCGCGCTACGACGAGGTCGTCGACGCGGTGACCGCGGCCGTCGCGGCGCTGCCCTGGGGCGACCCCGCCGACCCGGGCAACCTCGTCGGCCCGATCATCAACGCCGCGCAGCTCGCCCGCATGGAGGGCCTGGTCGACCGGGCCGTCGCCGCCGGCGCGCGGGTGACTGTCGGCGGGCGGCGCGGCGCGTCCCCAACGGGTGGCCGGGGCTTCTGGTATGAGCCGACCGTCGTCGCGGACGCCCACGAGGACTCCGAGATCGCACAGTACGAGGTCTTCGGACCCGTGCTCACGATCGTCCGCTACGACGGCGACGACGAGGAGGCCGTCCGCGTCGCGAACAACTCCCGCTATGGCCTGTCGTCCTACATCCAGACCTCCGACCCGGAGCGGGCCTGGTGGCTGGCGAACCGGATGGCCGCCGGCACGGTCAACATCGGGCCGTCGTTCTACCTGTCGCCGGACACCCCGTTCGGGGGCTACGGCATCAGCGGCGTCGGCCGCGAGCACGGCGAGGACGGGTTCCGCGAGTACCTGCAGGCCAAGACCATCGCCAGCCCGGCCTTCCCGATGGGGGCTGGGGCGTGAGCGGCCGGCTCGCGGGGAAGACGGCGCTCATCACCGGCGCCGGGTCGGGCCTCGGGCGGGAGTCCGCGCTGCTGTTCGCCGCCGAGGGCGCGAACGTCATCGTCACCGATCTCGTGCCGGCGCGGGCCGACCGCGTCGTCGCCGAGGTCGTGGCGGCCGGCGGCGTCGCCGTCGGCGGGAAGACCGACGTCCGCGAGGCGCAGGAGTGCGTCGACGCGGTCGCGCTGGCGGTCGACACCTACGGGCAGCTGGACATCCTGATGTGCTCGGCCGGGGTGCCTGAGGAGGGCTTCGGTACGAAGGCCTTCGAGGACATCTCCGTCGAGGGCTTCACCTCGATGCTCGCCACGAACCTCACCGGGGTGTTCCTCGCGGCGCGCGCGGCGGTACCGGCGATGAAGCGGCAGCGCCGCGGCACGATCCTGGCGGTCTCGTCGATGGCCGGCTTCGTCGCCTACCCGGGCTTCCCCGGCTACGCCGCCGCCAAGCATGGCGTAAACGGGCTGGTCAAGGGCATGTCGCTGTCGCTCGGCGCCTACGGCATCCGCGCGAACGCGCTCTGCCCGGCCCACGGCATGAGCATCAACTTCGCGATGCCGCCGGACGCGGAGGTGCTCGGCAAGAGCTACGAGGAGATGCAGCCCTGGGACCCGGGGGCGACCTCGATCCCGCTCAAGCTCGACCGGCCCCCGTCGCTGCGCGACAACGCGAACGCGGCGCTGTTCCTGGTCAGCGACGAGTCCGCCTACATGTCCGGGGTGTGCCTGCCTGCCACCGACGGCGGGAACCTGGCCCGCACCTCGATCATCTTCCCCGGTGACCTGGGCGGTGAGGCCGGCGTGCTGCCGGAGGCCCTCCGCTAGCGCGCCCGCCCCGCCCGTCCGGCACCCGCCGGCCCCTCGGACACACGCCGGTTGGACGAGGGGCCGGCGGGTCCTCCGTCCGCCGGCCACGCGATGTGCCGGCTATGGTTACGTTCCGCTGTTCGGTTGAGTGCGCTGCGCTTGGGTTTCAAGCAGCGGGGTGATCCTTGTCGGTCAAGGTGGGACCTGGGCCCGGGTTTGCCGGCCGGGCTCGGAGGCTGGGGAACTGTGTCAGGCCGAAGGGCGCGCGACGATGGCGAAGCCTCGCGCGCCCGGAGGCCGCTTCAGGTATCAGCGCAGCGCGGCCAGCACCTCGGGCCAGACGGCCGGGTCCGACTCGTAGGTCGCGTAGAACGAGACGCGGGTCGACACTGCGGCCAGCTTCGCGCTCAGGCTCTTGGCGACGTCGGCGGGCGTCCCGACGACGCTGAACTCGTGCAGCATCTCGTCGGTGATCAGCTTGCCCATCTCCGACCAGCGTCCCTGCTTGGACAGCCGCGTCAGCTCCGGCTGCAGGTCGCCCCACCCGTGCACGTCCAGCACCGGGCGGTAGGCGGGCGTCGAGGCGTAGAACGCGATCTGGTCCTTCGTGCCCTTTACCGCCGTCGCCAGCTCCCGCTCGTCGCGCCCGACGGTGACGAAGGACGGCCCGCAGACGGCGAAGCCCTCTGGCGTCTTGCCCGTCTTGGCGCGCCCGCGTTCGAGCGCGGGAAGCGTGACCTCGTCGAGGTAGCGCCGGGTGGTGAACGGATGCACGAAGAACCCGTCGGCGACCTCGCCGGCCACCTCGGTCATGACCTCCCCGACACCGGCGACGAACACGGGCGGGGGCCCGAACTCGTGCGCCGGCGGCGCGAAGAACGGCGTCATCAGCGTGTGCGTGTAGAAGTCGCCGCGGAAGTCCAGCGGGGTGCCGTCCTGCCAGGCCGCCCAGATCGCCTTCAGCGCCAGCACGAACTCGCGCATCCGCGGCGCCGGGTGCGACCACGGCATCGAGAACCTGCGCTCGATGTGTGGCCTGACCTGGGAGCCCAGGCCGAGGACGAAGCGACCGCGGGAGTAGCGGGCGAGGTCGTACGCGCTGTTCGCGAGCGTCATCGGGGTGCGCGCGAACGCGATCGCGATGGCCGTGCCGACGGTGCTTGTGTCGGTCGCGTCGACGGCGTGCAGGGCCTGCAGGAACGGGTCGTGCTTCGTCTCGCCGATCCACATTCCGTCGTAGCCGGCGTCCTCGATCGCGCGGGCGCCCGCCTTCGTGGCCGAGATGTCCTTGCCGAGGCTGGCGTCGATCTTCATGAGGTCCTCTCGGTCGTGTTCGGGACGGGCGCGTCAGCCCTTCCGGCGGGCCTTCTGACGGGCGAACTGGTCGGGCACCGCGAGGTATTCGGCGGTGTCGTGTGACTGGCTCTCGGCCGCCAGGCCGTAGCCGAGCGCCGCGACCGCGGAGGCGCGCAGCTGCTGGTTGAGGAGCGCCTTCGTCTCCTGCACGGCCTGGTGGGGCAGCGCGGCCAGCCGTTCGGCGAAGGCCCGCGCCTCGTCGAGGAGGCGCTCGCGGGGGACGGCGAACGTCGCGAGGCCGAGACGGACCGCCTCGGCGGCCGGGATGCGGTCGCCGGTGAGCAGGTAGCGCTTGGCGGTCAGCAGCCCGGTGTGGTGCGGCCAGGTGACGGCGCCGCCGTCGCCCGCGACGAGCGCGACGGCGACGTGCGGGTCCGCCAGGTAGGTGTCGTCGGCGATGAAGACGATGTCGCACAGCGTGCTCAGCGTGCAGCCGAGGCCTACCGCCGGGCCGTTGACGGCCGCGACCACCGGGACGTGGACGTCCAGCATCTCGGTGACGACGCGGCGGGCGTCGCGCATGGTGCGCCGGCGGCGCGCGAAGTCGGCGTGCAGCACGGGGAAGTCGTCGAGGTTGCCGCCGGCGCAGAACGCCCGGCCGGCGCCGGTCAGCACGACCGCGCGGACGTCGCGGCTGTCCTCCACCTCGCGCCACACGTCGTTGAAGGCTCGGTGCAGCGCCGCGTCGAAGGAGTTCAGCTCCGCGGGCCGGTTGAGCGTGACGGTCCAGACCGGTCCCGACCGGTCCAGCAACAGCACCTCGTCGCCCATGGCCACCTCCACGTGATCACACTCGATCTGATGAAATCATATTAATGAGATAGTTATATTGGCGCGAGAGGTCGAGGAGGGCAGATGGCGGACTACCGCTTCCCCGTCGAGGCGGGGCAGATCATGTTGTTCGCGCGGGCTGTCGGTGACCCGAACCCGGTGTATGCCGACCCCGAGGCGGCGAAGGACAGCGACGCCGGCGCGATCATCGCCCCGCCGACGTTCGTTCAGGCCGGCGCGCAGTACGACCCGGACTACCCGCTGCGGCCCCGACCGGGCGAGCCCTGGTTCGGCTCGGGCCGCGCGGCCACCGGCGTGGATGCGCCGCCGGCCGGCGGCGGTGGACTGCACGCCGAGCAGCACTTCGAGTACCACCGCCCGCTGCGGGCCGGCGATGTCCTCGCCGTGACCAGCCGACCGGGCAAGACCTGGGAGAAGACGGGCCGTCGCGGCGGCCGGATGGTCTTCGTCGAGACGGTCATCGAGTACCGGGACGGCGCGGGCGAGCTGGTGGTGACCGCGCGGGGCGTGTCGGTCCGGCCGGAACGGCCGGTCGAGACAGGGGAGGACGCATGAGTGGGAGCGGCCTGGCCGTCGGCGCGGCCCGGGAGGTCGTCCTCACCGACGACCTCACCCGGACGCAGATGGTCATGTACGCCGGCGTGTCCGGTGACTACAACCCCCTGCACACCGACGAGAGGTACGCCCGGGAGGCGGCCGGATACCCGGGGGTCTTCGCCCACGGCATGCTCACCATGGGCCTGACCGCCCGCGCCGTCACCGACTGGGTCGGCGACGGCCGGCTGCTGCGCTACGGCGTCCGTTTCCGTGCCCAGGTCTGGCCCGGTGACCGCCTGACCGCCCGGCTGAGCGTCCGCGAGGTCCGCGACGAGGACGGCGTCCCGGTCGTGGACCTCGACGTCGTGACGGTCAACGGCGACGGCGCCGAGGTCGTCACCGGCTACGCCACCGCGAGCCTTGCGTAACCGAGCGCGTTCTCGCGCCGAGCCACGCCTGGCCGAAGCCAGCCCAGCGCCCGCACCCGCCGGTGTTGCTGGGGGTGCCGGCGAGCGAGCGGAACTTCCGGCGGATCGCGGCGTGGGCCGACGGCTGGATCCCGATGGGCTCGCGCTTGCTGGAGCCGGTGTTCGACGACTGGCTCGCCTCCCTGCGCCGGCACTGCGAGGCCGTCGGGCGCGACCCGGCGACGGTCCGGGTCACTGCCCTGTGCGCGGGCATGCGCGTCGGCCAGCTGCCCGCCGCGGTCGAGCGCGCGGCGGCGCTCGGCGTCGAGCGGGTACTGGTCAAGATCGATGATGGGAAGGCCGACGTCGTCCTGCCGGTTCTCGACAGGCTCGCGGCAGCCCTGGAGAAGACGCTGGCCGGGTGACCCCGGGGAGGTCCGGCGAGCCCGGGCGGACGGCGATCCCTCGTCGGCCACCCGGCCCTGCGTGGCATTTCTCCTTCGGTCCTCAGCCCTCGATGCGGTGGCCGCACCAGGCCTGGCCGCCTGGGCCGGCCCCTCCGGGGACGACGTCGAAGTCGCTGCCGGCCGGGTTCACCCGGACGAAGTTGTAGCAGGTGTTGAGCTGTCCGAACCCGGCCGTCATGTCGAGCGGCTGGGCGAGCAGGCCCCCCGCGTCATAGTCGCGCACGGCGCGTAGCCCGCTGAGGAACGCCGCGCGGGTGGGGCACGGTCCCGCCGCCTCAAGACCGCGGACGAACAGATCGGCGGTGATGTAGCCCTGCAACGTGGTCTCCTGCTGGGCGTCGGCCTGCTCCGGTGCGTAGGTCGCTATGGCCGCCCGATAGGCGTCGAGGGCCGCGGACTGTGCCTGGAAGGAGGGTGTGGTGAGGTAGACAGACATCCCGGCGATGTCGGCTCCGTACCTCCCGAGCAGGCTCCGGTCGTAGCCGTCCGGCCCGACGGCGGCCTTGAGGGAGATTCCAGCCGCGCGAAGCGCCTGGACGATCGTGGCGAGCGCGTCGCCCGAGAGCTCGGCGACGACAACATTGGCCTGCTGGTCACGGGCAGCGTCCACGACGACCTGGGAGCCTGTCACCTGCTCGGCGTAGCTGACCTGCCCGACCACGGAGACCCCCGCCGACCGGAGGCTGGCGGCGTCCTTCTCGGCGACGCCGTGCGAGGACGGGTTGACCGCGCTCACCACCATGATGGCTCGGGTTCCGCCCGCCTTGGCCACGTAGGTACCGAGCGTCGTGACCGAGGGGCCGGTCGTGTACGGGTAGGCGAACGCGAACATGTTGCGGTACTGGCCCCATACCGACTCGGCCACGATCCCCGCGACGGGGATGCCTTTGTCGGCGAGATAGGAGGCGGACCCGGAGGCCACGGCCGTCTCCTCGAGGAGACCGAAGACCCCCACGTTCTCGACCAGATCGCGTGCGGCGGTGAGGTTCGCCGACGGGTCCGACTTGTCGTCGCGCCAGGTGACCTCGATGCGGCGGCCGCCCACGCCGCCGGCCGCGTTCTGCTTGGCGATGCGTGCCTCGACGCCGGCTCGGACCGTCTTGAACGGTCCGGATAACGGCCCGCTGTCGGGGTAGACGAGGCCGACCTTGATCGCGTCCTTGCTGACCCCTGGGCTGGGGCAGCTGGTTGTGCCGGTCGAACCGGTCGATCCGGCGGGCGCGGAGCACCCGACGATCGCCGACGTGAGCGCGACGGACGCGACCGCCGCGGCGTGCCGCCAGACCTGCCTGTGGGCCACGGCATCTCCTATCGTTAAATGATTTGACTTGGGATATAAATATCGTGTCAGCGTCGGCGTCGCCGCGGCAGGGTCCCCTCGGCCCACGTGGCTCGACCGAGCCCGTGAGGGGAGAGACGCCTTGGGTGACCAGGAGTTGGCGGCCGTTCGCGCCCAGCTGGCGGTGCTGGAGGCACGGGAGGCGATCCGGGACCTGGCGGCGCGCTACGCCGCCGCTGTCGATGCCCGTGACCTCGACACGCTGACAGGGTTGTTCGTCGACGACGTGCGGTGCGCGAACGGTGTCGGGCGCGCGGCGCTGCGGGAGTATTTCGTCGACCTCGTCGGCCGCCGAGCGCCGTTCACGACGACGGTGCACCTGGTAGCCGGCCATGTCATCGACCTCGACCCCGCCGACCCGGACGCCGCGCGGGGCACCGTGCACTGTCGGGCCGAGCACAAGGTCGGCGGGCACTGGGTGGTGCAGGCGATGCAGTACAGCGACCGGTACGCGCGCCGAGACGGGCGCTGGTACTTCCGGAGCCGCCGCCCCCGTTCCTGGTACAACGCCGACGTCCTTGAGCAGCCCGCCACAGGCGACCGCCTCAAGTGGGCCCTCGAAGACGTTGGGCTTGCCCCAACCGCCGAGCTTCCCGAAATCTGGCCTACCTGGACCGCCTTCTACGCCGAGATCAGCGACCCGGAGACGACGGCCACCGCCGAGTAGGGCGGGCGCTGCGCGCCCCGGACCTGCCGGATCGGCTTCACCGATCCGGCAGGGACCCCGGGAAGGAGCTGGCGCGCCGTTCTACCCTCGTCGGGGGTGTGGCCTGGATGTCTGGGGTCTGTAGCGGGTTGTGGCCGGTATCCGGGGTTGCGTCGGCGGCGTTCGGCTTGACGGGGCCCGTCTGAGGCGGTCGGGACGGGCGCCGCCCGCCGCGCTTCGCGCCCCGCCGGCCGCGGTGGGCGGGGCGCGGTCAGCCGAGCAGGTCGAGGACGGTGCGGGCGCCCGGGCCGGTGCGGAAGTGGTCGCCCTGCTCCTCGAGGTGGCGCCGCCAGAGGCTCTGGGCGTTGTCGGCGTCCCGGTCGCGCAGGTGCTCGAGGAGTTTGGCGTGCGCGCGCTGACCCTTCAGCGCCGCCCGACGCTGGGCGGGCAGCGCGGCCTCCGCGGTGACGTAGGCCCGGTTCGCCCGGTCGACGATGGTGCGGAGCATGCCGGTCAGAACGGTGAGGGTCTGGTTACCGGTCAGCTCGACCAGGAGAAGGTGGAAGCGGTCCTGGGCGTCGAGAAGCGCGAGCGGGTCGTTCTTGACCCGCTCGGCCTCCTCGTACAGCTCCTGCAGGCGGTCGGTGTCGCCCTCGGACCAGGTGCCGGCGAGCAGCGCGGCGCACGGCGGCTCGATGATGGAGCTGGCCTGGAACACGTCGCCGACCGTGGTCTCCCGGAACTCGAGCACCAGGCCGGCGTAGCGGGCGGCGATCTCCCCGTTGGGCGCGTGCACCCGAGCCCCGCCGTGGGCACCGCGTCGGACGCTGATGAGCGCCTCGGCCTCGAGGACCCGGAACGCCTCGCGGAGTGTCGGCCGCGACACGCCGAACTGCTCCATGAGGACCGACTCGGGCGCGAGGGCCTCACCCTCGCGCAGCTCACCCTTGATGATCTGCCGGCGCAGCTGCGCGGCCACCAGCTCGGCGGTCTTCGGCACGCGGATCTGCTGGCCGACCGGCCGGACCATGGGGTGGGCGCTCTCGGCCGTTGCTGTGCCGCGGACCGCCGAGCTGCCGCCGACCGCTGTGCCGCCGACTGCCATGCCGCGCCGCCTCTCGTTGAAATTATTTCTCTAATAGTACCTAGTGATGGGCCGTGTCCCGGGGCGGCCGCGGCGCGCGCCATGGCATGGCGGCGCCTCCGGGAGCGGGAGCCTGGTGGCTAATCGTCTAACTAAGATGTATGTTCGCGCTGTGGTCCCTGACACAACAGACGAGGCGTGGGCTGGTGGTGACTGGCAGCGTCCCGGACGGTCTGCCAGCGGTGTCGCGCTGTGCGGCGGCTGCCAGACGGCGGAACGCTGCCGGCTCGGGATCGAGACCGAACAGCTGGTGGACGGCGGCGTCGTCTACACCCTGACCTGCCCCTGGGAGTCCGAGGGCGGCCCGCGGGTGGCGCACGGCGGGTGGACGGCAGGGGTGCTCGACGAGGTAGTCGGGCATGTGCCGCTGCTTCATGGCCAGCTGGCGGTGACGGGCCAGCTGGCGGTTCGCTTCGTCAAACCGGTGCCGGTGGGCTGGCCGCTGCGGGCCACCGCCCGGCTGACCGGGCGGGAAGGGCGCCGCTGGCACGTCGAAGCCGAACTGACGCTCGCCTCGACCGGGGCATTGCTGGCCGCCGCTCAGGCGGTGCTGGTGGCCCGGGACGTCGACCACTTCGCGCGCCACGAGGCGTGGCTCGCCGAGCAGGACCAGTCCGCGCGAGCGTCCGGGGACCAGTCGGCGCCGGACGGGAGAGAGGAGGAGCGAGGGTGACCTACCTCGAACCGGACCTGGAGACCGCCCCGGCGGACAGGATCGAAAGCGAACAGACCAAGCGCCTGCTGGAGGTCGTCCAGCTGGCGCACGAACGCTCGGCGTTCTACCGCGAGGCGTGGGACTCAGCCGGTCTGCGGCCGGACGACGTGACGTCGACGGCGGACTTCCGCCGCCTGGTCCCCTTCATGGACAAGGACGCGGTCCGCGCGTTCCGTGACCGGACTGGCGACGGCTTCGGCGGCCTGCTGTGCGTCGGCCCGGCGGACCTGACCACCGTGACGTCGAGCTCGGGAACCACCGGGGACCCGACGTTCTTCAGCGAGGTGTGGCCGGGCCTCGCCTGCGCACCCTTACCCGCCGGCTACCTGCGCGCCTTATGGATGATGGGGGCGCGACCCGGCGACCGTGTGCTGTGCAACGCCGCGATCTTCCGAGGCTGGATCGAGGACGCGTTCCGCGCGCTGGGACTGGTCCCACTTCTCGTCGACACCTGGATGGGCAACTGGGGCGAGGTGCTCCGCGTCGTCGAACAGCACCGGCCGGTCTACGCCCAGCTGATGAGCCCCAACCTGGTCGAGCTGGAACACCTCGCCGCCCGCCACGACCTGCGCAAGCTGTTCGACTCGTTCAAGGCGGTCTCGTTCGCCGGCGAGCCGTTGGGAGCGCGGATGCGTGCGCGGCTGTCCACCGAGTGGGGCCTGGACGTCTTCGTCTACACCAGCGCGGGCGACACCGGCCTGGCCTGGGAATGCTCCGAGCACGACGGCTACCACCTGTGGTGGGACGAGGTCCTCCTTGAGGTGGTCGACCCGGCCACCGGACAGCGGGTCGCCGAGGGCGAGGTCGGGGAGATGGTGGTGACCGCGCTCGACAACGACGTCGCGCCGCTGATCCGCTACCGCACGGGTGACCTGGTCCGGCACAGCACCGCCACGTGCCCGTGCGGCCGAACATCGCCCCGCGTGTGGGTACTCGGCCGGGGCGGAGACGAGACCGTCGTCGCTGGGCGCGCGGTCCTGCCGCAGGAGGTCTGGACGGCGGTCGAGCGCGTCGACGAGACGCAGACGGGCCTGTTCCAGATCATCCGCCCGACCCGGGAGGTCGAACGGCTACGGCTGCGGGTGGGCTACGACGCCTCCCGCGAGGTCGATCTGGACGGGCTCGCTGGCCGCCTCGCCGCGTCCGTCGCCGACGTCGTGCGGCTGCCAGTCGAACTGGTGGACATCGCACTGGAGACGGAGGAGGCGCTGTTGCGACGAGGATCGGCGGCCAAGGTGCCCAGGGTGGCGAAATCATGACGCTCCAGTCCGTCAACGAGGCCGCGCTGCGGTTGCCACGTCAGCCGCTGTTCGGCATCTCGTGGTGGTACACCGGCGAGGCCGTCGAGTTCGCGATCAGCCATGAGGACGTCGCGCGCGACACGGAGTGGGCGACGAGCCAGCTCGGTGCCACCGGCCTCGGCTACGGCGACGTGCTGATCCCGGTGGCCGGGCCCTTCGAGGGCGGCTGGATTCAGCCCTTCTCCCGTGCCGCCGGCGCGCTGCGCGCGACCGTCGCCCATGCCGACAGGTTCGCCTGGGACGCGGGCCGGGTCGAGATGTTCACCCGCCGGCTGCCCGTGCGGGTGCTACTGGGGCTGCCCGGAGAGGTGGCCTCGGCTCTGGTGCAGCGCGACCTGCTCGCGAACGTGGCCGCCGTCCCCGTCCTGCTCGCCCGGCCCGACGCCGTCAGCCCGCTGCGGGCGGCCGGCGCCGCGTGCGGCGTGTTCGCGCTGATCGGTCCCGCGGTTGCCCTGACCACGAGCACGTCGCCCGGCGCGCCGCTCGCCTACGACACCGCCGAGTGGCGTTTCGAGGACGACGGCGCCGGCGAGCTGCTCGTCACCACCGTCGGCCCCAGGGCCACCCGGTTCGAGCGTGCCCGCACGGGTGTGGCCGGTCGGGCGGCCGGCGACGGCCTGGTCGAGCTCCACCTGCCTGCCTGACCGACGACGTGGGCCGGCGCCTTCATCGCACGGACTGACCTGGTTGTCTCGGCTCGGCGACAGGTGCCGATCACGAGTGCTCAGATTCCAGAGCCATGCCGGGAACAGTTCCCGGGCATTCGTCAGCGGGTCACCGTTGCCTGATACCCAGCGCGCGCCTTCATCCCCGGCCGACCACCCACCTGATCGGCTCCGCCTGCCGCCAGCTGCCGACAAAATTGGCTACACATCTATCTATTTACACCGTAGATTCGGATTTCGAGAACCGTTGAAACATTGAGGGAGGAGGTGGCGGAGATGGGTCGTGTCGACGGCAAGGTCGCCTTCATCACGGGTGCCGCGCGGGGCCAGGGCCGGTCGCACGCGGTCCGGCTCGCGGCGGAGGGCGCGGACATCATCGCGGTCGACCTGGTCACCCCGGACGCATACCCGTGGATGACATATCGGCAGGCCGAGCAGGATCAGCTCGACGAGACCGTGGCGCTCGTCGAGAAGACGGGCCGCCGAATCGTCGCCCGCCGAGGCGACGTCCGGGACCGCGCGAGCCTCCAAGCCGCGCTCGACGCCGGCCTCGAGGAGTTCGGCCAGATCGACATCGTCAGCGCCAACGCCGGCATCAGCCCCTTCGGGCCGGAAAGCTGGAACATCTCCGCTCAGCAGTGGGCCGACGTCCTCAATACCAATCTCACCGGGGTGTGGAACACCACCTCCGTCTGCATCCCCCGGATGATCGAGGCAGGGCGCGGCGGCTCCGTCATCCTCACCAGTTCGGGCGCGGGCACCAAGGGTGTACCGAATCTCGCCGACTACTGCGCATCGAAGTTCGGCGTGATCGGTTTCATGAAGAGCCTCGCCAACGAGGTCGGTCGCTACAACATCCGCGTCAACGCGCTGACCCCCGGCACGGTGGCCACCGACATGGTCCTCAACGAAGGGCTGTACCGGCTGTTTCGGCCGGATCTGGAGCACCCGACGAAGGAGGACGCGGTGCCGATCTTCACGAACACGGTCAACCTCATGCCGCAGCCGTGGGTCGAGCCGATCGATATCTCCAACGCCCTGCTGTTCCTCGCCTCGGACGAGGCTCGCTACGTCACCGGTCAGGTCTTCGGCATCGACCTCGGTTCCAACATCAAGTAGCCGCGGGCACAACGGGCGCCGGCGTCGCCGATCGTCGCGCCCCCGCAAGGTCTTATGCCGCGGGCCTTCACCTGGGACGGTCCGGGATTGATCGACACGCTGATCCGAGGATGGGAAGGAACTCAGTCGGTGCGTATCCGGGTGGACGAGGACGTGTGTCAGGGCCACACGCTGTGCGCGATGAACGCGCCGGCGCTGTTCGATCTCCGGGCCGACGACGGCCACGCTGTCACGCTTGTCGAGGAGGTGCCAGGCGAACTCGATGCGGCGGCGAGGCTGGCTGCGCGGGGATGCCCCGAGCGCGCCGTCGTCATCGAGGAGTGACGACGGCACCACCGCGGCGCACGGCTCCGCGCGAGTCGTGCCTATGTGTGCTTCGCTGACCGAGCCGACATCCCTCGCGCAGCGGTCGAGGGCACTGGATTGAAGCAGTCAGCGTCGTTGCGACCACTTCGCGTGCTGAGGGTCCCCGTGTCTTCGTCACGGGGACCCTCAGTAAGATCTTCACGACTGCACCGGCATCTTCACGGCGTGAAGGCCGTGCCCCCGATTCGGTTGGTGGGGGTGAAGGCCATGGGCATGCGGGACCAGCCGTTTACCTGGCCGATGGTCTCATAGCGCTCGCCGTGCTCTTCGTCGACGACGAAGTCCGGGATGCGGCGGAGAACCTCGCCGATGATCACCTCGAACTCGATGCGGGTGAAATTGGAGCCGAGGCAACGGTGGATGCCGAGGCCGAAGGCCTGGTGACGGTTGGGGAAGCGGTCGAGGACGACCTCGTCGGGACGCTCGAAGACCTCGGGGTCGAAATTCGCGGCTCCCAGATTGAGCAGGACACGGTCGCCGCGGTGCAGTAGCGTGCCGCCGATCTCGACGTCCGTCGTGACGGTTCGGGCAAGCGTCTGTGTCGGCGTGAAGTAGCGCAGGAACTCCTCGCATGCCGGCGCCAGCCGCTCCGGGCTCTCGGCCAGCCAGGCGCGCTGCCGCGGATGGGCGGACAACCAGTGCATCGCGTTGGCGACGAGCGCCGTTGTCGTGTCGTTGCCGCCGGCGAGGACCAGGTTGCAGATTTCCATGATCCTCTGGTCGGACAGCGACTCGTCGTTGACGCGAGCTGTCGCCAGGACGCTGAGAAGATCGTCAGTAGGCTCGGCGCGGCGGTGCGCGACCGTTTCGGCGCAGACCTGAAGGCTGTGCATCACCTTTGCGGCGGCCTCGTCGAAGCGAGGGGTGCCCGGGACGCTGTAGACGATCGCGTGGTAGGCCTCGGAATAGAGGGGCCAGTCGTTCAGCGGCAGGCCGAGGGTCGCGGCGGTCAGCAGAGCGGGTATGGGGCTCGCCAGGTCGGCGACGACATCCATCTGCCCGGTCTCGACAACGCGATCGAGCATCGCCGTCGTGACGTCGACGACGAAGGGGCGCCAGCGTTCGGACGCCGCGGGCGAGAAGTGCGGATTGAGAATCCTGCGGTAGTCGAAGAACTCGGGCGGATCCATCTCGATCGGCACCGAAACGACAGGGGTGGGGGGCTGGACGATTCCCAGGTAGATGCTCTCCGGCTCCGGTTCGTGTCGCGAAGCAAACGTCGCGTCGTCCTTGATGGCGCGGGCGACATCGGCATACCGGGTCAGCACATAGAATCCACCGTGCTGATCGCTGTGCGCGACGGGACACCGCGCTCGCAACTCTAAGTTGATCTCTCGCCATCGGCACGCATAGTCGGCGGAATGATGATCGAACGCGCCAGTCGCCTTGTCGGCAGCGCTCACGCTCATCGCGGCCCCCTTCATTGATCATGGAGAGTGGTGGGCGTCTCGGCGGGAATGCTGGAACGGCTCATCCGACCCGCGGGCCCAACCACGTACATTGTAAGCGATTAGGCTTACGGGTCAAGGGCCGGGTGCGGCGAACCCGCGCGAGGGCTTCGGCGAACACCAGCGGGACGCCGGTCGTCGACGTCCGTGCCTCATTCGGCGCATCGCTCGCCTGGTGCTACTATGGCTGCTATATTAGAGGGCGAACATAGCCTAAGCTGAGGAGCGCCGAATGGCCTCGAAGCCCCGCGTCGAGGCGCCGGGAGAGTGGTTGAGGAGACGGTCTCGTGACTGACTTCCTTCAGGGGATCCGCGTACTTGAGGCGGCCGTCCTGCTCAACGGAGACGCGTTGGGCATGTACCTCGGCGACCAAGGGGCGGACGTCATCAAGATCGAGGCTCCCCCGCGCGGCGACTATGTGCGGGACATGCACGGTCAGGTGGTGCCGCGGTACAGCGTGACCCACCTTCAGTGCAACAAGAACAAGCGGTCCGTCGCTCTCAACCTTCGCACCGATGAGGGTCGCGAGGTGTTCTGGAAGCTGCTTGAGACGGCGGACGTCTTCGTCGACGGGTTCGCCGGGGACGCCTGCTCCAGGCTCGGGATCGGCTACGAGGAGCAGCAACAACGGCGGCCAGAGATCATCTACTGCCAGGTGAGCGGCTTTGGGAGCATCGGGCCCTACGCCGCGATCCCCACCCACGGTCAGATGATGAATGCTCTTGCCGCGAGCACCCCCGTCGCGATGGGTGAGGACGGCCTGACGCATGCCGCGAATGCCAAGATGACCCACGGCGTCTTCGGCGTGGGCATCGGCCCCGATGTGGCCGCCCTGCACGCCGCGTACAGCATTACCTCCGCCCTGTTACGCAGGAACCGCACCGGCAACGGTGCGCACATCGACGTTTCGGCCGCGGACGCCGTCGTCGTGTCGGGCTGGCGGGCGCTGTGCCAGTACCTGAACGACGAAAGGATCAGTGACCGGCGAGGCGTCATTCCGGAGCGCGAGGAGTCCGACGCCGCGAAATACCAGTACTACGAGACGGCGGACCGGAAATTTGTGTTGTTCTGCTGCATCGAGCACAAGTTCTGGGACCGGTTCTGCGAGCTCGTCGATCGTGCGGACCTCACGTCGCGCAAAGACACCGCTGGACCCGTTGACTTCGCGTATGGCGACGTCGAGCTTCGCGGCACGCTCCAGCGCATCTTCTGGACCCGTGACCTGCGCGACTGGATACGCGTGGCGAGCGAGCACGAGTTGCCGATCGGCCCCAACTATTCCAGCACGTCCGACCTGCTCGCCGACGAGCACCTTGCCGCCCGTGGGGTTTTCACGGACGACGTGCACCCGGTCGCGGGGCCCTTCACCTACACCGGCCGGGCTGGGGTCGTCGTCGGCGAGCCGGCGTACCGCGTGCGGCGGCCGGCGCCCGCGTTCGGGGAGCACACCGACGAGCTCCTGCGGGAACTCGGATACGGCCCGGCGGATGTGGCGCGGCTGCGTGCGGTCGGCGCGATCTGAGCCCTGTCCGCCTCACTGGCGTCAGCGCGCGGCCAGCCCCACGTTGCCAGGACGGAGCAGGACTCGCAACGAGTTCTGCAGCCACGCGGTCATCGCGTAGGTGCCCACCAGCTGGATCAGCTCGATGAGTTGCGGCGCGTCCAGCCGCTGCGCGAGTATCGCCCAGGTCTCGTCGCTGATCACGCTGTCCGCGTGAAGTTCGTCGACGGCCCGGATGATCGCCGCATCGTCCGGCGCCCAGGCTTCGTGATCGGGTCCAGCGATCACCTGTTCGATCTCGGCGGTGGTGAGGCCGACCTCCCTCGCGATCTCGACGTGCTCGCCCCACTCGAGTTGGCCTCGGCACAGCCAGGCGTTTCGCAGGACAGCCAGCTCGCGGTCCCGCCCGGGCAGCGTCCCTCTGGTGAGGAGGAAGGTGGCGTACCGCGCGTACTGCCGGTACAGCCTCGGGTGCCGCACCAGGGTGGTGAGGTACTCCGCTCGGCGCGGCTGCCCGTCAGGCGTCCCCCAGGAGAGGAGCTCACGCATCTCCTCGGTCCACTCGCTCTCCGCAAGGGGACCGACCCGGGGCTCTGGCCGAACCGGATGAACGTGCACTTGCTGATCACCACCCGTCGAGGGTCTTCGAAACGTGCGGCATCTGGCCGCGACGGCGCCTGCCGCGCCATGGAGGTATGGTAGGCCCCTAAGATAGGGCACGACAACCTGCGCTCAGGGGGCTGCCGGTGTATCGACTGTTCAGTGTCGACGACCATGTGATCGAGCCGCCGGACGTCTGGTCCAGCCGCGTCCCGGCGAGGTTTCGGGATGACGCGCCTCGCGTGGTCGAACGGGAAGGCCGCGAGGTCTGGGTCTACGAGAACCAGGTCTTCCCGACCATCGCGTACGGCGTCGACGCGGCCCGGTTCCGACTGGGTGGCGGGGAGCAGGCCGCCATGCCGCTCGACACGCTTGACCAGATGGCTCGATGGGGGCTCGCCCGCTTCGAGGACATGAAAGCCGCATGCTACCGCCCGGCGGAGCGGGCGAAAGATCTTCAGTCCAACGGCGTCTACGCCAGTATCTCGTTCCCATCATTCCCGCGCTTCGGGGGAGCGCGATTCCTTGATTTCGAGGACAAGGAACTCGCCGCAGTCTGCGTGCGCGCATGGAACGACTTCATCCTCGACGAGTGGTGCCCCGGAGGCCCGCCTGGCCAGTTCGTCCCCATGACGCTCGGCCTGCTCTGGGACCCCCAGGCAACAGCGGCCGAGGTGCGCCGTTGCGTGGCCAAGGGCGCGAAGGCGCTGTGCTGGGTGAGCAACCCGGCGCCCCTCGGGCTACCGAACATCTGGGATGAGTGCTGGGACCCGGTCTGGGCGATCTGTGCGGCGGAGGGCCTGCCGATCTGCATGCACATCGGCTCCGACGGGAGCACCTTCAACCCATCACCGGGAGTGGACGCTCCGCTCCCGCAGGCTTTGACGATCGGTTCCTGGATCGACTCCGTCAACTTCATGCTGAGCCCGGTGCCGCGCAAGTTCCCGGACGTCAGGCTGGTGTTCGCCGAGGGCGGCATCGGCTGGATCCCGGCGGCGTTGGAGCGCGCTGACCGCGCCTGGGCGCGCCACGGGTTCGAGAAGAACCGTCCGCACCCGTGGCCCTCCGAAGTCTTTCGACGCAACATGTCCGTCTGCATGATCGATGAGCCGACGGGCATCGGGTTGCATGATCTGATCGGCATCGAGAACATCCTCGCCGAGCTCGACTACCCGCACGTCGACACCAGCTATCCCGACACACAGACGGTTATGGGAGAACTTCTGCAGGGCATGCCTGACGAGAAGGCTCAACTGGTCGCTCATGGAAACGCCGAGCGTCTCTTCGGGTGGACGATGGCAGAGCCGAGCTCCGTCCTGGCGGGAACGTGACAGTGAAGGCGGCGGCCACGTGACAAGATTCGGGTCACGGCTGGCGAGGGGAGGGCGATGTGGCGCGCGCCGATGAACGTCGCCGGCCGCGGGGCGCCTCGGAGGATGTCGGACAACCGGCACCGCGGACGCGCGCCATGGCGGCGCTGCGGCGTCTTGGCCGAGCCTGGACAGCGGTGGCCGACGAGCTGCTGGCCGAGGAGGGCGCGACCTTGGCGCAGTATGCCGTCCTCACCGCGTTGTCGCAGGACACGCCCCTGTCTGGCGCTGAACTCGCTCGCCGCTGTGGAGTGACTGCCGCGACGATGTCGGCGCTGTTGGCCAATCTCGACAACCGAGGTCTCCTTGCCCGCGCGAAGGACCCGTCCGGCGGCCGGGCCGTCCTCACGCGCCTGACCCCCGCGGGGACGGCGTTGTTGGAACGCTGCGATCCGCACATCGACGCCATCGAGCGGCAGTTCCTCGCCGAGGTCAGCGAGTCCGAGCTTCGCGGGGTCGAAGACGTGCTCCTGCGCTGGGCACGTCGCTTCGAGGAACTCCAGCAGCCAGCAAGGTTGTCTGACACGATCGCGCGAACACCGCGCGGTACGTCTGGACATTCAACGTCCCTGTCGGGCCCGGCGGGCCCACGTCGCGGGGCTCTCAGCCGGCCGCCAGGAACCGGCCCGGACGGGCACCCGTCAGCCCGCCTGCCTCCTGGGTGACCTTGCCGGCGACGACGGTGTAGCGGTAACCGCCCGGCGGGCGGCGCAGCCGGGAGCCGCCCGCCGGAAGGTCGTCGACGAAGACGTCGGGCTGCCAGGCCAGCTCGTCGAGGGCGAACACGACCAGGTCCGCGACCCCGCCCGCGCGCACGGCGCCGCGCCCACGCAGCCCGAAGGCCTCCGCCTGCCGTCCGGTCAGCGCGTGGACCGCCTGCTCGAGAGACAGGTCGCCGCGGTCACGGACGTGGCGGGTGAGCAACAGTGTGCTGTCGCCCGTGGCGCACATCATCTGCAGGTGCGCGCCCGCGTCGCTGTTGCCGATCAGCGCCGCCGGGTGCGTGAGCGTCTCCGCGACCCCGTCGGGATCGGAGTTGGAGACACCGACACCGACGAGGCCCGGATCCAGGTCGTTGGCCAGCACCCAGTCGGCGAGCACGTCGGAGGGGTGGCCGCCGCGTTCGGCGACCAGGTCGGCCAGGGTCGCGCCCACCCATCGGTTCAGCTCCGGGCGGCGGACCTCGACGAGGCGCATCCGTTCGGGGAACTTGTGCGGGATCATCGTGCGCGGGACTCGGTCCCACTCCTCGCGGGCAAGCGCCCGCCAGGCTGGGTCGACCAGCAGCGCGCACTTGCTGACGGCGTCCGCCTGGACCATCCGGTGCCAGCTCTCGGCCAGCGCGAACCATGACATGCCGCCGAACCAGTTCACCCGGATGTCCAGCGTGCGCGGCGAGACCTGCGGCAGGGTCCGCACGCCGCGCTGCTGGAGGGTGAGCGCGTGGTCGAGCATCCGCGTGGCCGCGTGTGGGCGGTCGGCGTCGTGGAAGACGCCGATCCAGGTGTGGATGATCCCGCGTGGGCCGCACAGGGCGGCCATCCGCTCGACGTCGGCCCGCATCGCCCGCCCGCCGGTCTGGTCGGGGATGAACTGCACCGCGCGGCCATGGGCCGCCACCACGTCCAGGAGCGCGGCGAGCTCGGCTTCGTCCGCGAGCCGGCTCGGCACCGGGCGCTTCTCGCGGTCCTCGTCGAAGCCCAGCGACGACGACAGGCCCAGCGCGCCCGCGGCCAGGCTCTCGTCGAGGACACGCGCCATCTCGGCCCGCTCGGCCTCCGTCGCCGGCCGCTCCCACGCCTCCGCGCCGATGACGAACAACCGCAGCGGGGTGTGGCCGACGAACCCGACCGCGTTCACGCCTAGGCCGTGGGCCGCCGCGGCGGCCCGATAGTCGGGCCACGTCTCCCAGGTCCAGGGGATCGCGGCGTCGAAGGCGGATTCGGGCAGGTCCTCGATGTAGCAGAACAGACTGGTGACGCCAGCCCGGTCCGCGGCGCGCACCGGCGCCAGCGAGAGCGAGCAGTTGCCCATCATCACCGTCGTGACGCCGTGCTGCGGCATCGGGTCACACGAGGCGTCCCACCACAGGGACGGGTCCACGTGGGTGTGGTTGTCGATGAACCCCGGCGCGACCACGGCGCCGGCCGCGTCCAGCACGCGCTCGCCCGCCACGGCCAGGCCCGGCCCGACCTCGGCGACCCGGCCGCCCCTGACACGGACATCGGCCGCGCGCGGCGGCGCGCCGGTTCCGTCTACGAGCAGCCCTCCCTTGACCAGCAGATCAGCCATGGTGCACCACCGCGTGCCGGTAACGGCCGGCGGACCGGCGCGCGAGACGATCGACGGAGTCCCGGTATCGCATAAGCTAAAAGATACAACTAATTGATGCCAAAGGGGAGGTGCTGATGGGTGACCTGACGGGGAAAGCCGCGTTCGTGACCGGTGCGGCCCGCGGCCAGGGCAGGGCCCACGCGGTACGGCTCGCGCGGGACGGCGCGGACGTCATCGCGGTGGACGTGTGCGCACCCGTGCCGCCGTCGCGGATCCCGCCGGCCACGCTCGCCGACCTGGAGGAGACCGCCCGGCTGGTCCGCGAGACCGGCCGAGGTGTCGTCGCGCGGGTCGCGGACGTCCGTGACCTCGCGGCGTTACGTCGCGTGGTGGCGGAGGGCGTCGAACGGTTTGGCGGCCTGGACATCGTCGTGGCCAACGCCGGCATCGCCACCGGCGGCCCGACGGTGGATCTCACGGAGGACGCCTGGCTCACGACCGTGGACGTCAACCTGTCCGGGGCCTGGCGTACCTGCGCCGCCGCCGTCCCCGCCATGGTCGAGACCGGTCGCGGAGGGTCGATCGTGCTAACGAGCTCGATCGCCGGGCTGCGCGGCCTCCCGCTGGCCGCCGCCTATTCGGCGTCCAAGCACGGCCTCGTCGGGCTGTGCCGCGTGCTCGCCCTGGAGCTTGCCGGGCACGACATCCGGGTCAACACGATCCACCCGCACGGCGTCAACACCCCGATGGCGAACGTGCGCGAAGACCTCGCGCCGGGGGAGGCCGGGCGCGACCACGGGCGGGCCGCCCGGACTGGTGGCCTGGACCCGGCGGTCTTCGGGGTGCTCGGGCAGCTGCTGCCGGTGGGCCGGATCGCCGAACCGGAGGAGATCGCCGCGGTGGTGTCCTGGCTCGTCTCCGCCGACGCGCGGTTCCTCACCGGCGCGCAGATCCCGATCGACTTCGGCAACCAACTGCTGTGACCACGGGTGTGCCCGGCGCAGCCGCGCCGGGCCCACCCCCCCAGGGCGCGCGGCC
>NZ_JASNFO010000037.1:0-28810 GCF_032027725.1 Pseudofrankia coriaricola | reverse complement strand
CCCAAAAATATTTTGGTCCCCGGGGGGGGCCCGGGGCCCCGCGGGCCCGCCCACACCCCACCAGGTCGCGCGGCCCAGGAGAAAGTCAGCGTCCGGCGCCGAGGTGGCTGCCACCTGGGTAGCCACCGCCGCCGAAGCGCTCGTCGAGGGCGTCGTAGTCGACGGAGCCGCCGACGCGGGGGAGGGCGTCGACGAACTCGATCGTCTTGGGCTTCTTGTAGGTCGCGATCAGCGTCCGGCAGTGCTCGATCAGCTCGGCGGCGTCCACGGTCGCGCCGTCGGCGAGCGCGACGACCGCCTTGACGTCCTGCAGCCAGCGCTCGTTCGGAATGCCGATGACCGCCGCCTCCCGGACCGACGGGTGAGCCTCGAGCGCGCGCTCGACCTCGGCGGGGAAGATGTTCTCCGCGCCCGATTTGATCATCCGGGTCAGCGTGCCGACGAACGTGATGCTGCCGTCGGCCTCGCGGCGGCCGGCGTCACGGGTGTGCCACCAGCCGTGCGCCCACCGGCGGTCGTTCTCCTCAGGGCGGTTCCAGTAGCCGAGGTTGACCAGGTCGCCGCGGGCGCAGATCTCGCCGACCTCCCCGGCCGGCACCTCGCGGCCCTCCGGGTCGAGCAGGCGGACCTGCAGCAGCGGCGAGGGCCGCCCGGCGTTCGCCCCGCCGTTGCCGTAGCAGCGCAGCACGTTCATGCCGGCCAGCTCGGTCTGGCCATAGCCCTGCCCGAGGCCGCCGCCCATGCGGGCGAACCGGCTCTGGTCGGACTCGACGACCCCGTTCCACAGGGGCGCGGCGAAGGTGGCCCGCAGGGGGGACAGGTCGCGCTGCTCGGTCGACTGGAGCGCGACCACCTCGGCGATCGTGGCCGGCATCAGGTAGGCGTGGGTGCAGCGCTCGTCGGCGAGCAGGCGCAGCACCTCGGAGGCGGTGACGCGGGTCAGGACGACGTTCGTGCCGCCGAACAGGAACGTCGAGATGCCGAAGTACTGGAAGTTGCCGATGTGGAACATCGGACCCGAGTTGAGGAACACCGTCTCGGCGCCGATGTCGCCGGCCCAGGCGGTCGTCATCCCCATGCCGATCAGGTTGGTGTGCGAGAGCAGGGATCCGCACTGGCGGCCGGAGACGGCGGCCGTGTAGATGACCAGCAGGGGGGTGTCGGGGGAGACCTCGGTCTCCGGATCGAGGTCGGCGCCGCCGGCGAGGAACGCCTCGTAGGTGTCCGGCCCGTCGGCGTCGTGCTGGAGCCACAGTGCCTTGTGCCGGTCGCCGACCTGGGCCCGCGCGGCGCGCACCGTCTCGCCGATCTCGGCTTCCTGCCAGACCACGACGGTGGGGGAGAAGTCCTCGATCGCGAAGGCCGTCTCGTCGACGGACCAGCGCCAGTAGCCGGGGCAGACCATCGCGCCGATCTTCGCCGCGGCCGCCAGCAGCTCGTAGACGCGCGCCGAGTTCTGGCCGAGCCACAGGATCCGGTCGCCCTCGCCGGTCCCGGTGGCGCGCAGCGCGTCGGCGAGCCGGTTGACCCGCGTGTTCAGCTCCGGCCAGGTCAGCCGCGCTTCGCCGTCGACCAAGGCGAGCCGGTCCGGGTAGGCGCGTGCATGGTCGCGCAGGACGTCGCCGAACGTCTGGCGGTACACAGGCATGTCGATCTTCTCCTGGAGGAGGGAGCCGGCGTGGGGAGGCACAACTGGAGGCGGAGGTCGGCGTCGTGTGATGAGTTCCGTCGCTCAGGCGGCGGCGCCAGCCGGTGGCCCGGGCCGCCGCGGGGTCAGTCGTCGTCAGTCGTCGGCGCGCAGGATGAGCCCTTGGGCGTTGAAGAACATGCCGCCGGGCGTGAGGAACGCCACCCGCGCTGCCGGCACCTGACGCTCCCCGGCCACGCCACGTAGCTGGGTGACGGCCTCTCGGACGTGGCCCGCACCCTGCGAGCCGCCCTCGGACAGGCTGCCGCCGTGCGGGTTGATCGGTACCCGGCCGTCGATGAGGACCCGGCCGGCGTCGTCGGCGCGGTGGGCGCGCAGGAAGTCGCCGGCCTCTCCCGGCTTGCACCAGCCGTAGGACTCGAGGCAGCGCAGCGTGAGGAAGGAGAAGCCGTCGTAGGGGAGGAACACATCCGTGTCCTCGATCCACAGATCGCTCTTGGCCCGTAGGTCGCGCGCGACGACCGCCTGCCCGGTGGTGGCCAGGTCCTCGGTGAGGTGCTCCTCAGGGTGGCGGGTCATCCCCATGCTCGCCGCGTGGACGAGTACCGGCGGCCTTGCCAGGTCGCGGGCGCGTTCCGTGCCGGTGACGACGAACGCGTCCGCGCCGTCGACCGGCAGGTCCATGTCGTACAGGCCCAGCGGCTCGCGGACCATCCGGCCGGCGAGGTAGTCGTCCATGGTCAGCGGCGCCCGCATCACGGCGTGGGGGTTGCGAGCGGCGTTCGCCCGGTCGTTGAGCACGACCAGGCCGAAGTCCTCCCGGGTGCGGCCGAACTCGGCGAGGTAGCGGCTGGCCCAGGCCGCGTAGCCGACCGGCCCGAACATCCCGAAGGGCTCGCCGTCGGTGTGGCCCTCGCCGCTCGCTGCCCGGCCGTCGGCCACGCCGAAGCCGGCGCGTCGGCGGAACGGGTCGGCGCCCGCCCCCCGGGAGGTTCCGCCCAGCCGGTACACCGAGTGGTAGACGAGGACGGTCTCGGCGGCCCCGGAGCAGACCGCGCCGACCGCCGCGAGCAGATGGTTCATGATGGGTGGGCGGACGTGCGACCAGTAGGTCACGTCGTCCAGGCCCAGCGCCGACACGACCGCCGTGGGGTCGATCCCGCCCGTGTGCAGGCCGCCGCCGACGACGCCGTCGATGTTGGCGCCCGACAGGCCAGCGTCGCGGATCGCCGCGGTGGTCGCCTCCAGCACCATCGACAGCTCTGTCGTGGCGCCGCGGTCGCGGGCGTAGGGCGACAGCCCGACGCCGACGATGGCGACCTTGTCCTTGGCCCGGTTACGCGCGCTCACGCAGACACCTCCGTGATCGGGTCCGCCGGGCGGAAGGCGTACCAGGGCGCGCCCGCGCGGGTGATCCAGATGAGCTCGACGGGCAGGCCGACGGCGAGCCGTTCGGGCGGGCAGTCGACGATCGAGGCCGCGAAACGCAGACCGGGCTGCTCGGCGAGCTCGACGGCCGCCAGCGGCCACGGGGTCGCATAGTCGACGTCCGTCGCCGGCGGGCCCTGGAACAGGCGGGTGAGCATGTATACGGTCCCGCGCCCGGCCACCGGCGTCAGGGCGACGTTCGTCGACCAGCAGGCCGGGCAGAGCGGGCGCGGCTGCGCCGCCCAGGTCCCGCAGTCCGCGCAGCGGTTCGCCAGCAGCTCGTGACGCAGCAGGCCGGCGTAGAACCGGACGTTGAGGTGATCTAGACGCGTCTCGGGGTAGGCCAGGAGCACTTCCTCGTCGCTGACCGATCCGGTGCCGGTGCCGGTGCTCATGCGCGCCTCCTCGCGGACGTTGCAAGTCGCGTCACACCATACAATTATAGTTAGAAGTTAGCTATTTCAGTGGAGGTCGGGTGACGGGCTTGGGACGGCTGGCTGGCCGGGTGGCGCTGGTGACCGGTGCAGGTCAGGGCATCGGGCGGGGCATCGCCCACGCGCTGGCCCGGGAAGGCGCGGGTGTGGCCGTGTCGGGCCGACGCGTCGATCCGCTCGACACGGTGGTGAAGGAACTGACCGCGCTGGGTGCCAGCGCGCTCGCGGTACCGGGCGACGTCGGCGTGCGCGCCGACGCGGACCGGATGGTCGCGCAGACCGTCGCGGAGTTCGGCGCCCTCGACATTCTCGTGAACAACGCGCAGTCATCGGTCCAGGTCCGCCTCGAGGACACGACGGACGCCGACGTGGAGCTCGCCTGGCGCAGCGGCGCGCTGGGCACCCTGTACTGCATGCAGGCATGCCTGCCCCACCTGAAGGAGCGCGGAGGCAGCATCGTCAACTTCGGGTCATCGACGGGGGTCCGCGGCGACACCACGTTCGGCTCCTACGCGATGGCCAAGGAGGCCATCCGAGGCCTGTCGCGGGTCGCCGCGCGCGAGTGGGGCCGCTACGGCATCCGCGTGAACGTCATCTGCCCGACCGCGATGTCGCCCGCCGCCGAGGAGTACCGCGAGGCCAACCCCGAGCGCTTCGCGATGGTGATGCGGGAGATCCCGCTGGGCCGGTTCGGTGACCCGGAGACCGACATCGGCCGGGCGGTGGCCGCGCTCGTCAGCGATGACATGTCCTACCTGACCGGCGCGACGCTCATGCTCGGCGGTGGCCGCGAGGTCCAGTGAACCGGCCCGCCGGCCGCGCCGCACCCGGGCCGTGCGCCCGGCGGGCCGGTCGGCGGGCTCGGCGAGGCACTGGACCGTGCATCGGGACCTGGCATCGTCGGTCAGCCCGCGGCCTCGTCGGGCGTGGCGAGGGTGAGCCGGGCGCCGAGCGCGGCCACGCCGCCTCCGTCCGGGAACACCCGCAGCGGCCGGATCGCGAGGCCTGTGACCCGCGGCAGGTCCTCGACCATCGCGGACACCCTCAGCAGCATTTCCTCCAGCGCGCCGACGTCACAGCGCGGCGCCCCCCGCCACCCGTCCAGCAGCGGGAATGCTCGCAGCGACCGGACCATCTCCGGCGCGTCCCGGTCCGACAACGGGGTGACGCGCACGGCCACGTCCCCGACCAGGTCCGCGTAGTCGTCGGCGAGGGCGAGGGTCACCACCGGGCCGAAGACCGGGTCGGTCGCCACGCCGACCGCCATGTCGACCGCGTCCGGCTCCCCGCCGGCGGCTGGCTGCTCGGCGACCGGGATGCCGTAGTGGCGCAGGAGCGCCCGGGCGGCGTCGGGGTCCACCGGGCCCGCTGGCAGGCTGTCGAGCAACGCCCGGGCCGCTGCCGCGTCCGCGTCCCCCGACTCGACGACCACGCCCGCTGGGCTGCGCCGCCACGCGCCGTAGGCTGCGGCCGCGCCAAGAGCGGAGGCGGCCGCTTCGGGGAACACGTAGCTGGGGATCGCCCGCCCTTCGCGGCGCAGCAGGGTGGGAAGCCCCGGCGCGGACAGGAAACTCGTCACGACCGTCTTGTGCGGCACCGCCGCGGCCGCGGTGGCGATCGCCGCGGCGACGTCGGCGACGTGGCGGACCAGCGGCGGCACGTACAGCACAACCAGCGCGTCGACCGCGGGGTCGGTGAGCGCGGCGTCGACGCTCGCCCGGTAGTCGGAGGGCGTCGCGCCCGGTCCCAGGTTCGCCCCGGCATGGCCGGTGACGACCAGCCCGCTCGCCTGGCACGCGTCGGCGGTCAGGGCGCCGGGCCCGTCGGCGTTCGTGACGATCGCGACCCGGTTGCCGCCGGGCACGGGCTGGTTCGCGAGCAGGAGCGCGACGTCGAACATGGCGCCCAGGGACCGCGTCCGGATGATCCCCGACTGCTGGAACAACGCGTCCAGCGCCGCGTCCGAGCCGGTGACGGGCTCGTCGTCGGCTGGCCCGCCGGGGACCTCCTCCCAGAGCGTCGGCGAGCCCGCGTGCACGGCGACGATCGGCTTGCGGGCGGCGATGCGCCGCGCGATCCGCGCGAACTTTCGCGGGTTGCCGAACCGGCCGAGATGCAGCAGGACCACCGAGGTTGCGGCGTCCTCCTCCCACCACTGAAGCAGGTCGCTGGTGGACACGTCCGCGGCGTTGCCGATCGACACGAAGCTGGCGAAGCCCAGGCCGAGCTGCTCGGCGTGGCTGAGCACGGCGAGGCCCAGCGGCCCGGACTGGCTCGACATCGACACCGGCCCCGGCGGGGGGATGCGGGGCGCGAACGTGGCGAACAGGGTCTGGTCGTCGAACCGGCTGACCATTCCCATGCAGTTCGGCCCGATCAGGCGCATCCCGCCGGTCCGCGCCGCGTGGACCAGGCGCCGTTCACGGTCCAGGCCGTCGAGCCCGGACTCGCCGAACCCGGTCGACACGACGACGACGGCTCCCGCGCCGACGGCCGCTGCGTCCAGGACGACCTGCTCGGCATTCTCGGCGGGGACGGCGATGACGACGAGGTCCACCTCGCCCGGCAGGTCGCGCAGGCTCGGGCAGGCGTTGACGCCCGCGATCTGGTCGGCATGCGGGTTGACCGGGTGGACGGGCCCGTCGAAGCCGTGGGCCAGCAGGTTGCGCAGGATCTCGTGGCCGATGGTCTTGGCCCGCCGCCCGGCGCCGACCACGGCGACGGACCGCGGCCGCAGCAGCGGCCGCAGCGAGGAGCGAACCGCGACGTGCTCGCGGCGGTCGGACCGGGCCATCACCTGGCCGGCGGGGTCCGTCGTCATCGTCACCTGGACGACCGAGCCGCCCCAGACGGTCTCGGTCCGGTATCCGGAGCCCGCGAAGGTCCGCAGCATCCGCGTGTTGTCCGCGAGGACGTCCGCGGTCAGGGTCACGACGCCGCGGGCGCGGGCTGCCTGGGCGAGCCGTTCCAGCAGCAGCGTGCCGAGACCGTGCTCCTGGTAGTCGTCCTCGACGGTGAAGGTGGCCTCGCCCCGGTGGGGCTCGTCTGGCGCGCGGACGCAGCGCGCCACCGCGATGAGCCGGGTGCCCAGCGTGGCGACGAGCGCGATGTGGTCGACCTGGTCGACGTCGGCCCACGCCCGGAGGGTCTCGGGGCTGATCCGCACCACGGGGCCGAGCAGCCGGTAGGAGATCGTCCGGCGGGACAGCCGGCCGCTGAAGGCGATCAGAGCGTCGGCGTCGTCCGCGCGGATCGGCCGGACGAGCACCGACCGGCCGTCGCGCAGCAGCCCCGGCCGCTCCCAGGAGGCCGGTCCTTCGTCTCGCCGCGTCCTTGCCACGTCCTCACCCTAGTCGCGGTGATCAGTCGCGATCGGTCGCTCCCGGCCACCCGGGTCGGCCCAGGTCGGGGCGTGGCCCGCCGTGCCGTGGGGCGCCTGGCCGTTCGTCGCCGCCGGGCGGCGGCCAGGAGCGGGACTACCGTCGCCCGCGCCCCGGTATGCCGTCAGAAGGTGAACGGCGACGGTGGTCGCAGGTCGCCGAGGCGGTTGGTCGTGTAGGCGAGCCAACGGTCGTAGTCGTCGGCCTTGTTCCGGAACGACGACCCCACCCGCGGGTTCGGCAGGATAAGGAAGTTCTCGGCCGCCAGGCCCGCGACGGTGATCTCGGCGACCTCCACCGGTGTCTGCACCAGGCCGATCCCCGGATGGTCGGCGCCCTGGACGGTCCTCGTCTCGACCGCCGTCGGGCACAGGCATGACACCCGGATGCCCTTGTCCGAGTAGTTCAGCGCCAGCCACTCCGCGAACCCCAGCGCGGCGTGCTTGGTGACGGTGTAGGCCAGCTCCGACGGCCCGGTGATCAGTGCCGCGGCGGAGAGCGTCTGGAGGAAGTGGCCGCCGCCGCGGCGCAGCATCCGGGGCACCAGGCACTGGGCGGCCCAGACGTGGGCTAGCACGTTGACCCGCCACGACCGGTCCCAGGTCGCCGCGCTGGTCTGCAGGTTGCCGCCCTCCGGCCCGCCGAACACCGCCGGGTTGCCGCAGAACAGGTCCGTCGGTCCGGCGGTCTCCTCGGCCCAATCGATGAACGCCGCCAGCGCCGCCTGGTCACCGACGTCGCAGGGACGCCCGGGGACGCCGAGCGTCTCGGACATCGCCGAGACGGCGTCGGCGTCCAGGTCGCTGACGACCACCGACTGTGCGCCGTGCGCGAGGAACGCTTCGACGAGCCCGCGGCCGATGCCGTGCGCCGCGCCCGTCACCACGATCCGGCTGCTTTCGATTTTCATGGCCGTCTCCGTACAGCTGTGGGACCCGTCCGGACAATCGTCGCAGGTTGTGGCAGAGAATGACAGCATGGCAGACTCCGCCATGTGCGACGCCACTGGTGCGCCGCGAGGGGAGGCGACGGTGGGTCTCGCGGAACTGTTCGACCTGGAAGGCCGGGTCGCGGTGGTGACCGGCGGCAGCCGCGGGATCGGTTACGCCGTTGCCCGCGGCTTCGCGGCGGCCGGGGCCGACGTGGTCATCGCGAGCCGCAAACTGGAGGCCTGCCAGGAGGCCGCCGGGCGGATCGCGAGGGAGAGTGGCCGCCGGGCGGTTCCCATCGGCTGCCACGTCGGGCGCTGGGCGGACTGCGACCGTCTCGTCGACGAGGTCTACGCCGCGTTCGGCCGCTGCGACGTCCTGGTCAACAACGCCGGGATGTCCCCGCTCTACCCGGACCTTCCAAGCGTCACGGAGGACTACTTCGACAAGGTCGTCGGGGTCAACCTCAAAGGGCCGTTCCGGCTCGGTGCGCTCGCGGGCGACCGGATGGCCGCGGCCGGCGGCGGCAGCATCATCAACGTCTCGACGATCGGCTCGCTGCGCCCCGGCGCCGGCGAGCTCGTCTACGCCTGCGCGAAGGCCGGCCTCAACGCGCTGACCATCGGGCTGGCGGAGGCCTACGGGCCGGCGGTGCGCTCGAACGGCATCCTGCCCGGCGGTGTGCTCACGGACATCGCCGACGCCTGGACACCCGAGCGGCGCGAGCAGGCCGCGCACGCCACCACTCTCGGCCGCGCCGGCACGGCCGACGACTTCGTCGGCACCGCCCTGTGGCTCGCCAGCCCCGCCTCTGCCTGGGTCAGCGGCACCCTCATCCGCGTCGACGGCGGCGCGTACCGGCAGACCAGCTGACCGGACCGCCCCGACGGGCGGTCCCGCACCGCCGGCGACCGGCGCGGGCCGGGCCGGCGAAGGGAGAGCAGACCATGGTCGACTTCGCCATTCCCGAGGAGGCCCGGGCCGTGCGCGCCCGGGTCGCGGGCTTCATCGACAGCCACGTCCTGCCGGCCGAGCAGCGGGTCGGCCAGGAGCCCTATTTCGACATCGTCGCCGAGCTGCAGGCCAGGGCCCGCGCCGAGGGGCTGTGGTGCCCGTTCGTCCCCCGGGAATGGGGCGGGATGGGGCTCGGGCCGCTGGCGAACGCCGTGGTCCAGATCGAGGTGGGCCGGTCCTTCAGCTACCTCGCCGCGTGGGCGCTGAACTGCATGGGCCCGCAGGACGCGACCATGATGACCTTGATCGAGCACGGCACGCCGGAGCAGAAGGAGAAGTACCTGCGTCCGCTCGTGGCCGGCGACCTGCGGATCTGCTTCTCGATGACCGAGCGCGCCGCCGGCTCGGACGCGACCGGGATGCGCACCACCGCCGTCCGCGACGGCGACACCTGGGTCCTGGACGGCGAGAAGTGGTTCTCCAGCAACGCGACCATCTCCGACCTCGCGCTGGTGATGGCGCGTACCAGCGACGAGGGGCCCCGCCAGCAGCGGTTCACGACCTTCCTCGTCGAGCTGCCGAACCCGGGCTACCGGATCATCCGGAACATCCCGACCATGGACGAGCCGTTGCGGGCCCGCTTCGGCGACGAGGTGCGCAGCGGCCATGCCGAGGTGGTCATCGACAACCTCGTGGTCGGGCACGAGAACGTGCTCGGCGGTGTCGGCCAGGGGTTCGCGATGGGCCAGCACCGTCTGGGCTACGGGCGGCTGCGCCACGGCATGTGGAGCATCGCGAAGGCGCAGGCCGCGCTCGACCTGGCAGCCGGCCGGGCGCTGGAGCGGGAGACGTTCGGCGAGCCGCTCGCCGACCGCCAGGGTGTCCAGTGGATGCTCGCGGACTGCGCCGAGCAGCTGTACGTCACCCGGCTGATGGTCCTGCACCTCGCCTACAAGATGGAGCGCGGCCTGGACCTGCGCCAGGAGAACTCGATCGCCAAGAACTACATCGCGCACATGCTGCACAACGTCGTCGACACCGCGCTGCAGATCCACGGCTCCCTCGGCTACACGCTCGACACCCCGCTGGCCGAGTGGTACGTCGAGGCCCGCCAGCAGCGGCTCGTCGACGGCCCCGACGAGGTGCACCGCTGGGTGATCGGGCGCCACGTGCTCAAGGCCTTCCGGCACGACGGCACGACGGCCGCCGCGACCGGTGGGGACCTCGTCTGATGGGCACCGGCACGGGCACCGGCGCCGCGGCTGCCGGCGGCGCGCTCGTCGACCTGCCCGCGTTGGAGGGCTGGCTCGAGACGGTGCTGCCGGGCGGCGGCCCGGCGCGGCGGGCCCGCCTCGGCGAGGCGACCGGCATCGCCAACGCGCTGTTCACCGTCGACTGGGGCGGACGGACGCTGGTGCTGCGCAGGGCGCCCGCGGCCCGGATCACGAGCAGCGCCGGCAACACCGTGCGCGAGGCCTGGCTGCTCGCCGCGCTCGCCGACACCCCGGTCCGTCATCCGCGGCTGGTCGCAGCCTGCCCCGACCCGGCGGTGATCGGCGCACCGTTCATCCTTATGGAGCGTGTGGACGGGTTCACCCCGGCCGGGGGCCTCCCCGCACCGTTCGACGCCGACCCCGCCTCCCGCCGCGCCTTCGGCCTGGAGGCCGTCGACGCGCTCGCGGAGCTCGCGCTCGTCAACTGGCGGGCGGTGGGCCTCGAGGGGTTCGGGAAGCCCGACGGGTTCCTCGACCGGCAGGTCGACCGGTGGCTGTGGCAGCTCGGGACCTACCAGGCCCGGCCGCTGCCGGATGCCACCGACAACCTCGCCGCCTGGCTGCGTGCCCACCAGCCGGCGACCGGGCCGATCGCGATCATGCACGGGGACTACAGCCTGTTCAACGTGATGTTCGCGCCCGGCGCCCCGGCACGGCTCGCCGCGATCGTCGACTGGGACACCGCGACGATCGGCGACCCGCTCATGGACCTGGGCCACCTGCTCGCCCGCTGGGACGAGCCCGGCGAGCCGGCGACCTTCCTCGGCTCCAGCGACGTCGCCGACCGGACGGGGCTGGCCGGCCGCGCCGAGCTGGCCGCGCGCTACGCGGAGCGCACCGGCCACTCAGTCGCTGACCTGCGGTTCTATGAGGTGCTGGCGCTGTTCAAGCTCGGCTGCATCATGGAGGGCCACCACGCCCAGGCCGCCCGTACCGGGGACCCGTCGGGTGCCCGGTTCGCCCCGATGGCGCCGGCGATCTTCGCCGACGCGCTCGCGATCGCGCGCGGGGACCGGACGCCCTAGGCCTCCGGTCACGTCGGCGCGGCGGCTGTCACGGGCCCTTGTGGCAGCTGCCGCGCCGCGACGCCGCGTCAGGCATGCGCGGTCGGCGCGGTTGCCGGAACCGGGAGGCCCAGCTCGGTGAGCAGGGGCGACGAGTATGCGATCCGGCCGGTGAGGTCGCTCGCGAGCAGCGCGGCGGCGGCCTCGGCGATCACGGATTCGTCCTCGAGCGGGAAGCCCGCGACGAGGCCGTGCGCGCCGGTCCCCGCGGTCGCGACGTTCTCAAGCGGGGCCAGCGCGTTCACCCGCACCCCATACGGGTGCGCCTCGGCGGCCAGCCCGGTCGTGAAGCGCTCGAGCGCCGCCTTGCACATGCCGTAGACGGTGAAGCCCCGTCGCTGGATCTCCTCGAAGGGCGGCCCGGCGGGATGGACGGCGGCCCGTGACGAGATGTTCAGAATCCGGCCCCGGCCCCTTTCATACATTCCGGGCAGCACGAGCTGGGCCAGCTCGAACGGCGCTCGGACCTGCATCTCGAACATCAGCCGGTAGCGCTTCTCGGAGAAGGCGTCGACGGGCGCGATGTAGGTGATGGCCGCATTGTTGACGAGGATGTCGATCGGTCCCAGCGTCCGCTCGGCCTCCGCGACGGCTCGGCGGCGGTCCTCGGGCCGGGTCACGTCCCCGGGCACCGCTACCGCGATACCCCCCGACAGGCTGACGGCCCGCACCGTGTCCGCCAGGGAGCCAGGCTGACCAGGGGTCGCGGTGGTCGTGCGGGCCATCACGGCCACGGCCGCTCCCTCGGCGGCGATGCGTCGGGCTATGGCCGCGCCTATTCCCCGGCTGGCGCCGGTGACCAGCGCGACGGTGCCCTCGAGTTGGCCCATCTTCCTCTCCCTCGGGATCTTCGTGTCGGCCTTTCCTGACCACGCCGCCGAGCCACGACGTCGCGGGATACCCGCCGACTCGCGGCGCCGGTCGCGACGAAGCCGCGGCCAGCCGACGTCAGGAACGGCGGACGTCGGTCCAGGGGATGCCCTTGTCGACCCGGATCTCGCCGGGAAGCCCGAGCATCTGCTCGCCCAGGATGTTGTGCAGGATCTCGGACGTGCCGCCCTCGATGGTGTTCGCCCGGGCACGCAGGAAGGCCCGCGTCGGACTGCCCTGGTCGCCTGACTGGGCGAGATCGACCTCGCGTGGCTGGTAGGACTCGTGGAGCATGCCTGCGGCGCCGAGCAGGTCGACGGTCAGGTCGGTGGCGCGTTTGTTCAGCCGGGCGGTCATCAGCTTGGCTACCGCCCCTTCCGGGCCGGTAGCGCCACGAGTCATGCCTTCGGTCGCGCGCAGCGTCGTCAGGCGGTTCACCTCGACGTCGACCCGGAGGGCCAGAAGCGCGTCCCGTAGCGCGCTGGCCGTCGGCGAGGTGCGGTCGGCCCGATCCCGCCAGGCCGCCAGCGCCGAGCGCAGCGCCGGCTCGGCGGAGAGCCCCTCGGACAGCATGTACCGCTCGTTGTTCAGCGTGGTGAGGGCGACCGCCCAGCCACCGCCGACCGGGCCGACCCGCAGCCGGTCGGGCAGGTGCACGTCGGTCAGGTACACCTCGTTGAATTCGGCGTCGCCGGTCAGCTGCCGCAGCGGCCGGACGTCGACTCCATGCGCGGTCATGTCGCACAGGAAGTACGTCAGGCCGCGGTGCTTGACGGCCCGTGGGTCGGTGCGGGCGACGAGCATGCCCCAGCGGGCGACGTGCCCCCAGGACGTCCACACCTTCTGCCCGTTCACCACCCAGCCGTCGCCGTCTCGCTCGGCCCGCGTGGCGAGCCCGGCGAGGTCGGAGCCGGCGCCTGGCTCGCTGAAGAGCTGGCACCAGACCTCCTCGCCGGAGAACAGCGGCCGCAGGTAGCGTGCGTGCTGCTCAGGCGAGCCGTGCTGGAGCAGGGTCGGGCCGCCCATGCCGTAGCCAAGCGGATTGCTGTCGAAGCCGATGGGTGCGCCGGCCGCCGACAGCCGGGCGTTGACCCGCGGCTGCAGACCGGGTGAGACACCGAGCCCGCCGAGCTGGACCGGGAACGAGACCCAGGCGAGCCCGGCGTCGAACTGGGCGCCGAGAAAGCCGGTCCGTGTCGCGGCCTCTGGCGGATGTTCGGCGAGGAGCCTGCCGACAGCATCGTCCACGATGCGTATCTCGTCGTCCGAGTCGTTGGTCACGGCGTCCTCCGAGGCGATATCAAGGCCGCAGTCTCAGCGAACTGACCGAGCGGCGCGGATCTCGCGTCCGCCCTTGTCTGTCCGTGGCGCGGTCACGGCCCAGCCGGCCATGCCCGGCAGCCGACCGTGGCAGCGTCAGGGCTGGACCGACGGGAACTGAACCTTGCGGCCGTCGGCCAGCGCGCTCATCGCGGACCGCATGTCGGTGCCGTGAAGAGTGAGCATCTGCAGTGCGGTGGAGAGCTCAAAGATGGGAGCCTGCTGGCGTACCCAGGTATTGAGCGCCTTTTTGGTCCAGCGGGTGGCGTACTGGGCATTGGTGGCGATCCGAGCGGCCACGCCCAGGGCCCGGGCCAGGACCTGGTCATCCGGAACGCAGACGCTTACCAGCCCGAGCCGCTCGGCCTCATGGCCGGTCAGTGTCTCGCCGGTGAGCAGGTAGTAGCGCACCTTGGCAAGACTCATGTACAGGGGCCACAACAGGGCCGCGTGGTCGCCCGCGGCCATGCCGCCGCGTAGATGCCCGTCGTTGAGCTTGGCGCTGGCCCCGACGACGCTGATGTCGGCGGACAGTGCCACCGCCAACCCGGACGCCATCGCCAGTCCATTCACCGCCGAGACGATCGGTTTGCGGCAGCTGATCATGTTGTCGACGAGGGCCGACATCTCGAACATGGACTCGTCAACGCTCGCGCTGGCGGGATTGTCGTCCTGGCCGAACGTGCCGAGTTCGCCGCCTGAGCAGAACGTGGCGCCGGCACCAGTGATCACGGCGACCGTGACGGTCGGGTCGGCGTCCACCTCCCGCCAGATCTGGGCGAGCTCGACGTGCAGCCGTGGATTGACGGCGTTACCGGTCTCCGGGCGGTTGATGGTGATCAGCAGGACGCCGTGGGGGTGCTGATCGAACAGCAGGTGCTCGTAGCGGGCCGCCCATGCGTCGATCGACGCCATCTCGAATGCCTCCGGCATCAGGCGTGGACCTCGCGACCCTCTCGAGTGGCGGCGGTCCCGAGGAACGGGAGATCAATAATTTACAGTGTAAGTAGTTTTGGGGAGATGTCAATCGCGCAGGCCCAGGTGGCTGCGCAGCCCCGCCGTCATGATCTGCAGGCCACGCTCGAACAGGGCGTCCCTGTGCGCGGCCGAGTGGCGGGTCACCGCCGGCGTGAGCTGGGCAAAACTGCCGATCATGAAGGTGAAGAAGAAGGTCACGCCGTCGCGGGCGGCTGCCTCGCCAGCTCCCGCGGCCTGGAACAGGCCCAGCAGCGCCTCCCGCGCCCGCGCCTGGGCCGGGCGCTCGTCGAGGCCGTGCGCCGAGAGCAGCGCGGGGATCCACGGATGCGGAAGCTGAGCGCGCCAGGCGTCGAGGGCGTAACGGCGCAGCTCGGCGTCCCAGGGGTGCGCGTCCGGGTCCGGCGGGCGGATCGGGTCGATCACGCTGTCGACCGTCTTCTCGAGCAGCAGCGCCTTGGTTGGCAGGTAGTTGTAGACGGTCATCGCCGAGACACCGAGTTCGGTGGCGAGCGCCCGCATGCTGAAGTCCTGCGCCCCGGCGCGGTCTAGAACGCGCAACGCCGCCGAGACGATCTCCACCTGGGTCAACGAGGGTGCCGGCCCTCGACGTCCTGGCACGCCCGACTCCCTCCTGTCGACCATCGGCCTCCTGTCGACCATCGGCCCCGCGGCCCCGCCGGGCACGGACGAGGCTAGTGCGCCGGTCCTGAACGGGGGAGTTCGCATACTCGCGGGCGGCCGGCAGAAACCTCTTACAGCGTATATGGTAGTGGGACCGGTAGGGCAACCGCGCCCTACGCCCTCGTCGCCGCGGGCGGCCGGGATGTGTCCGATTGGGGGAGAGAACATGCCGGCCACAGCCGAGTTCGGTCACCGGGTAGCGCTCGTCACGGGCGCGGCCGGTCAGGGCATCGGACGCGCCGTCGCGGCCCGGCTGGTCTCGGGCGGGGCGCACACGGTCGTCGCGGACGTGCACCCGGCACGCATCGAGCGCGTCGTCGCGGAGCTGTCCGCCCAGGCGCCCGAGGGGATCCGGGTGCTGGGCAAGCTGCTGGACGTCGCGGACCTGGCGGCCATCGACACGGTGGCGAAGGAGATCGCCGAGGAGCTGGGCCCGATCCGCGTCCTCGTCAACAACGCCGCCTACAACATCATGGCGCCGATCTGGGACTACCGTCCGCAGGACTGGGCCCGGGTCATGGACACCAACGTCACTGGGCCCTGGTATCTGTCCAAGGTCGCCATGACGCAGATGCGCGCGGCCGGCGGCGGGGTGATCGTCAACATCTCGACGGTCGCGCCGGACTGCGGCGGAATGGGGCTGGAGGGTCCCTACGCCGTCAGCAAGGGCGGCCTGAACGCGCTGACCCGGTCCTGCGCACACGAGGGCGGTCCATACGGGATCCGGGCCAACAACGTCACCATGGGCCTGGTGCTGGGCACCCGGTACGCGGATGTCCACCACCCGGACCTCGTGGCTGAGGCGATCGCCGCGTCGCCGATGAACGCGCTCCCGCACGCGGTCGACATCGCCGAGGCGGTCGCCTTCCTGGCCAGCGACCGGGCCCGCTTCATCACCGGGGAGACCCTGAACGTGGCCGCCGGCCAGTTCATGCGCTACTGACCGCGGCGCGGACGCCGCCCGGCCAGGGGGCGCTCTCCCCATGGCCGGGCGTTCCGCGGAGTTCGTCAGCTCACGGCGGTAGCAACCGGGCCGTGCTGGGCCGCGGGCGTCGTCGCCAGCGTCGTCAGGTCGAAGTCGAACAGGCGCGCGGCGTTCCTGGCAGAGATCGCCAGGCTCTCCGCCGGCGTCGTGCCCTCCAAGGCCCGCGCCAGCCGCGTGCGCGAGTGCGGGTAGGTGCCCTCGACGTGGATGAAGTCGCTGCCGAAGGCGATCGTCTCGACACCGATCCGCTCGCGGAGCGCGACGTCGGCCTTCGACAACGGGCCCGCCGCGAAGCAGCTGGCCTTCCACTGTTCGGTCGGCGTCATGGTCAGCCGGTGCGACGGGTGGTCGACGGTGCCGTGGAAGAACATGTCGCAGGAGTCGAGGATCCGCGGAATCCACTGGCAGCCGGTCTCGATCCAGCCGAAGCGGATGTTCGGGAACCGCTCCGGGACACCGGCCAGCAGCAGCAGGTGTGTCCGGTCCGTCCAATTGCCGGGGCGTGGTCTGGGCAGAACCCGGGAGAGTGCGGGCACGCGAGACGAGCTCGGCGTGGCGTGGTGTGGGGCTGATAGATGGACGAGCAGGCAACGGCGTCGGTCCGGGATCCGTTGCTGGCTGCGCGGGTGACGGTGCTCCATGAGACGGAGCGGACCCGGGTCGTTCGGCTGACGTTCCCGGGTGGAAGTGTGATCCGGAAGGAGCCGCTGGGGCCCGGCGCGCGGCGGCGGCTGCGGCATGAGGTGGAGATCCTCGGTCAGCTGTCCGGTGACGAGGGAGTCACGCAGCTGGCGACC
This sequence comes from Pseudofrankia coriaricola, assembly GCF_032027725.1. Taxonomy (NCBI): domain Bacteria; kingdom Bacillati; phylum Actinomycetota; class Actinomycetes; order Frankiales; family Frankiaceae; genus Pseudofrankia; species Pseudofrankia coriaricola. Next base: position 12,068 of record NZ_JASNFO010000037.1, on the reverse strand, counting down.
GGGCTGCCGTCGTCTTCGGACTCGATCCTGCTGGCCGATGTCGGCGGTGCGGCGCTGTCCGAGCGGACTACTCCGCTGGATGCGGGCGAGCTGGTCGGACTGGCCGGGTTGCTGGGGCGGGCGATGGCGGAGATGCACCGGCGGGGGGTGGTGCATCGGGACGTCAATCCGGCGAACATCGTGATGACTGGTGGCGGAGATGCGCCATGTCTGGTCGATTTCTCGCTGGCCACGACGTTCGCGGTGGTTCAGCCGGAATTCGTAAATTACAGCGAGATCGTCGGAACGGTGCCGTATTTGGCGCCGGAGCAGACTGGCCGGACTGGTCGTCAAGTCGACCAGCGGGCCGATCTGTACGCGCTCGGGGCGACGTTGTACGAGCTGGCCACCGGGGCGCCGCCGTTCGGTGCCGGTGATCCTGTTCAGGTCATTCATGACCATCTGACGCGGGTGCCGGCGCCGCCGTCGGCCGTAAACCCGGCGGTGCCGGCCGGCCTGTCGGCGATCATCATGCATCTGCTGGAGAAGGAGCCGGACGATCGCTACCAGAGCGCCGACGGGCTGGTACACGATCTTACCCTGGTACGTCGTGGCGTCGTCTTGGTGCATCCCGGCGAGCACGATTTCCCCGCACGACCGCTGACACCATCCCGGTTGGCCGGGCGTGGCCGGGAGATCGGCGAGCTGGGCGCGGCGTTCGCCGAGGCGATGGAGGGCCGCTGCCGCGGGCTGCTCGTCTGCGGTGCACCGGGGGTGGGCAAGACGGCACTGGTCAACGAACTGCGGCCGATAGTGGCCGGTGTCGACGGCTGGTTCGTGGCGGGCAAGTACGACCAGTATCGCCGTGACCAGGAGTATGACGGCGGCTGGCAGGCGTTTCGGGCGCTTGGCCGGCTGTTGCTGGCCGAGCCCGAGGACTACCTGGCCGAGGTGCGGGAGCGGATACTGCGGGCGTTGGGACCGAGCGCCGGGCTGGCGACCGCCGTCGTGCCGGAGCTGGCGACTCTGCTGAAGGTCCCCCCAGATCCGGGCGATCCGATGACCCTGCAGGTGCGAGCGCAGCGCAACGGCGTCGAGGTCCTGCGCGCCGTCGCCTCCCGGAAACGACCGGTGGTGTTCTTCGTTGACGACCTGCAGTGGGCCGGGCGGACACCGCTGGGCTTCTTCGATCTGATCCTCAGCGGCGCCGAACAGGTCGAGGGACTGCTGCTGGTCGGCGCCTACCGGGAGGACGAGGTCGACCCGGCCCATCCGATGACGCCGATGCTCGCCCGCTGGCAGCGCCAGCCGGTCGGTCCGCGCGTCTTGCGGCTCGGCAACCTGGCCCCGGACGGCCAGGCGGCCATGGTGGCCGACCTGCTACGCGGCGCGCCTGAGGCCGCCGTGGAGCTGACGCGGATGATCGCGCCGTCGACCGGGGGTAATCCGTATGACACGCAGGAGCTGCTGAACTCCCTGCGCCACGACGGTCTGCTCGTCCCTCGCGACGGCGGGTGGCGATGGGATCGGGCGGTGCTGGGTCGCCGGCTCGGGCGGGTGGATGTGGCCGGGATGCTGGCCGCTCGGGTGGCCGGGCTACCGTCGGCGACCAGGCAGATGTTGGCGGTGATGGCGTGTCTGGCGGGCCGGGTGGAGCTGGACCTGTTGGAGATCGCGACGGGGCTGGCCGCGGAGGAGGTCGAGCACCGGCTGGCCCCGGCGTTCGCCGTCGGCCTGCTGGTGCTCGAGCCCGGTGGCGGGCAGGGGGTGCGGTTCCACCACGACCGCACGTGGGAGTCCGTGCTGGGCGCCCTCAGCCCGCGGCGGCAGCGTGCCCTGCGACGGCGGCTGGCCCGGCGGCTTGCGAGGCGATCGAAGTACTTCGCGGTCGCGGCCGAGCAGTACCTGCACGTGGTCGAGGCCGTGCGGGACGACGCCGAGCGGCGGCTGGTGGCCGGGCTGTTCCAGCAGGCCGCCGAGCAGGCGCGGCTGCTGAGCAACCATCCGCTGGTGGAGCGGTTCCTGACCGCGGCGGTGCCGCTGGTCGACCCGACCGACGCCGACCAGCTGATCGAGGTCCGCACCGGCCGGCACGCCGCCCTGTACAGCCTGGGCCGGTTGGAGGAGGCGGACGAGGAGTACGGGAACGTCAGCCGGCTGTGCACCCGCCCGGCGCAGCGCACGGCGGCCACCGTGCTGCAGGTGATCAGCCTGACCAACCGGGGCCGCCCCGACGAGGCGGTCCGGCTCGGCTTGGACCAGCTGCGCGAGGTCGGTTTCGCCGTGCCGGACCGGGAGCATCTCGACGCGGAGATCGACCGCAAGCTCGACGTGGTCTACCGGTGGGTCGACCAGACCAGCGCAGCCGACGACCTGCGCCGGCCGGAGGCCATCGACCGTTCGCGACGTGGCGCCATCAAGCTCGTCAACCGGCTCATCCCCGCGGCGTTCCTCTGCGACCGGCCGATGATGGCCTGGCTGACCGCGACGGCGCTGGAGATGTGGGCGCGGGACGGACCGGATCCCGCCCTGATTGGCCCGATCAGCCACGCCTCCGTCGTGACCATGGCACTCAGGCAGGACTACCGCACCGGGTACCGCATAATGCGGCGCCTCCTCGAGGTCGGTCACGCACGCGGCTACGAACCGGACATATGGCAGATGCAGTCGCTCTATGCGGTGTTTACGGGCCACTGGTTCGACCCGCTCGAGGACAATCTGTCCGCCGCGCGTCGTGCACTGGAGGGCCTGCTCCAGGGTGGCGACCTGCAGTACGCCTGCTGGACCCATTGCGTGCTGCTCCCGGACCTGCTTGACGGCGCGCCGTCGCTGGACGTCTCCGTCGCCGATGCCGACGAGGCGATGGCTATCGCCACACGAACCGGCAACGGACACGCCGAAGAGGTGTTCCGGAGCTGGCGCCAGCTGGCGAGGGTGCTGCGTGGCGAGGCCGTCGGCCAGGCGGCCGACGAGGCGGCCGAGCAGGGCCTGCTGACCGCCAACCCGCTCGCCGCCGCCAACCTGCACCTCACCCGGGCGATCGCCGCCGCCATCTTCGATCATCCGGCCGGGCTGGCCCGGCACACAGTGGCGGTGATGCGGTTGTTGCCGGCCCTCGATGCGACCTACCTGATCGCGGTCGCGCGCGTGCTACGGGCTCTGGCCCTGGCCGGGCAGGCCCGGATGACGGAAGCGGGCCGGCGCGGGGCCGTGCTGGCCGAGCTGGACGAGGTGGTCGACTGGCTGGCGGCCCGCGCGGCCGACGCGCCGGTCAACTTCCTGCACCTGTTACGCCTGGTCGAGGCCGAACGGGCCTGGGCCACCGGTGAGTTCCGCGAGGCCGCCTACGCCTTCGACCTGGCGCAGCGCGAGGCCGCCACTCGGTCGCGCCCCTGGCACCGGGCACTGATCCTGGAACGCGCCGCACGGTTCCACCTTGCCCAGGGGATGGAGGAAACCGGCCGCATGCTGCTGGCCGCCGCCCGCCACCAGTACGCCGACTGGGGCGCCACCGCCAAGGTCAGCCAGCTCGACTGGGCCTACCCGACGCTGGCGGCGCGAGCACCAGCCCAACCCACGTCCGGCAGCACCGCCGTCAGCACCGGCACCATCGACCTGCTCGGCGTCGTCGCCGCCTCCCAGGCACTGAGCTCCGAGACCAGCATCGAGGGCCTGCGCGCCAAAGTCGTGGGAATCCTGTCCGAGATGACCGGCGCCACCGGCGTCCACCTCCTCCTTCGCGACCAGGCCGACCACGAGGGCGGCTGGCTGGTACCCACCGACGACGGCACCATCCCGCTGCGCGAGGCCGGCCTGCGCCGTCTGCTGCCACCCTCGGTCGTCTGGTACACCGAACGCACCCACGAACCCACCGTCATCGCCGACGCCACCCGCGACGACCGGTTCGCCCGCGACCCCTACCTCACCAGCCTCGACCGCTGCTCCCTACTCGCCATCCCCGTCACGATCCGCGGCGAACTCAAAGCCATGCTCCTCCTCGAGAACCGAATGATCCGCGGCGCGTTCGCCACCAACCGCCTCGAGCCGATCATGCTGATCGCCGGGCAGCTCGCCGTCTCCCTCGACCACGCCCAGGTCTACACATCCCTGGAACGCAAGGTCGCCGAACGCACCGGCCAACTCGCCGCCGCCAACCAACGCCTGGAACAACTGTCCATCACCGACCCCCTCACCGGACTGGCCAACCGACGACGCCTCGAACAAATCCTCCACACCGAATGGCACCAGGCCTGCCATGAGCACACCCCCCTCGCCGTCGCCATGACCGACATCGACTATTTCAAGCGCTACAACGACCACTACGGCCACACCAGCGGCGACCGCTGCCTCCAACTCGTCGCCACCTGCCTGGCCACCAACATCGACGACACCCACCTCGCCGCCCGCTACGGCGGTGAGGAATTCGCCATCGTCATGCCCCACACCGACAACGGCACCGCCGCCCACATCGCCCGACACCTACGCGCCGCCGTCGCCGCACTCGCCGAACCCCACCCCTTCGGCATCGACCACATCGTCACCCTCAGCATCGGCGTCGCCGCCGCCATCCCGACCCCCGACACGCAGCCACAAAGCCTCATCGACCGCGCCGACGTCGAGCTTTACCGGGCCAAGCGCGCCGGACGCGACCGCGTCGAAGTAGCACACCCACACCCGGTCACCTAGCCAATTGGCAGCCAGCTTGTCGCTCCCTGATTGCCCCGCCGCGCGCGGCGGGGCCGCGCCCATGAGCTGACAGCTTCGTGTGGCCTCGCGTGCTGTGGCAGTGAGGGCGGTGTCCCGACATGCACTGGCGAATATTCAATTATATTACTAATCTATCTCTAAAGAGGTCGTCTGTCGGGTGAGGGGACCGCGCCGGTCGGCCCTACCGGCGCTCACCGAGCGCCGAGGACGGCGACGTCGACGGCGAAGACCGTGAGCCCACTTCCAGGACTCGGGACGCGGTAGACCGCGACGTGCTCCGCGTCGCGGACCCCCCAGGGGATCTCGTCGGCCACCCATGACGAGGAGGCGAAGGTCGATGCGTAGGTACACCGTGACCGTGCCCGTGACTGGCGTGACGGAGTTGCCGGGAGAGCTGTGGACGGCCGCCACCGTCTGTCTGCCTGACCGGCTCCCCGAGTCGGCGACCGTGTTATTCGGGTTCCCGGGAGGCGGCTTTGGCCGCGGCTACTTCGACATCCGGACGCTTCCGGGGTACAGCCAGGCTGAACACCGCGTGGCGGCCGGTTTCGTCTTCGTCGCCTGTGACCATCTGTTCGTCGGTGACAGCGGCCAGCCGAGCGATCCTCTGGCGCTCACCTACGAGAACCTGGCCGCTGCCAACCATGCCACGGTCCAGGAGATCGTCGCTCGGCTGTCCGCCGGCACCCTGACAGCCCAGATCGGGCCGGTCCGCGTCGCGAGGACCGTGGGAATGGGACAGTCGATGGGCGGCTGCCTGCTCACCGTGCAGCAGGCGAACCACCGGACCTTCGACGGCGTCGCGTTTCTCGGCTGGAGTGGGATCTACACCAACTTCCCGGCTCCTGAGGGCGGCCGTGTCACCCTTCCCGTGCCCGTCCGCGGCACGGACCTGCGCCCTATAGCCGACAAGGTGCTCGGCGTGGTGGCTCCCGACGAGGATCAGTACAGGTTCTGTTTCCACTGGCCCGACGAGGAGCCGGCGCTCGTGGAGGCGGACCTGGCCTCCTACCGCCCCTTCTCCGGTGTCGTGCGCGGCGACGACGGGACGCCGTGGGGAAGCATGACTGTGCCGCCGTGTGCGGTCACGATGATGACCGAGGGCGCCGTCAGCGCCGAAGCCGCGGCCATCGAGGTGCCGGTGCTCATCGCCAGCGGAGAGCGCGACGTGGTCCCCTACCCCTGGGCGGAGCCGTCCGCCTACCGGTCCTCGTCGGACGTCTCGCTTCTGGTCGTTCCTCGGATGGGGCACATGCACAACTTCGCGCGCACCCGCGAGCGGCTGTGGGAGCGCATCGCCGAGTTCGCCCGCGGCATTCCGGCGGCGCGGGCGTCGTAGCGCGGCCGCGGGCGGTGCGTCACCGCGTGGGTCTGTCCTCATCGCCGGGGCCGGCCGTCGCGGAACGCGTGGATGGCCGTGGTGATGTCCTGGTTGTAGCCGGCGAGGACCTGGGTGCGATTCTCCAACACGAGCGCGTGCTCCAGGCTTGGCGCGTCGGTCCCGAGCCGGAGCATCTCCTTGGTCAGACGGATGCCGAACGGCGCGTTCGTGGTGATCTACTCCAGTGTCACCAGGCCTCCAGCGCGGGCCTGTTCTCGCGGGCGCGCAGGAGGCAGCGTTCGGCGAAGGCGAGCACGGCGAGGTGATAGGCGCGGGCGGCCCAGCCCAGGCTGATGTTGTGGCCCGCGCCGGGCTGGCGGGTGGTGTCCACGGACGGCGCCGCCGTGAACGCCGCGGCGATCGCGGCGAGCTCGGCGTCGTCGCATACCCACCAGTTCTCGTGGTTGGCGAACGTGAGCCGGACCGGGACGCGGACCGCGGCGGCGACCGCGTCGAACTGGTCCGGCCAGGTGGAGGCCTCCCGGTTCTCCGTGTCCGGTACCTCCTCGATGAGACCGCGGCCGGGGCGGAACGTTCCCGGCGGATAGAGCTTGGGCGGCCCCCAGAACAGCAGGACCGCCTCCTGTCGGCTCAGCTGGCGGGTGCCCTGCGTGACGTGCGGGGTCCGCTCGGCCCGGTAGCGGCGCCCGGCGCCGGAGCCGTCGAGCCCGAGTAGCTCGCCGCCGCGCGGGTGCGCGCCGAGGTGGATCGCGAGCTTCAGCCCGTAGGAGTGGCCGCACGCCACGTACCCGGTGCCCACGTCGTGGGACGCCGCGAACGCGTCCAGTGCGTGGAACACCAGGTCGGCCTGGGCCCGCAGCACGGACAACTCGGGTGCGAGCCCGGTCGAGGCGCCGTAGCCGGGCCGGTCCAGCGCGAGCACGTTCCAGCCCGCGGCGGCGCCCAGCGTGAGCAGCGACAGCTCGGGCAGCGCGCCGCCGTGGAAGTAGGTCGCGTTCATGCCTCCGCCGTGGAGCGCGACTACCGTGCCGCGCGGCGGCCCGTCGGGCACGGCCAGCAGGCCGGACAGGTCGCACGGCCCCGCGTCGAGCAGGACGGGCCGCGCTGTGAGCGGCGGGAATCCCGCCACTACTTGATGGAGGAGCCGAGGTGGACCCCGAAAACCTGGCCCGTCACGTAGCGGGCCTCGTCGGAGGCGAGGAACAGCAGCGTGTGCGACCTGCCCTGATCTCGCGCCGCCCCGGTGATGACGGCGACCTTTCCCTTGACACGACCCATATCTGCGCTCCTTCCAGCTGCTGTGTCTGGACTGGTCGAGTCGCCGGCTGGTCAGCCGGCGGCGGGTTCCCTGACCCGCAGGCGGGTGTACATCCGGCGAAGACCGGCGAGCCACCTGTCGTGGTCGGCGCCCCGGCGCGCCGCGTAGGTCGCGACCTCGGGGTGGGTGAGGACGAGGAACCGGCCCTCGTGGAGCTGCGCGAGCGCGCGGGCCGCGGCCTCGTCCGCGTCGATCAGGGTGGTGGCCCCGAACCGGTCGGCGGGGTCCGCGCCGGCCGCGGCGGACGCCGTCATGCCGGTGCGCATGCCGAGCGGGCAGATGCAGGAGACCTGGATCCCCCGGTCGGCGTAGGTGAGCGCGAGATGCTCGGCGAGCGCGACCTGCGCGTGCTTGGTCACGACATAGGCGGCGGTGCCGGGCTGGTTGGTCAGCCCGACCGCCGAGGCCGTCGAGACGAGCCAGCCGCATCCTCGTTCCAGCATCGAGGGGAGCACCGCGCGCGCGGCGTACAGGTTCGACATGACGTGCACCCGCCACTCGCGATCCCAGCAGTCGTCGCCGGTGAACACGTCCGAGGGCCCGACGACCCCGGCGTTGGAGATCATGACCTCGACCGGCCCACGCCACCGGCCGGCCTCGTCCACCGCCCTTTGGACCTCCTCCTCGACGCTCACGTCCGCCTCGACGGCGAGCCCGCCGACCTCGGCGGCCACCTCGCGTGCTCGGTCCCCGTGCAGGTCCACGGCGACGACGTGAGCGCCCTCGGCGGCGAGGCCGCGGCACAGGGCGGCGCCGAAGCCGCTGCCGCCGCCCGTGACGACGGCGACCTCTCCCGTGAGCTGCATGGGTGACCTCCGTCGAGCGAGCGAAGTGGGGTGCGGATGAGGGGCGTGGTCGGCGACATGTGCGGCGACCCAGGGGACCTTGGGACCCCGTCGTCTATTGCATGCCGCGGTTGCGGCCGCCAGCGTCTGGTTCGGTGCCGATGACGCCGTCGGCTTCGAGGGTTTTGATCTGTTCGTCGGTGAGACCGAGCAGGTCACGCAGGATCTCGGTGTTGTGCTGGCCGAGCAGGGGCGCGGAGGTGCGGTTGTACATAGCGGGACCGCTGGCCAGGCGGGCGGGGTAGGCCTGCAGCAGATGGCCGCCGGTGATGGGGCGCTCCACGCTTTCGTAGAACTTGCGGGCCAGCAGCGGTTCGAGCCTCGCCGGCTCGTGCTGGAGCAGCACCGGCGCGGCCGGCACACCGGCCACGGCGAGCGTCGCGACCGCTTCGTCGGAGGTACGGGCCGCGGCCCAGGTCGCCAGATGGTTGTCGAGGAGGTCGTGGGCGGCGCGGCGGCCTTCCCTGGTGTCGAGCGCCGGGTCATCCGCCCAGGTCGGACAGCCGAGGGCGCCCTTGAGTGCCTCCCACTGCCCGTCGGTCGCGACTGAGATCATCATCCAGCGGTCGAGGTCGCCGGTCGGCAGCCGATCAGAGGTGCGGTACGCCCCCTGCGGGGCCGCGTACGGGCTTCTGTTGCCCTCGCGGGACAGCAGGGCGCCGTAGGCGGAGTATTCGATGACCTGTTCGGCGGCGATGTTGAGTGCACTGAAGATCATGGAGCTTTCGAGGTGCATGCCAAGGCCGGTGCGGCGGCGGTGTTCGAGAGCGAGCAGCAAGGCCAGCAGGGTGTGGCCGCCGGCGGTCGGGTCCATCGGGCCGTTCGGGATCTCCGGGGGCTCGTCCGGCCAGCCGGTCATCCACGCCAGGCCGGAGGCCATCTCCATCGTCTGCGCGTAGCCGCCGCGGTCGCGCCAGGGTCCGGTGAGGCCGTAGGCGGGCGCGCGAACGTAGATGATGTCGTCCTTGACGCCGCGGAGCTTGTCGTAGGTCATGCCCCAGCCGTCCATGACCCGCGGGCTGTAGTTCTCGATGACGACGTCGGCGTGCGCGACCAGCCGCAGAGCCAGCTCCCGGCCGCGCTCCGAGCCCATGTTCACGGTGAGGTCGCGCTTGCCGGCGTTGGGGCCGATGTACTGCGGAGCCCATTCCCACCAGCCCGGCTCGCCGATCTGCCTGAGGGTGTTGAACCGGAGGGCGTCGGGGCGCTGGATGGACTCGACGTGGATGACGTCGGCGCCGAACATCGCCAGCACGTTCCCGACGATCGGGCCGGCCCAGTTCATGGTGAAGTCCAGGACCCGCAGCCCCTCGAACGGCAGCCGCCCGGCCGCCTGGCCGCGCGGCACCGCCGACACCTCGGGTAGGCGGGGCTTCGCCGACCGGTAGCGATCGTTGTGCTCGCCCAGCCGCGGGGCCTGGGTGAACGGCCTGCGGGCGGCGCCGGCCGACAGGGTGTAGGACACGTCCGGCTGGGTGAAGCCTCGGCGTGGGTTTGCCAGGAAGCCGTGGCGTTCGACGAAGTGGTCGAAGCCGACCACGGTGTCGCCCCGGCCGACCGGCGAGGCGGGAACCCGTAAGGCGTCCGCGAGGTCGAGGATCTCCTCCGTCGTGTGCCGCGCCGCCCAGGCGTCGATCGCGGCCGTGAGCTCGGCCGACCGGCTGGCGCGGACATGGAACCGGATCAGCGACTCGTCGTCCATCCAGTCCGGCTGTTCGGCGAGCGCGCAGAAGTCGAGCCACTGCTGGCCGGTGACGACCATGAAGCCGACGTAGCCGTCCTTGGTGCGGTGGATCGCCGGCAGGTTGCGGCTCCTGTTCGGTCGCATCGGGGTACCCGCGATCGACGCCCACGTGACCGAGTACATCGTCGTGGTCAGGATGGCGGCTTCCAGCTGCGAGACGTCGACCAGGTCGCCGTCCCCTGTGGACAGCGCCCGCCACCTGGCCGTCAGCGCGCCGATCGCGGCGATCATCCCCGACGTCCACTCGACCAGCTGGCCGCCCTGCGCCACGGGCGGCCGGGCCCGGCTGCCGCGGGTCATCGGCGCGCCGGCCAGGGCCTGCAGCACCGCGTCGGTCGCCGGCCGGTCGGCCCACGGGGAGTCCAGACCCCACGGGGTGATGCTGACGACGACCGCGTGGGGGTGGTCGCGGCGCAGCGCGTGCGGGTCGTGGGCGCCGCCCGGCCCGACCACGACGATGTCCGCGCTGGACAGCAGGCTGTCCAGCAGGTCGGCGTCGCCTGGAAGGCTGACCACCACGCTGGTCTTCGACGATGCGAGGAACTGGAACAGCGCGCCGTCGTCGCCGGCGGCGATCGTGGCGCCGCTCGCGCTCCAGCCCCGTAGCCAGTCGCCGCCGGGCCGCTCGACCTTCACCACCTCGGCGCCGCCGTCCGCGAGCAGCTTGGTGGCGTAGGCCCCGGCGATGCCCTCGGTCAGGTCGACGACCCGGACGCCCTCCAATGGCGCGGACATCACGTCACCCCCTCCGCGCCGCCGTGGCGCCGGTCAGCGGTCCGGCCTCCGTCACGAGGCCCTGGTCCCGTAGCTGGTCGATCTCGGGGTCGGACAGGCCAGCCTCGCGCAGCACCTGCCGCGTGTGCTCGCCGGCGGCCGGCGCCGGGATGCGCACCTCGTAGGGCTGGCCCGCGATGACGGCCGGGCTGCCGACACAGGTGAACGGCCCGGCGACCGGGTGCTCGGTGTCGACCAGGATCTGGCGGCCGCGGATGTTCGGGTCGGCGGCCATCTCGGCGACGCCCTGATTCGCCGGGCCGAGCGTGATGTCGTGCGCCGCGGCGAGCGCCACCCAGTCGGCCAGGTCGCGGGTCAGGAACACCTCGGCGAGCCGGTGGCGCAGCTCGGGGGTGCCGAAGTCGACCGCGCCGCCGTCGGTGGGGGAGGCCTCGGCGAGCAGGTCCTCGCGGCCGACGGCCTGGCAGAAGTTCCGCCAGAACCGCGGCTCGATGGCGGCCAACAGCACCACGTGACCGTCGCGGGTCTCGTAGAAGTTGTAGCGGGCGCCGGTCATCTCGCCGCCGACCATGTCGGGCATGCCGGCGCGGTCGGTGATCCGTGCGTCGTTGAGCGCCAGGTCGACGGGGAAGTAGGCCGACAGCACGGCCGCGTCGCAGGCGGCGACATCGATGTTCGCCCCTTCGCCGGTCGCGCGGGCGCGCACCAGGGCGGCGCAGGCGTAGAGCGCGGCCTGCATCGCGGCGATCACGGTCGCCTCGCCGGCCAGCTCGGTGCCGGTACCGGTCGGCTCCTGACGGTGCAGCAGACCGTCGTCGCCGCGGGCCCGCAGGTGGGAGCCCGCGATGGCGCCCATCATCATCCCGTGTGCCGGGATGCGGGCATAGGGGCCGTTCGCGCCGAACGCCGTGCAGGACACGTAGACGATCCGCGGGTTGTGGGTGCGCATCGCCTCGTAGCCGATCCCGAGCCGGTCGAGCACTCCGGGCCGGTTGCCGTCGACGAAGATCTCCGCGCCTTCGACGAGCCGCCAGAACACCTCCCGGCCGGCCTCGGCGCGCACGTCGAGGGCGACCGAGCGCTTGTTCTTGTTCACCTGCAGGTGCGGGACGCTGTACCCGGGCGCGATCTGGCCGAGGAAGTGGCGCAGGTAGTCGCCGTTCGGCGGTGCCTCGATCTTGACGACGTCGGCGCCGAGGTCGCCGAGGAACATGCCCAGGGTGCCGCCGTTGAGCAGCTGCGCGGACTCGAGCACCCGCACGCCTTCGAGCAGCCTGATCATCAGTCTCTTTCTGTTCCGTCGTTCCGGCTGTACGGCTGGTCGGACGACCGCCGTGGGGCGGCCCCGGCCCCGGGGGCCGGGGGCCGGCGGGGCCGCGCGCGCGCCAGGGCCGGGGG
>NZ_JASNFO010000036.1:0-58848 GCF_032027725.1 Pseudofrankia coriaricola | reverse complement strand
GGTCCCGGCTTGTGGGGGGGGCGGCCGCCCGGGTGCCCGCGCGCGTGGCCGGGGGGGCGGGGCCACGGCGGTCCCGCGAGCGCGCCTGGCCCGGGCGGCCGCGTCCCGTCAGGCGGACGTGTCCGTGCCGGCGGGGACGGCGAGCGGGAAGTGGAACAGGGCCTCGGCGTTGCCGTGGGTGATCGCGGCGACCTCGTCGGCGGGCACGTCGGCGAACAGCTCCGCGCAGGCCTTCTGGGTGTGCGGCCAAGGGGTGTCGGCGTGCGGGTAGTCCGACTCGAACAGGATCCGGTCGACGCCGTAGTAGTGCCGGGTCGTCAGCCCCCACGGCTCCTCGATCATGCAGAACCACATGTTCCGCTTCGCGACCTCCGAGGGCTTCGTCGCGTCGAGGCGGCTCCAGTAGCCGTGCCGTTCCCACTGGCGGTCGGCGCGCTCCAGGGCGGCGGGCAGCCAGCCGATGCCGCCCTCGCTCCAGACCAGGCGCAGGTCAGGGAAGCTCCGGGGGATCGGGGAGCACATGACGTTGACCGCGGCCCGGCCGGTGTGGGCGAACGCCGCGGCGATCTCCACGATCGGGGTGGTGCCGGGGTCAAGCGTGGAGGAGCCGGCGGAGCCGACGTGCATGCACACTGGCGTCTGGCTCTCCTCACACAGCCGCATCAGCGGCTCCCAGGTGCCGTCGTGCCAGGACCCGACGCCGAGCGCCGCGGGGTCCTCGACGAAGCACAGCGCCTTGGCGCCCTTCGCCAGGGTGCGCTCCATCTCGGCGACGGCGAGGGAGACGTCCCACAGCGGCACGATCGTCATCGGGACGAACATCTCCGGCGCCGCGGCGCACCATTCGTCGAGCACGAAGTCGTTCCATGCCTCGACGCAGACCTTCGCGAGATCCTTGTCCGCGAAGGTGATGAACTTCCGCCCGCCGAAGCCGGGCAGGGTCGGGAAGTTCACGCTCGCGAAGATCCCGTCGGCGCGCATGTCGGCGGCGCGCGCGACGGGGTCGTAGCAGCCGGGGATCATGTCGTCGAAGCGGACCGGCTCCATGCCCCACTGCTCGCGGGGCTTGCCGGCGACCGCGTTGAGGCCCATGGTCGGCTGGCGCTGGCCCTCGTAGACCCAGAACTCGCGGCCGTCGGCCTCCTGGACGTGCGGCGCGGCCCCTCGGTAGCGTGCCGGCACCCGGTCCGACCAGACATGCCCGGGCTCGACGATGTGGTCGTCGACGCTGAACAGGGTGTACAAGACTGTCTCCTCACCGGTAGCCGGTCGGCGCGATGTCCGTAGGCGGCGCGACGTGCGACGCGACGTGGCAGGTGGCGACCTGTCGGAGCCGGGGCCGTCGCCGCCGGCTGGGCTAGAGCGCCATCCAGACGTTCTTGGGCCGGCTGAACTCCCGGATCCCGGCGATCCCGCCGAGCCGGCCGATGCCGCTCTGCTTGACCCCGCCGAACGGGACGGCCTCGTGGATGCCGACGAAGCCGTTGACCCACACGTTGCCGGCCTCCAGCGCCGCGCTGACCCGGTGGGCCCGGCGGACGTTGCCCGTCTGCACGTAGGCGGCCAGTCCGTAGCGGGTGTCGTTGGCGAGGCGGATGGCCTCGTCCTCGTTGGCGAACGGCGCGACGGTCAGCACCGGGCCGAAGATCTCCTCCTGGGCGAGCGGGCTGGCGTTGTCGACGTCCACGAAGACAGTGGGCTGGATGAAGTAGCCGCCGGCGAGGTCGCCGCCGGCCCGGGTACCGCCGGCGAGCAGGCGGCCCTCGCCGCCCGCCTTCGCGCGGTCGATGACCCCCAGGATCCGGTCGCACGCGGTCGCGTTGATGACCGGGCCCATGGTCGGCGGGGTGAGCGCGGTCGCCGGGTCGCCCAGCGGGATCTGCTCGGCCGCGGCGCGGATGATCTCGATGACCTGGTCGTAGACGGACGCCTGGACGAGGACGCGGGTGCCGTTGATGCAGCCCTGGCCGGAGAGGTTGATGACGGCCGCGAGGGCCTGCTGCGCGGCCGCGACCAGGTCGGCGTCCTCGAAGATGAGGTTCGCGGACTTCCCTCCGAGCTCGAGGGCGACCGGCTTGAGCGTGTGTGACGCGCCGGCGAGGACCTTCTGGCCGACCGCGCCGCTGCCGGTGAAGTGGACCTTGTCGACGCCCTCGTGGGCGACGAGCGCCTCGCCGGCCTCGGCCCCGCCGGGCACGACCTGCAGGACACCCGGCGGCAGCCCGGCTTCGAGCGCCAGCTGGCCGATGCGCAGCGCGGCGAACGGGGTCAGTTCCGGCGGCTTGACGATCACGCAGTTGCCGGCGGCGAGCGCGGGCGCGCAGGTCATGCCGATCGCGTGCACCGGCCCGTTCCAGGGGATGATCACCCCGACGACGCCGTAGGGCTCGTCGCGGGTGTAGTCGAACGACGGGACGGTGTCGGTGGTGACCACGTCGCCGCCGATCTTGTCGACCCAGCCCGCGTTGTAGGTGAACAGCTCGGCGGCGGCGAGCGGCGCGTGGTGGTGGACGTAGGCGGGGCCGCCGCTGTCGATCACGGCGAGTGTCCCGAGCTCGTCGACGTGTGCCCGCAGCAGGTCCGCCAGCCGCAGCAGCACGTCGCGCCGCGCGGCTGTGGGCATCGCCTTCCAGACCGCCAGCGCCGCCCGCGCGGTCGTCACCGCCTGGTCGATCTCGGCGGCCCCGGCGACGGGCACCGCCACCGTCGGGTTCCCCGTCGCGGCGTAGACGTGCTGGTAGGTCCCAGCGGACGTGTCGCGTACCAGCTTGTCGCCGATCAGCAGGCCAGGCTCGCCGAGTAACTCGACGGGCGCTTCCAGGACGGGCATTCGTTCCTCCGACTTCCTGTCTTGGCCGCTCGGCCGGTGCTCTGTTCGCCTCGCCAGCCTGGCCCGCGGCAGTGGCGGACGACACATGCCTAAGTTAGATTAATGAACTGACTATTTCAACCACCGCTCGGGCCAGTCCGAGGGAGCGCGGGTATGTCGATGGCGGGGAAGGTCGCGGTCCTGACCGGGATCTCGTCCGGGGTGGGGCGGGGGGTCGCCGCGGAGTTCGCCCGGCAGGGCGCGCTCGTCGTCGGGATGGCCCGCCGGGAGGAGCTGGGCAAGGCGTTGGAGCGCGAGGTACGCGACGCGGGCGGCGAGCTGACGTTCGTCGCGGGCGACGTGCGCCGCACGGACGACTGCGACCGCCTGGTCCGCACCCGGGCTACGAACGGACCGGGGCGGGTGACGAGTTGGCGCGGGCGCTGCGGCAGTCCCCGACGGACGTCGGGAAGGCGCTGGCGTTGCTGTGCGACGACGATGCGGCCCTCATCAACGGTTCGACGATCGCCATCGACCGGGCGGCGACCGCGGGGTTCGTCGCCTCCAGCATGGTGCTCATGTCCTGCGCGGAGCTGCTCACTGGCTGACCGGCCGCGGCGGCCGGGCGTCGCCTGGCCGCCCGTCGGCGGTCCCGGTGCCGGTCGCGCGACCGGCACCGGGCCGGGAATCAGAGGACGAAGTCGCTGCCGACCTTGCCGCCGGGCGTGAAGACCGCGGGCATGTCGATCCAGCCGTTGACGATGCCGATGGTCGGGTAGCGCTGGGCGGCCGTGAAGTCGATCTGGAAGTCCGGGATGCGGCGCAGGACCTCCTCGAGCACGACGCGGAACTCGACCCGGGTGAGGTTGGAGCCGAGGCAACGGTGCGCGCCGAGGCCGAAGGCCTGGTGCCGGTTCGGCCACCGGCCGAGCACGACCTCGTCGGGTCGGTCGAACATCTCCGGGTCCTGGTTCGCGGCCGCGAACGAGATCAGCACCCGGTCGCCCTCCCTGAGCGGGCAGCCCCCGATCTCGACGTCGCGGGTCACGGTCCGCGCGAGCGCCTGGGTCGGGGTGAAGTAGCGCAGGAACTCCTCGCAGGCGGCCGGAATGCGCGCCGGGTCCGCGGCGAGCCAGGCCCGCTGGTCCGGGTGCTCGACCAGCCAGGCGAACGCGTTGGCCAGCAGACTGGTCGTGGTGTCGTTGCCGCCGGCGATCACCAGGTTGCACATCTCGACGATGCGCTGGTCGGACAGCTTCTCCCCGTCGATCTCCATGTCGACGAACACGCTGATCAGGTCGTCCTTCGGCTCCGCGCGGCGGGCGAGGACGGTCTGGAAGCAGTGCTCGAGCACCTTCAGGTTCTTGGCGACCGCGGCCTCGAACTCGGCCGTCCCCGGTGGATTGAACACGATGCTGTGCGCGGCGTCGGAGTACAGCCGCCAGTCGGTGAGCGGCACGCCCAGCACCTGCGCGGTCAGCAGCGCCGGCACGGGGCTCGCCAGGTCGTGGACCAGGTCGATCGTCCCGGTCTCGATGACGGCGTCGAGCATCGCGGTGGTGACCGAGCGGACGAACGGTTCGTACGCCTTCGACCTGCCGGGGGAGAACCACGGGTTGAGGTACTTGCGGTAGGCGGTGTGCAACGGCGGGTCCATCTCGATCGGGGTCGAGATGACGGGTGCCTCTGGCAGCGTGATGCCCTTGAAGGGCGACGCGGGGTCAGGGTCGTGGCGGGAGGAGAAGGAAGCGTCGTCCTTCACGACGGCCTCGACGTCGGCGTAGCGCGTCAACACGGTGAAGCCCCCGTGGGCGGTCGAGTGCGCTACCGGGCAGCGGCCGCGCAGGTCGGCGTAGGTCTCCCGCCAGTGTTCGGCGTATGCGGGGGAATGATGGTCGAAGTCGACCGACTCGGCGGTCTGGGCCTGCTGGGTGGTCATGACGGGGATCCGCTCTCGATGGTGCCGGAGCCCCGGCGTGGTCACGCCCGGGCGGGGCCAGTGATCTCTGCGCGTGAGGGTGCCGCAGGCGGCGGGAGCGGCGTCAGCGGCGGCGGCCTGATGGCGAAAGTCAGATAAAAGTCAGGTAAAAGTCAGGTAGAGGCCCGATGAGGTCGTGGGCGCGTATGCCATCGGCCAACCGCGCGGTCGGGTCGCCGGGGCCGCATCGAGCTGGCGATCGTCGTCATTCCTCGAGGACGACCGCGTGTTCCGGGCAGCCTCGATGGGCGAGCCGGGCCTTCGCCTCCAGCTCGGCGGGAACGTCGACGAGCAGGACCACGGCGTGGCCGTCGTCCTCCCGCAGGTCGAACAGCTCAGGCGCGTTCATCGCGCACAGCGTGTGCCCCTGGCACACATCCTCCTCGACACGGACGCGCACGACTCGCTTCTCCTCCTTCCTCGGCCGTTGGCAGCCGTCGCTGGGCTTCGGTGGCCTGCCAGAGCGATCTCGTCGCGCGGCGGATCCATGGGACGCGCGCCCGCCAACCAGCTGACGGGGCCGGCTCGGCCCAAGCTAAACGCTTAATTAGTTATATAAGTCGGCGTAAGGTCGAGAATGGCCCGGCACTGAGTCATCGTCAAGTCGCGCGCGGCGGCCTTTCGGCGCACGACGGGGGAGCGCCGCTGGCCCGTGCGGACGGGGCGCCTCGGGGCGGAGCTGGCGGACCGCGGCGGCTTGGCGTCGAGGCGCCTCGCAGCCACCGCTCTCCTCCTGACGGTCAGTGATCTCACCTCAGGCGTCGGATCTCAGGCGCGGACGATGCCGCGCGACGGTGCGGACGGACACGAGGTCGGTCCGCATGGCACCGTCGCCCGGCCTGACAGAACGTCCGCCCGCATGGCCCGCCCGCCGGTCTGGTCGGGGATGGGAGACCTGACGGGGAAGGTGGCGTTCGCGACGGGCGCGGCCCCGACGCCCGGATCATCGACTTTGGTCGGTACGGATTCGCACGATGGCCGTGGTCGACCCCCGCGGCGAACCGGGAGAGTGGTGCTCCACCCGAACCAAGCAGGAGGACCGGTGACTGTCGACAGACCAGGCGCCGACAGTGTCGCCTCGCCGGAAGCCGCCGACCCGCCATCGCGGTCGCGCCGGCTCGCGCCGGTCGTCGCCCTGATGCTGATCGCGCCGTGGGCCGCCGAATGCTCCTGGGGCGGCTTCCCGGCCGACGAGTTCCTGACCGTCGTTCTCATCCTGGCCCCGATGTACGGCGGAGCCGCGGTGCTAATCCGCGAGACAGCCCGCCGAGCCGGAGGCGG
Organism: Pseudofrankia coriaricola; assembly: GCF_032027725.1. Lineage (NCBI taxonomy): Bacteria > Bacillati > Actinomycetota > Actinomycetes > Frankiales > Frankiaceae > Pseudofrankia > Pseudofrankia coriaricola. Next base: position 52,780 of record NZ_JASNFO010000036.1, on the reverse strand, counting down.
GTGGCCGGCGATCGTCCTTCTCGCCGCCGCGTTCGGGATGCTCCAGGCCGGCCTGGTCGACCAGTCGCTGTTCAATCCGGACTACCTGGACGACACCGGGTTCGCCGCGGAGGCAATGGTCGCGAAGGCGACATGGGTGCCGGCGCTCGGCTTCAGCGCCGGACAGGCGTTCGACTTCATCGGCAACCACATCACGCTGAGCATGTGCGCGCCGATTGCGCTCGTCGAGTCGTTCGTGGCCCCGCCCCGGCGCCACCGGCCCTGGCTGGGCCGGCCCGGTCTGGCGGTGGTCGGCGTCCTGTATCTGCTCGGCAGCCTACTGATCTTCTCCGACGAATCCGGACGCAAGGACTTCATGGCCAGCCCGTCGCAGGTGGCGTTCGCGACGTCGGTGGTGCTCGCGCTCGTCGGCATTGCACTGTTGCCACGGTGGCGGCGCCGCGGGCTCAGCCCCGCGTCCCGGCCCGCCCCACGCCCGGTCTGGGTGGGCGCGGTCGTAATCGGCGCGAACCTCGGTAGCTGGTTCGTCTCCGGCTGGCCCGGCGTGGGCGTGCGGGTCGCCCTCGTCGCGGCGATCGCGGCCGTCGTCGTGGCCTGGTCCCGGCGCGCCGACTGGGGGCAGCGGCACGTGCTGGCCGCGTGGGCGGCTCCGATGATTCTCGCGGCGGTCGGCGCCTACCTCGTGCCAAACTACGAGCCGACGTCCGCGCCGGCGGCGTTGATCAGCGACGTCGCCGTCAGCGTGATCACGCTCACGCTCGTAGGCGCGGCATACCGGCACGCGGCACGGACGCGCCCCGCGTACACACGACCGGCCTAGCCGCCGGCCCTGTGCCTGCCGGAAATGCCACAACGCGGTCGCGCTGCTACGCCTGCCGCCCCGCACTGATCGCGACAACGGCGTCGAGATCCTCACCCTGCGGCACCAGATCACCGTGAGCGGGTCACCGATCAGGGCGCTCGTGGCGGTCAGGGCTTCGCACCGCGCGGGACGGTGAACGCGGTCAGCCGGGCGGTGCCGGGAGCGAGCGCCGCCCAGGGACCTGCCCAGGTGACCACCGCGACCGCGCTGGTGGGGAATTTCGTCGCCGCCCGTTCCAGGAGGTTGCCGTCCGCGGTGGCGGCGAGGTGGAGGGTGAGCTGCTGCACGCCGGGGTTGTGGCCGATCAGCAGCAGGGTGCCACAGGCCGCGGGGGTTTCGCGGACGACGTCGAGCAGGACGGGGACGGTGGCGTCGTAGAGGCGGGGTTCGTAGACGACCGGCGCTGTGTCGGCGAGTTCCCGGGCTGCCAGCTCCCAGGTCTCGCGGGTGCGCCTGGCGGTGGAGCAGACGACCAGGTCCGGCAGGTAGTCGGCGTCGCGCAGCCACCGACCCGCGGCCGGGGCGTCGCGGCGTCCCCGCGGAGCTAGGGGCCGGTCGTGGTCGGCCACATCGGGCCAGGCGGATTTGGCGTGCCGCAGGACGACCAACCGCCGCGAGAACGGCGCGGTCATGGTGCGGGCCTGGGCGGGTGCGGGCGGCCGACCTCTTCGACCTCGGCCACGCGGCCGGAGTGGCCGTCGACAACTCGCAGCACGGTCCCGGCTTGCGCCGTCCGCGTCACCGGGACCACCCGAAGACGATTCATCGCAGGCATCCACCTCCCATCGCCCGCGAGGCTAGACCCCGTCGATGCGATCAGCATCCAGGGGAGCCGTGGCGACCTTCCTCGGCTCCAGCGACGTCGCCGACCGGACGGGGCTGGCCGGCCGCGCCGAGCTGGCCGCGTGCTACGCGGAGCGCACCGGCCACTCGCTCGCTGACCTGCGGTTCTATGAGGTGCTGGCGCTGTTCAAGCTCGGCTGCATCATGGAGGGCCACCACGCCCAGGCCGTCCGAACCGGGGACCCGTCGGGTGCCCGGTTCGCCCCGATGGCGCCGGCGATCTTCGCCGACGCGCTCGCGATCGCGCGCGGGGACCGGACGCCCTAGGCCTCCGGTCACGTCGGCGCGGCGGCTGGCGCGAGCTCTCAACCGAACCCGAACAGTTCAGTAGCGTGCCCAACACCTCAGTCGACGCTTCAGTCCGGGATCAATCAGTTCAGTAGCGGCGTCGGACGGTGGAGTTTGGAGTGCCGTTTGCCGGCCTGGGCCGCTCGCGCTCGCTCGGCGCTTTCGGTTCAACTTTGTGGGCCAAGTCGGTGGTCGAGGTGGCGCGCGAGGACGCGTCGGGCGTCGTCTGCTGATCGTCGGCCGCCGAGGATGGCGTTGCCGAGCCCGACGCCCAAGGCGAGGATGGCGAACGCCTCGTCGGCGAGGTCCTGTTCAGGGTCGAGTCGCCCATCGGCTTGGCAGGCGCGCAGCTGCTCGATCAGCCACGCCTCGAGAGCGTCGGGGTCGCTGCCGTAGGGCTGGGCCGCCAGCGCGGGGTCGGTCAGCGCGAGCGCGAAGTACTGGTTGTAGAGGACGTGGAGCGACCGGCTTTCGGCGTCCAGGGGCAGCGTCGCGAGCAGGACGAACTCGATCCGTGCCCGGCCGGCGGCGGGCAGCCCGGCGGCGGCGAGGCGCGGCAGCACCCGCTCGGCGAACTGCTCACCCACCCGGCGCAGACCGAACAGCAGCAGCTGCTCCTTGGTCTGGAAGTAGTACTGGACCAGCCGCACCGAGACCCCGGCTTCGGCTGCCACCTCCCGGAACCCAGCTGTGTGCAACCCACGTGTGGCCGCGACGCGCAGCAGCGCGTCGGCGATGTGGCGGCGGCGCTGCTCGTGGTCAACCCGTTTCGGCATCGCATCCTTTCGTGATACACACGTACCATGAAAGCTACGGAGGACCCCATGGTCGGCCGGTTCCGCGGTGACAAGCAGCGTGCCAGGTTTCTCGCCGCCTACGACGCGGCCTTCGCCGCGCTGTGGCCCACGCCGTGGACGGAAACCGATGTGGAGACCGACTTCGGCACCACCCATGCGCACCGCTACGGACCCGACACCGGCGTGCCGGTCGTGCTGCTACACGGAGCCAACTCCAACGCGGTCCAGTGGTACCCGTTCCTGGCCGCCCTCGGCGCGCGCCGCCCGATCATCGCGCTGGACACCGTCGGTGATCCCGGCCGCAGCGTCGCCCGCCGGCCCGTCCACGATCCGCCGGACAGCGCCGCCTGGCTCGATCAGACCCTCGCTGGCCTCGATATTGACCGGGCGCATCTGATCGGGCACTCCTACGGCGGATGGCTGGCCCTCAACCAGGCCCTGCACGCCCCGGACCGGCTCGTGAGCGTGACCGCGCTCGATCCCGGCGGGCTGGAGAAGGTCAGCGCCCGGTTCATCTGGTTGATGTACCTGAATGGGATGGCCGGCCTCACCCCGGCGCCCCTGCGCCGACGGCTCGCGGTCTGGCTGGACAACCCCGTCCTGATCATCCCCGAGCTCAAGAAGGTCCTGCTGACCGGTGGGTGGGCGTTCCGCACCCGCCGACCCGCCCCCCTCCCGCTCTCCGACGAGGACCTCCGGGCCATCCAGACTCCGGCCCTCGTCCTGATCGGGGAACGCAGTCCCCTGCTCCATCCCGCCCGCGCCCAGGCCCGGGTGGCGCTCATGCCGGGCGGCCACGCCGAGATCCTGCCCGGGGTCGGCCACGGACCGGGCTTCCAGCACGGCGGCGACGTCAACAATCGACTGCTCGCCTTCCTCGATTCCACCCAGGACCGCTCCCCACAGGGATAAGACCGCCCGCACCGCGGCTCCTCCCTGGCGAAGGACCGCCTGGCGCGGGCTCTCGGCGTTCGCCGTCGCGGTCGCTGTAGTGGGTGGGCGTCGCGCTGTGCACGACCGACCAGTTGTCCCAGATCAGGACGTCGTCGACCTCGGCGCGGATCTCCTGCCCGAAGCGCGGCTGCAGCGCGAACGCCTTGAGTTCCAGCGTGTACCGGCGAGGAGGGCAGCCGGCCTGGTCGGCCGGCGCGAGGAGCTCGGAGTGCTGCGGCAAGCCATGGATAGCAGTTCCGATTGTAGCCGATCTATGGCCACACAAGTAGCTGTGTGATCGGCCGGAATATTCGACTCCGGCTTACGTGGCGGTTGGGCTAGTCAGGGACCCTCTCGCCAAAGACGTCCTTGGCCATCTCGTCAATCATCAGAATCCTGGCGCGCCGTTCATCGCCCGCCGTGTCAACCGCCTGGCCCTGATTATGGGTGGGGCCGTGCGGAAGGCGCGTCACTCCGGCGTCAGCCACATCCCGCGGTGTCGCCCAGTCGGTCGGCTCCGGCAATCCCTTTTCCGCCAGCAGAGCCCGGAAAGACGGTGTCTCGGTCTTGCCGAGAACCAGGTTGAGCACATCGACGTTGTAGGGGCGCAGCTCGGCCCACAGGGACTCACCGAAGCACAGTTCGAAGGCTTTGCTTCCCGCGTAGGTCGCCATGAAGCTGCCGCCGCCGTAGGCTGCGCCGGAATTGACCAGCAGCAATCCGCCGCGACCACGCGCTCGCATGGGTCCGCCGAAATGGTGACACAACCGCATCATCGTCAGAACGTTGATGCGCATCAGGTCCAGCCAGGGCTGAACGTCGATGTCGAGGAAGTGCGCTCCGTTGGTGTCGGCGCCGGCGTTGGCGACGTACAGCCCGATCTCGCGGTCGCCCACCGCTTCGATGACCTGCTGGGCGCCGTCGTCGGCTGCCAGGTCCACTGACGCCGTAATACATTTAACGCCCGTTTCGGCGCGGATCGAATTGGCCAGGTCGGTCAACGGTCCCAACCGCCGCGCGAGAAGGACGGAAGGTAGCCCCTCGGAGGCGATGCGGCGGGCGAATGCCTGCCCGGTCCCTTCGGAGGCGCCAGTGATTACTGCCCATGGCCCATATTTTTCCGCGAATGTCACGAGGTTCCTTTTCTTCGGTCCGCGGCTCCCAGGCCGCAAGCGCTCGCGCTCACCGGCTACGCCTTGTGGCGTCGCCCACCACCTGAAGCCTCGGCGCGTGATAGCAAGTCAGCTGGAAGTACGGACGAATACTGATGCTCGGCAACCGGTTATCGAGCTATCTGATGCTCGACCAGAAAGGGTCATGAGGCCTCGGCCTCCTGGGCGACGATCGCGTCGACGGCCGCCAGTTCATCGGGGGTGAGCCGCCATCCGGCGGCGGAGGCGTTGGCGATGACCTGCTCGGGCTTCGTGACGCCGGCCAGGACCGACGCAACGGCTGGCTGGGAGGCGACCCACGAGATCGCGAGCTCGAGCAGAGAGCGCCCTCGTTCCTCGGCGAAGGTGGACAGCTGCTCGACGGTGGCGAGGCGCTCGTCGGACAGCGGCGGGCGGCGGGCCATGATTCCCTGGCGGAGCATGGTGCTGACCGGCGCGTCGGCGCCGAGCCGTGCGTCGGGCGGCGGTGGTTCGCCCCGGCGGTACTTGCCGGTAAGGAGTCCGCTGGCGAGGGGGAAGTAGGCAAGGACGGCCATGCCATTGCGCTCTACCGCGCCGAGTACGTCCTCCTGGGGTCGCTCCAGCACGCTGTACTGCACTTGACAGGACCGGTACGGCGAAAGCGACGACCGAGCCGCGGTCTCGGCGGCGTCCTCCAGCATCTCGCCACCGAAGTTGCTGCAACCGACCTCGCGCACCTTGCCGGCGCGCACCAGCCGGTCGAGCGCCTCGAGGATCTCCTCGATCGGCGTGAAGGGGTCGGGCTGGTGCTGCTGGTAGAGATCGATCCGGTCCGTTCCGAGGCGCCGCAGGCTGGCCTCGACGGCAGCCACGATGCGCGCCGCGCCCCGCTGATCCGGATCAGTCTCGCTCTGGTTGAGGAACTTCGTGGCGATGATCGCCTCGTCCCGACGCTGGCCGAGTGCCGCGCCGATCAGCTCCTCGGAGTGCCCCTCGCCCAAGAAGGACGTGATGCTGTACTCCTCGGCGGTGTCGAAGAGGTTGATGCCCGCGTCGAGGGCGGTGCGGACGATCCGATCGACCTCGCGCCTGTCGCAGCCAGCGCCGAAGAAGTCCGTACCGAAGTTGTTGCCGCCGAGACCGACGACGGATACCTCCAGGCTGCCGATGCGCCGAAGATTCACGACGAAGGCCTCGCGATCCGGTCATTGCGCCGTCGGTTCAGCCCAGAGATCGTGGCCCGCAACGAGCGGTGGAGCCGTCGCCCCGGTTCGTGTCGGTCTTCGATTGTCTTCATTGGTCGTCCAGCTGGACGAGGAGGTTCCGAGCGGCGTCGACACACCGGCTGAGCCTTTCGTGGGGACCGACACCGGCGTTGGCCTGCGAGCGGAGAGGCACCTCGAGTCCGATCACAAGGTGGCGCGGCAGCGCGTCGAGTATCTCGCGCAGTGGTGCCTCGCCGGTGCCCGGCACCATCCGCTCGAAACACGCCTCTTCCATGTAGTTAGGGATGGTGGGCACGAGCGGGACGTCACTGAGCTGGATGTACTCGATCAGGTCGGGGTCGACGGCGGCGACCTCGGCCGGGCCGGAGCCGGACCGCACGAGGTGCATCGTGTCGATGAGGAGACGGAAGTCCGGCCTGCCAACTGCCCGGACGGCGTCGAGCGCCGTGGGGAGGTCGGCGATCGCGAGCCCGGGCGAGAACTCCAGCGTCGTCCGCATCCCAGACTCGGCGGCCATCTCGGCAAGCACGCCGAACTGGTCGACGCTGCGGTTGAAGTCCGGATCGAAGGTGACGGTGTTGACCCGCTGGGCACCGAGCTCGGCCATGACGGCGACGTCGCCCGCGAGATCACGCATGTCCATGTCGGGATGGAGCACGAACCCGTCGCCCAGCGACACCGTCACGCCCCGGTCGCGCAGGGCGGCGAGCGTCTCGCGCCGCAGGGCGAGATCGTCTCGAAGCGAGAAGGACGGGTAGCCGTACGGATTCGGTAACGCGCTCAGGGCGAGCGCCACGTACCGGAGCCCGAGGTCGGCGGCCAGGCCCACGGATTCAACCGGCGGAAGTCCCATCACGCTCAGCGGCTCGATCGACAGTCGTTCCATCGTGCTCCCTCTCATAATCCACGGTCCTCGGGCCATGCCGCGACCGCGACGAGGCTGGGGTTGTGCCCATCAGGTCGGCCACGGTCGCCCTGCGACGTTGCCGCCGGAGTCCGTCCGGTGCACGGTGACCTCGGCGGTGCGGACCTGGCGGTAGCCCGCGGTTGTTGATCTCCATCAGCCGGCAGTGGCGGGCCTCGTGCCGCGTCGCCCCTCGACGCCGCACATCACGCAATCTCCAGCGAGACGCGCACGGCGTCCTTGCCTTCAACCCGTCTGTCAGCGAGCGCCAGGGCTTCCTCGAATCGCTCCAGGGGAAAGGACTCTCCCGCCAGTTCCGCGGTGGGGACCTTACCCTCGTTGATCATCGAGCACGCCAGGCTCAGGTCGACGCCCCCACCTGGCAGCACGGTGAGGTTCCGCAGCGGGATCTGGTTGATGTCGAAGCCGTCCAGCGGGCGGTCCTTCATCCCGGCGGCCACCACCTTCCCGCCGGGTCGCACCAGCTCGAAGGCCGTGATGAACGATCCGGGACCGCCGGAGGCGACGTCGAGCACGACGTCCGCCATCCTGCCGCCGGTCGCCTCCGCGACACGGGCGACCGGATCCTCGCCCTCAAGGTCGACAGTGTGGTCCGCCCCGACGCGGAGTGCGGTGTCGAGGCGCAACCGATCACGTGACAGACCGACGGCGATGATCGTGCCAACGCCCTGCGCTCGGGCGGCGACGATGGCGGCGAGGCCCATGTGACCCGGACCCAGGACGAGCAGTGATTCCCCGGGTTGCGCGGGGCGTACGAAGGTCGCCGAGTTGGACAGGCACTCGTAGACGGTGAGCTCGGTCGCCGGCAGGTCGTCGCGGAGCTTCTGCACCTCGGAGCCCGGCACGAGCTCCATGTAGTCGGCGTAGCCGCCGAACTGCCCGGACGCCTCATCGACCGGGAAGTCGAACCCGTAGACGCGCGATCTCCCGCCGGCCGTCCTGACGTAGGAGCGGACACCCACCCGGTCCCCCTCCCGCACGCCGAACTCCGCGGCCGCGTCGGGTGAGATCTGCTCGATCCGGCCGACGATCTCGTGGCCCGGAACCGTGGGGAACACGCCTCCCGACGGCACCGGCGCATGACCCCTGAACTGGTCGACGTCGCTGTGACAGATCCCGACCGCTTCGACCCGAAGCACGGCGCAGCCGGGCCTGAGCTTGGGCTTCGGGACCTCGCGGAGCTCCCAGGTCTCATCACCGTTGAACACGATCGCACGCGGCAATCGAGCCTCCCGAGTTGACTGAGCCAGTGTTACCTGGCGGGTGCCCGACAAGTTAGCACTTCTCTGGCGCATGCCAGGAATTTGTTATCGTCCTGACGGTGGTTGGGCATCCGGGACGGCGAACGCAGGTCGAGCGCCGCGCCGCGTCCGAAGCAGCGTTGCTGCGAGCCGCGGCCGAACTGATCGCGGAGCGCGGGTTCGAACGGACGTCGCTGCGCAGCATCGGCGCGCGCGCCGGGACGAGCCGAGAGATGCCCGCCTACCACTTCGGGTCGAAAGAGAGCTTGATCACCCGGCTGGCTGAGCGCGCCCACGAGCGCACACTCGAGGCAACGACCGAGGCCCTCGAGCGCACCGACCGGCAAGTCGAGGAGCTCTCCGCCCTTGAGGTGCTTCGTGTGACGATCGAGACCTACCTCGAGGTCTTCATCGCCGCTGACGCACCCGAGGAGCGCGCTGTGGTCGTGATGTGGGGCGCGACGTTCCCGTCCGACTCCCCGCTGCCCGCCGTCGTCCACGCGGACCGGAAGACACATCGCGACCTTGCCGAGACAATCCGAGCCGGTCAGCAGGACAGGTCGATCCGCGCCGACGCCGACGCCGACGCCGCTGCCGTGCTCGTCATGGGGATGGCCCGGGGCATTGCGGCTCTTTCCCTCGCGCATCCCGACGCCGCCGATCCGGCCAAAGTCCAAGGCCTTTGTGGTGAGGCCATCACCGCCTTGCTCCAAGGCCCGAGCCCTACGGTGTCGGACAGCCCAGAAACGCTCGCGACCTCCAGGCGGACGTCGCGGCCCGGCTGATGAATGCCTGGCGTCTCGCACCCGCGCACCCCTACGGCATGGACGACTGGAGCGGCGGCTGCGAGGGTTACGGGGCCGGTCCCGTTTCGCCGATCAGACGGGGCATGCAGGGGCGAGGAGTCTGTGTTCGGTATGTCGAGTTTGGTGTGGGTGTCGGTCCGGAGCTGCGTGACCAGGCTGCGTGCGTTGGCGGCGCGTGCACGGGTGCCTGGAGTCGTCTGCGCGTGTGGCGTGGACCGCTGAGAGGCCGGCGGCGGCACCTCTTTGATCGTTTGACAGCCAAGTTGACAGCCTACGGCCCCTGTAGCCAACCAGCGTCCCACCGTCTGTACCCAGGCCAGCCGGTCGCCCGCGGCCCGGGGGTGCGGCCCGCCCCCGAGTAGAGTCCTATCCTCCGCCGGCTATCTCGCGCAGGGCGTCCAGGTGATCGGCGAACGCGTGCCGTCCGGTCGCCGTAAGCGAGAGCCAGGTACGGGGGCGCTTGCCCACATACCCCTTGCGGACCTCGACCAGTCCGGCCGTCTCCAGCACCGCCACCTGTTTGGAGAGCACGGAGTCGGAGATCTCGACGGTATCGATCTCACCGATCGGACCCTTGTAGCTCGCCAGCGAGCCACTCTGATCCATTTTGTAGACGAAGACGGCAATGATTCCGGCGATGATGACCGCCGCGCCAGCGACGCGCGCGAAGGCCGGTTCCCTGCAAGGCGCGGGGCGGGCTCAAGGCGCACGGTCGGCGCGCCGTTGAGACCGGGAGCAACCCTCCCCAGGCGGATTACCGCTGGAGGCGGCGGGAAGCAGATCGGAGTGACGACGGATGCCGGCCAGGGGCCCAGGGTTGCCCGGGCCGGGCGTGGGCAGCGGCGCGCGCCTGACGGCGAGCCTGCGAGCCCGGGCTCTGTCGGCTGGGGCGCGCAGGCCATGGATCGGATGCCGCGGAATATGGACCCTGTGGACGGGCGCCAGCAGGGGCGGGAGCCGGTCGGCGCGGCCGCGGCGCGGCCATGGGTGCGGACCGTCGGGGTGGAGGAGGAATTCCTGCTGTTCGACCCCGTCGCGCGTGTCCCGCGGGCCGCCGCGTCACGGGTGCTCGCCCGGGCGGGCGAGCGGTCACCCGGCCTCGGCCCCCGCCTGGACGGTGAGGGTGTCGGCGGGCTGGACGTCGAGTTCACCCGGGAGCAGGTGGAAACCGCATCGGCGCCCCAGTCCTCCCTTGCCGCGGTGCGCGCCTGCCTGGTGGCGCTGCGCCGAACGGTCCTGGATGCCGGGGCCGCCGAGGGTGTGGCGCTGGCCGCGACCGCGACCAGCCCGACGCCGGCCAGTTCGCGGCCCACCCCGAAGCGGCGCTACCAGCGGATGTACGCCGAGTTCGGCCTCACCGCCACCGAGCAGCTCACCTGCGGCTGCCACGTGCACGTGGCGGTTCGCTCGCGGACAGAGGCCGTGGGCGCGCTCGATCGCCTCCGTCCCTGGCTCGCGCCGCTCGTCGCACTGAGCGCGAACTCGCCGTTCTGGCAAGGCCGGGACACGGGGTACGCGAGCTTTCGCACCCAGGTCTGGCAGCGGTGGCCGACGGCAGGTCCGACGGCGCCGTTCGGTTCGCTGGCGGAATACGAACGGCTGGTCGACCTGTTGATCGGCAGCGGCGCGGCACTCGACGGCGGGATGATCTACTTCGATGCTCGGCTGTCCCGGCACTGGCCGACGCTCGAGCTGCGCGTCGCCGATGTCTGCCTGTCCGTCGACGACACCGTCCTGCTCGCCGCGCTGGCCAGGGCGCTGGTGTCGACCATGGCCGCCGACTGGGCCGACGGGCGTCCGGTCCCCGACGTGCGCCCGGAGCTGCTGCGCGCCGCCAGCTGGCGGGCAGCCCGATACGGCCTGTCCGCGGAGCTGCTCGACCCGGAATGCGGCGAGCGGGCCACGGCACGTACGGTGGTGGACCGGCTGGTCACCCGCGTTGGTCCGGCGCTCGCCGCGGCCGGCGACCTCGAAACCGTCGTCCGGGGCGTCGGGGAGTTGTTCGATCGTGGCACCGGAGCGGATCGACAGCGGGCTGCATACCATCGCCGCGGCCGTATCCACGATGTCGTCGATCTCGTCCTGCGTGAGACGGCCGACGACATCGGCGTGGCTGTCGCCTCGCGCCGTTCTGCCTCCCCCGCCGGCGGGCCGTCCCCTGTCGCCGAACCGGCCTCCGCCACGCCCGCTACCACGGTCGCTCCGAGGTCTCACACCCTCGCCGCACCCGCCGCCGCCGCGCCACCCTCGGTCGCGCCCGCCGATGACATGGGCGCCGCGCTCCCGCCGGGACCTGTGGGGTGCAAGCGGGTGATCAGGGTCGCCGAGCTGGGCAGACCTGCGCAGGGATCATGATGGGTCGCTGAGATGGGCACTGGGTGCCGTCGCCGCAGCGGTGGTCGGCGTCGTCGTTCTTGTCATTGTTCTCGTCGTCAACATGCTGCCGGATTTGCGGCGCGACATCGGAGCGGCCTACGACCCATCAAGCCCGACAGCCACCGCGACCCAGCTGGCCGGAAAGATCAGTGAGGTAGGTGGCGGTCGTGCCGGCGTCCTCGTGGGCGGTGTACCAGACGGACTCGCTGCGTCCGCCGGCCGCGGGTCGTTCCGCTTCGAGGAGACGGTGGACGCTCTCGGGATCGTCGGCGGCGAGCAGGTGCGCGACAAGCGCCGCCAGCGCATAGTGGTCCGCCTCGTCGCGTGCCGCGGCGTCGGGAAGCAGCCGCAGCGGTGGCTGCGAGGCCAGGCCGCCCCACCGTTCAGCAGCCAGGCCGCGCCGGGGCGTCGATTGAACGGCCCGGCCCGGCGTCAGCGGTGGCCATCGTCAGGCCGGTACGCCTGAGGTGCGCTTGATGAAGGCGTCGAAGACCCGGTCCGGCAGGACCCTGCTGAGCAGGATGAGCGGGCGGGCGCCGAAGCCGACGATGTACCGGGTGCGGGTGCGGGGGCGGCGGGCGGTGGCGGCCTTGGCCACGACGTCGGCGATGACGCTGGGCGGTGAGGTCCTCCGCGCGTCGGGTCGCGAGCCCTCCTCCAGTGATCTGGCAATGGCGGCGGCCTGTTCCGCGTAGGGTCCTCGTCCCGAGGTGGCGCGGAGCTTGTCGGCGGCGATGGCGCCCCATTCCGTTCGAATCAGGCCGGGCTCGATGAGGATGACGTCGATGCCGAACCGCTTCAGCTCCAGGCGCATCGCGTCGCTGAGACCTTCGACGGCGAACTTGCTCGCGTGGTACCAGGCACCCAGAGGCATGGCGAACCGTCCGCCCATCGAGCTGATGTTGACGATGGTGCCGCTGCCCTGGGCGCGCATGGCCGGCAGCACCATCCGCGTGAGGTGCGCGAGCCCGAAGAGGTTCACGTCGAACTGCGCGCGGGCCTCGGACATCGGGACGTCCTCGACTGCGCCGTACGAGCCGTAGCCGGCATTGTTGACGAGGACGTCGATGCGGCCCTCGGCCGCGAGGATCTCGGTGACGGCCTTCTGGGTGGAGACGTCGTCGGTGACGTCGAGGGCGATGGTGCGCACGCCCGTGGCGGCGAGCTCCGCCATCCGGTCGACGCGCCGAGCGGCGCCGTAGACGACGAAGCCGGCCTCGTGGAGGCGACGGGCGGTGGTTTCGCCGATGCCTGAGGAGGCGCCGGTGACCAGGGCGATCTTGCGAGCCATGGCGGTTCCTTTCAATGGGAGACGGATGGGCGGCCGGTCGCCGGGGTCAGAAGTCGGGGCGCCGGAAGTGCCCGAGAACGGCGGTGCGGGCCAGAGCGAAAAACCGCGGCAGCGTGGGGTCGATGCTGTAGCGGGCGAAGCGGTCGGCCAAAGCGAGCCAGCCCCGCTTGTGGTCCATGATCAGATGGCTCGGTGAGGTGAATCCGCTGGTCACAATCGACTTCTCGACGTTCTCGAAGCCGAGGAGGTTGCCGAAGTCTTGCGTGAGCAACCTCAGCCGCTCCGCCGGTGGCGTGGCTCGCCAGCGCTCCGGGTCGACCCACGCGACAGCCTCGGTGGCCTTCATGCCATGTCCCTTCGATGCAATGCAGGTCGCTGAACAGCACCGACGAGACTCCGCCCCAGCATCGCGGAACAGACCGTCGGTCTCTTATAACTTAAGAGACCGACGGTCTGTAGTCAAGAGACCATCGGTCTCCTAAACTGAGGGGTATGGCAGCCTTCCAGCGCGCGAGGAGCGAGGTGCAGCGCACGGAACGCCGTGAGGGCATCCTCAGGACGGCGGCCGCGATGCTCGACGAGATGCCCGTGTCGGCGATGAGCCTCAACGAGCTCAGCCGCCGTGTGGGGCTGGCGAAGTCCAACGTCCTGCGCTACTTCGAGTCGCGCGAGGCGGTCCTGCTTGACCTGCTGGCCAACGCCGCCGCCGGGTTCCTGGTCGAGATCTCCGAGAAGCTCCCGTCGGCGGTCGACCCGTCCGCTCCGGTGTCCGTTCGCGCAGGCGAGCTGGCGTCTGGGCTCGCCGCGTCGTTCGAGGCCCATCCGATGCTGTGTGAACTTCTCAGCGCCCAAGCCGCCATCCTGGAGCGGAACGTCTCCGCAGACGTCGCGCTTCACTACAAACGGGGGGCGCGGGACAGCATGGTCGGGCTCGCCGCCCTGCTCCGCCGTCTCCTTACCGAGCTCGACGAGCGGCGATCGGCGCAGGCGGCCGGCCTGGTCATCGCTCTCGTCGGCGCCTTGTGGACCCGCGGCCATCCCGCGCCGGCCCTGGTCGCCGCCTACGAGATCGACCCGGGCCTGGCGTTCATGAATCCGCCATTCCGTGAGTCCCTCGACGCCGCGATCGAAGCCGTCCTCCTAGGCCTGGCGGCGCAGAGCGACGCCGCGGGGTAGCCGCGCCCGACCACCACCTGCAGACGAGGATCGACTGGCCCGGCAGTCAGATTGCCGCGATGGTCGTGGACCTGCCCGGCGTTGCGCGGCTCTTGGAGGCCGAGTACAAGCACCACCGGCCGGGCTCGCGCCGACATCATGATCCTCACCGATGGCGCGCCAGCCCGACACTTGCGGCGCCCTCCTGAGGCGTCGGGCGACACCTGGCCACCGACAGGTTCGTCGCGCTGGCCGACGCCTGACGGCTCAGGCGGGCGTGAGCCCGGACAGGTCCCGCGAGGCCACGCTGTTGCGGTCGCTGACGGCGGCGCCCAGCGAGAACTGCGGCCAGAAGCCGGTGAGCTCCTGCCGGCTGCGTTCACTCCACTCGCGGGCCAGGTCCGTGCGCGACTTGTAGAAGTTCAGCGCGTACCCGCCGGCGTGGACACGCAGGAGGGAGAAGCCGCCCGGGTACTCCTTGGCCGCGCAGACCTCCTGCAACACCACGCGCGGCGCGGCCGGGCTGACCGTCCGGTGGTTGCGGTGGGTGTGCCCGGCGTGGTGGAGGAACACCCCGGGGGTCGACGCGTAGGTCGCCAGCAGCCCGGTGGCCTGCGTGGCGTCGAGCATGCTGCCCGCGCCGCCGCCGAAGGGCGTCCCCTCGACGACCAGCGGGTGGTGGCCGAAGACGATCGTCGGCTGGTCGCGGTGTGCCTTCAGGTCGGCGGCCAGCCAGGATTGCTGAGCGGCGGACATCCCGCCGGCGTCGCCGCCGTTGCCCGCCTTGTCGTACGTGTCGAGCCCGACCACGTGCAGGCCATTGAGGTCGTGCGAGAAGTACGTCGTCGCCGAGCCCGCGAAGAAGTCGTCGCGGAAGCAGTCGTCGCCCTGCCACTCGCCGGTGCCGCAGCCGGCGTAGGCCGCGCCGGCGTGCGCCCGGTCGTGGTTGCCGCGGGCGACGAAGTAGTCCTGCCGGTAGGTGCCGAAGCGGTCGAGGTGCGTCCGGACGCGGGTGACGTCGGCGGGGGCGGCCTCGCTGGACAGGTCGCCCGCGGCGAGCAGGTAGTTGGCGCCGCGGGCGGTGGCCTCGGCGACCAGCCCCTCGGCCATGACCTCCGGGTACGGCCGAAGCCCGGGCTGCTGCGAGAGGCCCTTGATGGAGGTGCCGCCGACCAGGCCGGCGACGGTCTCACCGAGGTGCAGGTCGTTGCACAGCGCGATCGAGAACAGGTGGCGTCCCGGCGGTGGCTGCGGGGTGGTGAAGGTGAAGGGGCCGTCCGCGCCGGCCGGTGCGGCGGTCCCCGCCGCGTTGCCCTGCACCAGCTCCAGCGCGGTGGGCGTGGCGGCCTTGCCGGCGGAGGCCGCCCGGTAGTAGTAGGTCTGGCCCGGCTCGAGCCCGGTCAGCTCGACGTAGTGGTACGGGGTCGGCCCGCCCTCGTCGTGCGCGGTCTTGGTCAGCTGGGACGGGCTGGTGCCGTAGGAGACCTGGCCGTCGGCGGGTTTGGGCACCATCCGCTTGGTGCCGTCGTCCGTGCCGGGGACGCCGGTATACCAAGTGATCACGGCGCTGGTCTCGGTGAGGGTGACCAGCTCCAGGTTCACCGGGCTGACCGTGCGTGGGTCGACGTCGGCCGTCGTCGCGGCCGCGGTGGCCCGGGCGGCGGGCTCGTCTCGGTCGGAGCAGGCGACGAGTGGCGCGGCGGCGATCAGGGCGGACCATCGCAGCAGGTCGCGGCGGGTGGTGTGGCAGCGGCAGGGCACGGCGGCATTCTCCCGCAGGGGTTCCGACATGTGGGTGAAATCGTCCTGGCCGTTCGCGGTACGAACGCGGCGCGCGCCGGGCGTGCCGGGTCCGCCGTATGGGCCAGGAAACCGGGCGGCGTCGGTTTCCGGCGGCCGGACTCGGCCGTGCTCGCCGGGGTCGGGTCGTAGGATCGCGGCCATGCCTGCCGATGCGAGCGTTGCGGCCGGTGTTGATGACGGCGCGGCGGGCGGCGAGGGTCAGCGGCGGCGGGGCCGGGGGCGCCCGGCGCAGTTGAGCCGAGAGCAGATCGTCGCCGCCGCGTTGGAGCTAAACCTGGAGACCCTGACGGTCCGGGAGCTCGCGGCGCGCCTTGGGGTCACGCACGGAGCGCTGTATCGGTGGGTTGGCGATCGTGACGAGCTGCTGGACTTGATCAGCGATGTGATCGTGGAGCGGATCCTCCCGGCCGATCAGCCGCGGCCGAATCAGTGGCGGGCGTGGTTGCGGCGCCTGGCGTGGTCGATGCATGACGAGTTCTTGGCCGTGCCGGGGTATGCGACGCGCACCTCGCGGCCGCACCGGCACAACCCCGAGTCGTTCGGTCGACTTCGGGCTGGCGTCATAGGGGCCTTCGTCACTTCGGGCGTCTCGCCGGAGCTGGCCGAGCAGAGCTGGTACATCTTCGGCGTCTCGATCGTGAGCTGGCTCGCGGCAGCGGAGAGCTCGCTGGAGCTTGGGCCTGCCGAGCCGCGCTTCGACGTGTTCCTCGACGTCCTGCTGCGTGGGCTGCCTGCGCGGGAACCGGCCACGCCTCGACCGGTGGGTCACGGGGGCTGCTAGCTCATCGCAGATCAGCACCCGGGGTTCGGCGGCCATGGCGCGTGCGATCGCAATGCGTTGGCGCTGCCCGCCGGATAGCTGTCCGGGGTAGCGGCGGGCCAACTCGGGCGCGAGCTGCACAGCGTCGAGGAGGTCTCGTACCTGGGTCTGCGCCCTGGCGCGGTCGAGGCCGGCGAGCGCGCATCAGCGCGCCACCTCGACGATGCCGCGGATGTTGAGCCCGTCGGCCATGTCCTGGTATGCCTTCTCGATCTCGTCGAGGGCGTAGCGACGGGTCACCATCTCGTCGAGCCGTAGCCGGCCGCCACGGTAGAGGCCGAGCAGCATCGGTACGTCCTGGTGCGGGTTGCAGAAGCCGTACAGGCAGCCGACGACGGTCTTCGCGAACGAGGTGAGCAGCCCCCCCGGCAGCTTCACGGTGATCTCCTCGTAGCGGTCCGCAATGCCGGTGAGGACGAGCGTGCCGCCCTTGCGGGTCATCTCGTAGCACTCGGTGACGACCCGCTCGGTTGCCACGCCGACGCACTGGATGACGCTGTCGGCGAGCGCTCCGGCGGTGTGGTGACGGACATGGTCGAGCGCCTCGGCGTGCGTGGCGAAGCCGGCGTGGGCGCCGAGGCGCCGGGCGAACTCGTTCTTGAAGGGCACCGGGTCGACGGTGACGACCGTCGCCGCGCCGGCCATGAGTGCGCCCTGCACGGCGGCGGCACCGACGCCCCCGACCCCATAGACCACGACGACGTCGCCGGGGCGGACGCCCGCCGCCCGTACCGCCGAGCCCCAGCCCGTCGGGACGCTGCAGCCCAGCAGGCACGCCGCGTCCAGCGCGGTGTCGTCGGGCACCTTGACCAGCGAGCGCTCCTGGGCGACGAAGAAGTCGGTGAACGTTCCCAGCGCGCAGAACCCACCGGCGTCCCGGCCGTCGCCCAGATGCATGCGGTAGGTGCCGTCGGCGAGCGCCCCCGTCAGGGTGCTCGCGCCCGCGTCGCAGAGCCAGGACTGGCCGACCGTGCACCAGCGGCACAGGCCGCACGCCGGGATGAAGGAGGTCACCACCTTGTCGCCCGGCCGCAGCCGGGTGACCCCCGCGCCGACCTCCCGCACGACCCCGCTGCCCTCGTGCCCGCCGACCAGCGGGAAGCGCAGACCCGCGCCCTTGTTGAGGTGGTCGTCGGAGTGGCACAGGCCCGCGAACGCGGTCTCGACCAGGACCTCGCCGGCGCGAGGCCCGTCCAGTGAGATCTCCTCGACGGTCCAGGGCTGGCCCGGACCGTGCAGGAGCGCGGCACGCGTCTTCATTTCCGACCCTCTCGAGTTGTCCGGCGTGCGGCTGGATGCCCGGGCTCTCAGCGGGCGACGAGCTGGGACGCGGTGTTGTACATGACGTCGTCCTTGACCTGCTCGTCGAGGCCGTCGAGCAGGTTGCGGAAGTCCGCGGGGGAGGCGAGTCCTTCCGCGTGCGGCCAGTCGGAGCCCATGACGATGCTGTGGTGGAAGCCGAGCTGGCGGATGATCTCCACCGGCTCGTCCTCCGGGTAGGGGACGACGCGGATGTGGTCGCGGAACACCTCGCTGGGCCGGCGGTCGAGCTGGCCGCCGATCCACGGGCCGTTGCGGCCCATGCCGCGGCTCTTGTCCATGTGCCTGACGAAGTGCGGCACCCAGGACGCGCCGAACTCGCTGGCCAGCACCTTGATATCGGGAAAGCGGCCGAACAGGTTGTCGAACACCAACGCGGACAGGGTCTCCGTGATGGGCCGCTCGCCATAGGTGTTCTGCCACTGCCACGCCGACATGCGGAAGTGGATCGGGTCCGGCTCGTGCCCCCAGGCGGGTGCCAGGTTGGCGTTGTAGTACGCCTCGGTGATGTGGTAGCAGACCGTGGCCTTCGCCTCGTTGATCCGTGCCCAGATGGGGTCGAAGTAGGGGTCGCCCGGGCTGCGGCCGTAGGCGGGGCCGGTCGTCATGAGAATGAACCGGGCGCCGTCGGCGAGGACCTGGTCGAGCTCCTTGACGGCGAGGTCGCGGTCCTTCAGAGCGATGGTCGCTGGCGCATAGATACGGCCCTCGTGGTCGAACCCCCACTGCTCGTTCATGTAGGTGTTGAACGAACGTAGGTTCGCGTACAGGGCGTCGGGCCGGGTGATGTAGGCCTCGGCCATCAGCCCCCAGCTACCCGGGTAGATGATGGTCGCCTCGAGCCCCTGGGCGTCCATCTCGCGCAGCCGCGCGTCACGGTCCTGGTAGACGTCGCGCATCGGCTCGAACATGTAGGTCTCGACCGGGGCGCCGGTGCTCATCTGCTTGAGCATCTCCTTGAGCGACCCGGGCTTGTAGGCCTTCCTGAACTCGGGCTCGACGGCGACGAGGATCCGTTCGCCCATGAGGATCGCCTCGTCGCCGTTCTGCAGCGTGACCGGCTTGACGGTCCGGTGTGCCCATTCCGGCGCGATGTGCCGGGTGAACGCGTCGGGCGTCTCGTACATGTGCTGGTCACAGTCGAAGATCCTGCCCACGGCTGCCTCCCTGCGCGTGCGTGCGCTTGTGGGCGCGAATGGTGTGGTGGAGAGAAGGACCTGACCGAGGTCAGGTGATCGTCCGGCCGCCGTCGACGGCGAGCTGCTGGCCGGTGACGTAGGCGGCGGCGTCGGAGAGCAGGAACCGGACCGCGTCGACGATGTCGCCGGGGGTGCCGGTGCGCTTGAGGACAAGCCGGTCGGCGAAGAAGCCTGGTGGTTCGGCCAGCCCGTCGACCATCTCTGTCGGGAACATCCCGGGCGCGACCGCGTTGACCCGCACCCCGTGGCGGCCCCACTGGACCGCGAGCTCGCGGGTGGCGTGCGCGAGCCCGGCCTTGGCGGCGCAGTAGCCCGCGCTCGGCACCGTCAGCCCGGTGGCGACGATGCCCGACATCGACGTGATGTTGACGATCGAGCCGCCTCCGGACTCCCGCATCGCCAGCGCGCACTGGCGGGCCAGGTCCAACGGCGCCACCAGGTTGATCTCCAGCAGAGCGCGGACGTCGTCGGCGGTCTCCTTGAGCGCCGGGACTGCGCGTAGGACGCCCGCGTTGTTGACCAGCCCGTCGATCCGGCCGTGTGTGTCCAGCGCGGTGCTGACGAGCTCGGCGCGGGCGTCGTCGTCGGTCAGGTCGGCGGGCAGGACGACGCAGCGCTGGAGCCGGGCGGCGAGTTCTTCCAGCCGGTCGGCCCGGCGGCCGGTGGCGACCACCAGCGCCCCGGCCGCGTCGAGCCCCTCGGCGATCCACGCGCCCAGGCCCGAGGTCGCGCCGGTCACCAGCACGACGCGGCCGCCCACGTCGAACGGCTCACCGGCCGACCGGGCAGCCTCGGAGCTGACTGCGACGGTCACCGGCTAGACCATCGCCGGCGTGTCGGTGTCGCGTCCCGACCGCAGCACCCGGCCCGGGGTCTGTCCGGTGAACGTCCTACCCGCCACGATCGGCGTGCCGCCGACGACGACGTGCGCGATCCCTTCCGGCTCGCTGTAGAGCCTGCCAGCGCCGGCAGGCAGGTCGAACCTGGTGGTCAGAGGCCGCTGGGTGACTGCTGCGGGGTCGAACACGACGACGTCGGCGGCGGACCCAGCAGCGAGCCGGCCGCGGCCGCGCAGCCCGTAGAGGTCGGCGGGCACGGACGTCAGCAGCCGTACCGCCTCCTCGAGGCTGATCACCTTGTGCTCGCGGACGCCATGGTGTAGCAGCATGGTCGTGTAGGCGAAGAAGCCGATCATGTCGAGGTGCGCGCCGGCGTCGGAGGCGCCGACGACCGCGCGCGGGTCGCGCCAGATCTCGGCGCGCGCGGCCCAGTCCTCGGCGGTCGGGGTGCGCCACGGGTTGGAGAACGTGGTCCGCAGCTCGTCGGCGACGACGATGTCCATGAACGTCTCGAACGGGTCGCGGCCCTGTTCGGCCGCGATCTCGCCGACCGCGCGCCCCGCATACCCGCGGGTGGCGTCGCTGAAGGTCTCGATGATGTGCCGATTGCGCCAGTCCACCAGGTGGCTGTACGGGGACGGCGCCGCGCAGGCGTCGCGCAGCGCCGCCCGGCGGGCCGGGTCGCGCAGGATCGCGAGCCGCTCGGCCGGCGGCAGGAACAGGAAGTCGTGCAGCCCGGGCACCATGTCCAGGACGAACCCGGACAGGAACGAGAACCGCGACGGCGGCGTGTCGGGCATGGTCAGCCCGACGACCTTCGCCCCGCGGGCCTTCGCCTGGTCGCCGAGCGCCAGCTTGGCGCGCGCGTCGTCGAGGGTGCGCGCGGCGACGGTGAGGATGTTCCAGTTCAGCGGCCGGCCCGCCGCCAGCGACATCTGGATCATCAGCTCGCCGATGTCGTCGGGGAAGGGGCCCTTGCCGGGCACGGTGGGCAGGTACTCCAGTGACGTTCCTGGGTGCTCGCCGGCCACCGCGGCCAGCTCCAGGAGCTCGGCGTCGGTCGCCCACCGCGACGGGACAGGCCGCCCCTCGCCGTCGTGGTGGCTCTGGGCACGGGTCGTCGAGAAGCCGAGGCCGCCGGCCGCGAGCCCCTCGTGCAGCAGCCGCCTCATCGTCGCCAGCTCGTCGTCCGTGGCCGGCCGCTCGGTGGCGGCCGGTCCCATCGCGACCCGGCGCAGGGCCGAGTGGCCGACCATGTAACCGGTGTTGATCGCGAGCGTGCCGTCGAGCCGGTCGAGGAACTCGGCGGTCGTGCGCCAGTCCCAGGGCACGCCCTTCTCCAGGGCCGCCAGCGGCATTCCCTCGACCCGGGCGAGCATCCGCATCAGGTAGTCGCCGGACGTGTCGTCGAGCGGCGCGACCGTGAAGCCGCAGTTGCCGGCCAGCGCCGTGGTCACGCCATGCAGCGGGGACGGCGACAGTGTCGGGTCCCAGAAGCCCTGCACGTCGAGGTGGGTGTGGACGTCGACGAAGCCGGGCGCCACGACGAGTCCCTCGGCGTCGATCGTGCGGGCGGCGCCGTCTGTGAGCTCGCCGACCGCGACGATCCGGCCGCCGTCCACCGCGACGTCCGCGCGCCGCGCCGGCGCGCCCGTCCCGTCGACCACCTCGCCGCCACGGATCACCAGGTCATACATGACTCTCCCTCGCCGGCCCCGACCTCGAGGCCATGGACGCCATAATAAGCTAACTAATTAATTTCAGCCAACTATCGATCGATACTGGTTGGGCGCGGAGTACCCGCGACTGGACCAGGTCCTCGGCCGCCAGCACCGCGGTCTTCCGGTGAACCAGGAAGCCGCGGGCGGAAGCGCCGTGCGGGCCGCCACGTGACCGGTCGGGATCCGCGGCCTGGCTGTCACGGGCGGCCCGCGGGGCGGATCTGCGTGCTGGCGGAGAACCGGACGGCGAGGCGTCCGTCGCCGACCGTGATCTCGCCCTCGGCGACTACGAACCGCCGGCCGTGATGGGTGACCTGGGCCGCGCTGCTCACCGGGCCGCCGCCCGCCGGCACGCCACGCACGTAGTTCACGAGGATGTCGAGCGGCAGGGCCTCGTCGTCCGGGCCGAGCAGGGTCGCGACAGCGTCCGCCACCGTGATGTGGGCGAGCATGGCCAGGACGCCGCCGTGCACCGCGCCGAAGCTGTTCGCGACCGCCCTGGTCGGCCTGAGCTCGAGCTGGGCGCTACCGCGGCCGGCGGCGGCGCTGGTGACGCCGAGCAGTCGATGCGGGTCGGAAGGCTGTGCCTGGTTCGGGCCCTGTGTGGGGACGGTGGTGGGTGGCGCCGCCGTCGCGGGCGCGCGCCACGTCGTGCCGAGTGACCGCAGCGAGCAGATGGCCAGCAGCTCGCCCGCGGGGTCGACCAGCTCGGCGCGGGCCAGCGCCGCTGCGTCGCGGACGGCGGTGAGTGTCGCCCTGCCTTCGACCCAGCCGGGCGCGGGCGGCGTGGGGCCGGCGAACTCCAGGCGCAGCTGGGCGCTGAGCACCGCTGTGGTGGGCGGGAGCCCGGTCGACGCCGCCGAACCACAGCACGCGTCGGCGACGATGGCCAGGGCACCGGCGAGGATCCGCCGGTCGGCGCCGAGCACCGCGGGGCTGGCAGGCATCCGGGCGACGCAGCGGCCGGCCTCGGCCTCGCGCACCTGCAGGCCAAGGGTCTCGTGGACGGGCAGCGCCGCGCCGCCTCGGCCCCGTCCCTTGCGCAGCCATTCCAGCTCCGCGGCGGCGCCGGGATCGCTCGCCGTGACGGGCGTGGTCATCGGATCACCGACGCGCGGCACCTTGTCCTCCTTGGCTCGTCCAGTCCTGGACGGAGGATACCTGAATTAGCTAAAAAATTGTTCTAAATAGAACGTCTGGGTTGGCGGTGCCCGCGCGCGGCGCGACCCCCGACGGGGGAGACCTGGACGGGGGAGACGAGGCGGCGCTCCGCCGCCGCGCTGGCCGGCCTGCGCGGCGGCGTGCCGCGGCCGGCCGTCAAAGCGTGATTGCCAGGCGGGTGGCCTGGTCGATGGCGCGGACGGCGTCGAGTCCCTCGGCGTCGTCGGCGCCGCCGACCAGGTGGGCCCTGATGCCCCGGGCGGCGAGTGCCTGGTAGAGGCCGCGGTCGCTCTCCTGGCCGGCGCAGATGACGACGGTGTCGCAGGGATGGACGTGGGCCTGCCCGTCGACGGAGTAGTGCAGGCCGTCAACTTTGATCGCGAGATAGCTGGCGCCGGTGATCTCGGCGACCCCGGCCCTGCTCAGGCGGCCGCGAAGGATCCACCCGGTGGATTTGCCCAGGCCGCGGCCGGTACGGCCGGCGTGCCGCTGGAACAGGGTGATCTCGCGAGCGGCCCTGCCCGCCGCCTGCGGGTCGGTGACGTCGCCGCGGCGACGGGCGTCCGGGTCCGCCACGCCCCAGTCCCGCAGGAACAGCTCCGGGTCCAGGGCGAGCTGGGGGTCGCCGACCAGGTAGTCGGCGGTGTCGAACCCGATGCCGCCGGCGCCGATGATGGCTACCCGCCGCCCAGGTGCCACCCGCCCGGTCAGCACGTCGGCGTAGGACACGACCTTGGGGTGGTCGAGGCCCGGGATGTCCGGCCGGCGCGGGGTGGCGCCGGTGGCCAGGACGATCTCGTCATATTCCTCGGCGGTGAGCTTGTCGGCGTCGACCGGCCGGCCGAGGCGCGGCGTGACGCCGAGGCGAGCGAGGCGGACACGGTAGTAGCGGATGGCCTCGGCGAACTCCGCCTTGCCGGGGACGGCCTTGGCGAGGTTCCACTGGCCGCCGATCTCGTCCGCCGCGTCGTAGAGGGTGACCGCGTGGCCCCGTTCGGCCGCGGTGACGGCGCACGCCAGGCCAGCGGGCCCGGCGCCGACAATCCCGATCCGCCTGCGCACGGCGGGCGCGTCGGCCAGGAACTCGATCTCTCTCCCGGCGCGCGGGTTGACCATGCATGAGGCCGTGGCGTCCGTGAAGATCCTGTCCAGGCAGGCCTGGTTGCAGGCCACGCAGGTGTTGATCTCGTCGGAGCGTCCGGCGCGGACCTTGTGGGCGAAGTCGGGATCGGCCAGCAGGGGGCGGGCCATCGAGACCAAGTCGGCCGTACCGTCCGTGAGCAGCTTCTCGGCGACCTCCGGGTCGTTGATCCGATTGGACGCGATGACCGGCACCGTGACCGCGGACCTGACACGGCGCGTCGCGAAGGCCCACGCCGCGCGCGGGACGCTGGCGGCGATCGTCGGCACCGCCGACTCGTGCCAGCCGACGCCGGTGTCGAGGACGTCGGCGCCCGCGGCCTCGACCCGCCGGGCGAGCTCGGCGATCTCCTCGCCGGTCAGGCCGTCCTCGACGAGATCCACCGCGGAGATGCGGTAGATCAGGAGGAGGTCCTCGCCGACACGCTCGCGGACCCGGCGCACGGTCTCGACGGGGAGTCGCAGCCTGCCGTCGAGGTCGCCGCCGAACTCGTCGGCGCGGTCGTTCGTCCGCGGTGAGGTGAACTCGTTGATCAGGTAGCCCTCGGAGCCCATGACCTCGACGCCGTCGTAGCCGGCCTCGCGCGCCAGCTGGGCGGTGCGGGCGAACTGGTCGACGACCTCCCAGACCTGCGCGGTGTTCAGCGCCCGCGGGGCGTAACGGTTGATGCGGGCCTTTGTGGCGGACGGGCCCACGCAGCCGGGCACCTTGGCGTAGCGGCCCGCGTGCAGGATCTGCAGGGCGATCAGGCCGCCCGCGTCGTGGACCGCGCGGCACACCGCCCGATGCGGCTCGAGGTCGTGGTCGTCGTCGAGGACGCCGGACTCGGGATCCATGCGGCCGTCCGGGTGGGGGGCGTAGCCACCGGTGAGGATGAGCCCGATCTCGCCGCGCGCCCTGGCCCCGTAGAACGCGGCCATCCGTTCCACCGGCCGGTCGAGGGTCTCCAGGCGGGTGTGCATCGCGCCCATGACCATGCGGTTGGGCAAGATGACCGGTCCCACGCGCAGCGGCGCCAGCAGGCGTGGGTAGGAGCGGGCGACGATCTTCATATAGATAACTTAATGTTATTATTGTGGAGTGTCGAGCGTAGATCGTCACGGTGGCCGGCCGGCAACCCAGGTGGACGTGCGCGAGGGAACCTGGTCGGCGCTGGTCGCTGGAGCCGTGTCGGGAGCCCAGGAGGCGGTTGTCGGTACCGCCAACCGGTGGAGTCGCGGGGACCTCGCGGACCGGGTGGGCGGCGTCGGCGCCTGGCTGACCGGCCTGGCGCTTCCGCGGGGCCGGCCGGTTCCCGCCCTGGTCGCGGACACCGGCCCCGCGCTGGCGCTCGTCATCGCCGGCGCGGCGATCGGACGGCCGATCGCGCCGCTCGGCTCTCGGCTGACTGTCGCGGAGCTCGCCGCCATGGCCCGAGGCCTGGGTGGTGGGGTGCTGCTTGCCGAGGCCTGCTTCGCGCCGCTAGCCGCCGAGGTCGCGTGGGCCACCGGCAGCCAGCTTGTGGTGCTGCCGGACCCGTTGCCGGTCGGCGGCCCGCGACTGCCCGCCCCGGAGGCCGACGACGTGGCCATGGTTCTGCACACCTCAGGCACGACCGGCGCGCCTAAAGCCATCGCCTACCGGCAGCGAGCACTCGCCGCCCGCGTCCGGGCCTACCAGTCCGTCGTGCAGCTCGGTCCTGGGGACGTGTTCGTCACGGCGGCCGGGTTCCACCACATCGCCGGGCTGGGCAACCTTGCCGTGGCGGTGGCCGCGGGCGCGACCGTGGTCTCGTTTCTGGCCTTCTCCATCGACGCCTGGCGGGCGCTCACACCGCTGGGCGTGACCCACGCACTGCTCGTCCCCACCATGATCGAGATGCTCCTGGCCGCCGACGCGCTGGCCCTGCCCGCGCTGCGTTGGGTGCAGTACGGAGCGGCCCCGATCCATCCCGACACGCTCCGCGCGGCACTCGCGGCTCTGCCCGGTGTACGGCTGGCCAATCTGTTCGGCCAGACCGAGGGCTCGCCCCTGTGCGTGCTGACGGCCGACGACCACCATGCCGCCATCACCGGCCGCCCAGAGCTGCTCTCGTCCGTGGGCCGGGCCGCTCCCGGCGTCGCGCTGCGTGTCGAGGGCGCCGGCGCGGACGGCGTCGGCGAGCTGTGCGCGCGTGGCGACCACGTGTTCGCCCCTGGCAGGGACGGCTGGCTGCGCACCGGCGACCTGGCGCGCATCGAGCCCGGTGGCTACGTCTACCTCGCAGGCCGGACCGGGGACACGATCAACCGCGGCGGTGAGAACGTCCGCCCGCTGGAGGTCGAGACCCTGCTGCGCAGCCATCCCGCGGTCGCGGACGCGGCCGTCGCGGGCGTGCCCGACCGACGCCTCGGGGAGGAGGTCGCCGCCTGGGTCGTGCCCGCCGACGAGAGCAGCCCGCCGAGCGAGGAAGAGTTGACCGGCTATCTGCGGGCTCGGCTCGCCGGGTTCAAGGTGCCCCGACGCTGGGCTTTCGTCGAGTCCCTGCCCCGCGGCGCCGCGGGCAAGCTGTCGCGCCGAGCCCTGGCCGAGACGTCTGTGCCCGCGCAGGGTGACTGAGCACCACCGGCCGCACCGACACGGGGCTTGCGGATCGCGCGGGAGCTGTACGCCTTGTCAGCCAGGACATGATCGAGTCGGGTTCAGGGTCGTCCCGGCCTGTCGCGACGGATGCTGATCCCGGCCATGGCCTGCTCGAACTGGGGCGAGTCGTTCACCTTGCCCACCGTCAGCACGACGGACAGCGGCCGGCCCTGCCCGTCGCAGGCCAGGTGGATTTTGCTCGTCAGTCCGGCCGCAGCGGGCGGGCGTCTGCCACCGCCTCCTTGAGCAGCGGCCTTCTTGGCTCGACCCACGCCGGGTTGACCGCCATAGTGCTCCAGGTCACTATGAAGCTCAACATTGAGGTCGATGTCGAGCTTGGAAGGCGCGTGATGGTTGGATGCCGCCCTACGACCTGGTGATCAAAGGTGGAACGGTCATCGACGGCTTACAGACCCCTCGTTACAAGGCCGACGTAGCCATCGCCGGCGGCCGGATCGTCCAGATCGGCAGGATCAGCGCGAGCGACGGCGCCGAGGTGGTCGACGCGTCCGGCAAGGTTGTCGCGCCCGGCTTCGTCGACCTGCACACGCACTACGACAGCCAGCTGTTCTGGGACCCGTGGTGCACGATGTCCGGCTGGCACGGCGTCACCAGCGTGGTGATCGGCAACTGCGGCTTCGGCTTCGCGCCCTGCAAGCCCACCGACCGCGAGCGGGCCATGCTGAGCCTGTCCCGCAACGAGGCCGTGCCGATGGAGACGATGAGGGTCGGCATGCCGTGGGACTGGGAGACCTTCCCGGAGTTCCTCGACAGCCTCGGCCGGGCGCCCAAGGGCGTCAACGTCATGTCGTTCGTACCGCTCTCGCCGCTGTACGGCTATGTGGTGGGTCTTGACGAGGCCAAGGGCCGGGCGGTGACCGACGACGAGCTGCGGCGCATGTGCGAGCTGCTGGTGCAGGCGATGGAGGCCGGTGCCTGCGGCCTGTCCGCGCAGATCCTCGGCGACGTCGGCAACGTCCAGCTTGACTACGACGGCACGCCCATGGTGACCGACCTGATGAGCGAGCGCGACCTGCGGGCGTTCTGCCAGGCGCTGGGCTCGCTGGGCCGGGGCGTGGCCCAGGTGACCGCCCCGCTGGAGACGGCGGCCTTCATGGCGCGCGAGAGCGGCCGGCCGATCATCTGGAACGCCCTGCTCGCCGACGGCGCGCTCAACCAGCACGGCGGCCAGCAGCTGTCGCACCAGGAGGCGCTCGCCCGTCTGGTCGAGCTGAACGAGGGCGAGGGCGTCCGCGTCTTCGCCCAGGCCCTCACCACCAACTTCGCCTCCGAGTTCACATTCGAGGAGTACAACCTCGCCGACGCGATTCCGTGTTGGAAGGAGGCTCTGCTCGGCACGGTCGCCGAGAAGCGGGTGAAGCTCGCCGACCCCGCGCGGCGCGCGGCGATGAAGGAGATCCACGAGCAGCGCGGCGGCCTGTTCGGCGCCGGCTACCCGCTCGACCAGATCAAGGTCCACTGGATCTCCAGCGATGTCGCCCGGGCCAGGGAGCTCAAGGAGACCTACGAGGGCTACACAGTCGGCGAGATCGCCGCGCGTGAGGGCAAGCACCCGATCGACGCGATGCTCGACGTGGCCGTCGCGGGCGAGCTGCGCGTCGGATTCGCCACGCCGCTGCTGGAGACCCCGCCGGAGTCGATGCGCGAGATCGCGAACTGCCCGGTCGCGCTGCCCGGTGTCAGCGACGGCGGCGCCCACACCAAGTTCGTGACGACCGCGCGGTACCCGAGCGAGCTGCTCGGGCTGTGGGTCCGCGAGCACGAGATCATGACGCTGGAGCAGGCGCACTGGCGGCTGTCCGCCTACCCGGCGGCGGCCGCGGGCCTGAAGGGCCGAGGCTTCCTCGCCGAGGGGGTGCCGGCGGACGTGATCGTGTACGACCCGGAGACGGTCGACAGCCTGCCCGCCGAGCGCCTCTGGGACTACCCGGCCGGTGAATGGCGCCTCGTTCAGAAGGCCAAAGGCTACGACCGGATTATCGTCAACGGGAAGACCACCTTCATCGACGGCGAGTGCACGAAGGCGACTCCAGGCCGGCTTCTTCGCCACGGCACGGACTGAGCGCAGGAACGAGACGTGATGGCAGACAACGATGCCTCTCCGTTAGTGATCCTGGGGACAACGGCCGCCGGGTGTGCGAAGGAAGATCATTTTCGCACACCCTTTGGCCCTCTAGAGACCGTGTTCGACGCGGACAACCACTACTGGGAGTCGAGCGACGCGTTCACCCGGCATCGCGACCCCGCGTTCGCCGATCGGGGCCTGCGGGTCGTCGAGGTAGACGGCGCTCTCCGGTACTTCGTCGGCGACCGGCCGCATCCGATTCTGCCAGGGCCGGGGGACGCGCACCCGCGGCCGCGGCCCGGTGCCCTGTACGACTACTTCAGCGGCCGTTCCGACAAGGGCTCGGTCGGCGCGGAGCTGGCCTGCGAGGTGCCCGCCGAGCATCCCGAGTGGTTCAACCGGGACGCGCGGCTGGCGTGCATGGACGTGCAGGGCGTGCAGGCGGCATGGATGTTCCCGTCGCACGCCGTCTGCCTCGAGGGGCCGATGCAGCCCGACATCGAGGCGTCGCTGGAGGTGCTGCGGGCCTTCAACCGCTGGCTCGAGGAGGACTGGGGGTTCGCCTACCAGAACCGGATCTTCGGGGTCCCGTACCTATCGCTGTCGGACGTCGACGGCGCGGTCGCGGAGCTGGACTGGTGCCTGGACCGCGGCGCTCGGGTCGTGAGCATCCGCAACGGGCCGGCGTTCACCCCGGACGGCACCCGATCGCCAGCCGACCCGATGTTCGACCGGTTCTGGGCGCGCGTCCAGGACGCAGGCGTCGTGGTGGCGCCGCACGCCGGCTTCGATGACGGCTACCGCGAGGTCGAGGCGGCGGTCGCGCGCGCCTGGGGCTACGGTGCCGCCCAGCGCCAGGGCGACACGAACGCGATCACGCTGAGCGAGCCGTTCGTGAACATGCTGATGAAGCACCGGCTCGTCCAGGACTTCGCGGCCGCCCTTGTGGCCCACGGCCTGTTCGACCGGTTCCCGGGCGTTCGCGTGGCCTATATCGAGAACGGCGGAACCTGGGTCGGGCCGCTGCTGCATGGCCTCGAACTGCTGGCCGCCCAGAACCCGGGCATGTTCCAGGACTCGCCGGTCGACCAGTTCATCGAGCACTGCTGGGTCGCGCCGTTCGTCGAGGACAACGTCGAGGAACTGGCCGTGCACCTGCCGGTCGAGCGGATCCTGTTCGGCTCGGACTGGCCGCACGCCGAAGGACTCGGCGCGCCGAAGGACTTCCTGGCCGCACTGGCCGGGTTCGCGCCCGAAGCCCAGCGTCGGATCATGGTCGACAACGCCCGGGAACTGACCTTCGGCTGACACTGGGCACCGACGCCACCAGTCCGCACCGACGCCACCAGTCCGCACTGATCCACCAGTCCGCACTGATCCACCGATCCGCGCCGACCTGCACCGAACCTCGGCCCGTTCCCTGGCACCGCCGAGGAACGGGCCGATTTCACCGCCCTTTTCCTTACCTGACCGAAATGGATGGACCAGGCATGCTCAGGACAGAGATCTCGCCCGACCGGGCTGACCGCGTATGGCGATGGCGGCGGCCTGCGGCCACGCGCTGGGGCGCGGCGGCCTTAGCCGCCGGCCTGGTCGCCGTCCTGGCCGCCTGCGGTGGCGGTAGCGGCGGTAACGCGGGCGCCTCCTCGTCGGGAGCGCCAAGCGCGGGCGGGCTGCTGGGGCCGTCCAACCCGGCGAAGGGCACGCCGGTGCGGATCGGGCTGATCTCGGATGACAAGGGCCCCGTCTCGGACCTGTCCATCGAGACCGCCGTCGCCAAGGCCACCGTCGGCTACCTGAACGACCACAAGGGCGGTATCGCCGGCCACCCGATCGAGCTGGTGACGTGCAAGGCCCTCGCCGACCCGGCCAACGGCACGGACTGCGCGAACCGGATGGTCGAGGACAACGTGACCGCCGTCCTCGTCGGCACCTCCTCGGTCGTGGAGAGCATCTGGCAGCCGCTGCAACAGGCGCATATGCCGACGTTCCTCAGCTATGGGGCCGGAGACATGCTGAAGAACGCCGACACGACGTTCTTCCTCACCGACTTCTCCTACCCGGTCAAGGCGGTGATCCAGCAGGCCAAGGACAAGGGGGCGAAGAAGGTCACCGCCATCACGATCGACGTCCCCGCCGCGATGGGCGTTTGGAACGATGTCGCGCCGGCGATGTTCAAGTCGGCCGGCCTCCAGCTGGAGGTCGTGCCGATTCCCCCGGGCACCGCCGACATGACACCGCAGATCCAGAGCCTGATCTCTCGCGGCGATCCCGGGGTCGTGCAGGTCGTGGGCAACGACGCGTTCTGCATCAGCGCCTTCAACGGACTGCGGGCCGTCGGGTTCACCGGCGTCGTGGTCCCGCACCCGAACTGCATGTCGGACAAGACCCGGACGGCGGTGCCCAGCAGCTTCCTGAAGGGACTGGTCGTTCCGGGGGTCGCGCCCGTCGGCGTGGACAGCCCCTCGACACGCCTTTACAAGGCCGTCGTGGCCGCATACGGCGGCAAGGGCATCGACACCGGCAGGGTCGCCGGGCTGTCGATGTTCACGCAGGTCGCCGCCTTCCAGCTGGCGACCGCGAAGATCTCCGGTGACGTCACGGCCGAGTCCATCGTCGCCGCGATCCGGGCGATGCCGGAGCAGGACCTGCCGGGCGCGGGCGGCCTGCGGTTCCGGTGCAACGGCAAGGCCATCCCGAGTGAGCCGGCGGTCTGCGTCCGTGGCTGGCTGACCACCACCCTCGACGACAAGGGGCAGCCCACCGACTATCTGCCCGTCGGCGTCACGCCGATCGAGAACTAGTGCCGGCCGGGCGCGTCCGGCCAGCCGGCCAGCCGGCCAGCCGGCCGGACGCGCCCGCAAGGCGCCGCCGGATCGCGGATGAGGCGAGTGCGCGGACGGCCGCTTGGTGGATCTCGCGCTCGTTGCGCTGGCCGCCACGCCGTCTCTGGCGGGCATGGCACCCACGAGGCGGCCGCGGGGCCCTGGTCAGCTGTACAACGGAGTGCAGGCAGATGTCCCCCAACGCGAAAGGTTGACCGGAATCGATGTGTCCTGATCAATCCGACGCGGCATACGACCTGTCCGCGGTGCCTCTTCCACCGGACACCGTGGGCCTGCTGGAGGGGCTGACCACCACCCGGGCCATCCGGCGCTACGGCGACGAGCCAGTGCCGGAGGAGGCGTTGCGGGCGATCCTGTTCGCCGCCACGCGGGCGCCGAGCGGATCCAATCGCCAGCCGTTCCGATTCCTCGTGCTGACCAGCGGTCCGAAAGCACAAGAAGCCAAGAAGATCATTGCTGGCGGCGCCCGCCGGATCTGGGGTGGCAAGCGGAGCGCGGACCAGTACGAGCAGGGCTCGGGAGCGGTGGCCGACTCGCCCAAGGCTCGGATGGCCCGGACGATGCAGGAGTTTGTGGACACCTTCGAACGGGTGCCCGTGCTGATCCTGCCGTGCCTCGTCCGCTACCGCGACCCGACGCCCAGCGAGGGTGCGTCCGTGTACCCGGGCTGCCAGAACCTGTTGCTCGCGGCGCGGGCCTTGGGCTACGGCGGCGTGTTCACGGGCTTCAACTTCGCCGTCGACGCGGAGCTACGGGCGTTGCTGGACGTTCCCGACAACACGTTCATCGCGGGCACCATCACTCTCGGCCGACCGGTCGGCCATCAGGGACCGGTACGCCGCCGACCGATGCCGGAACTGGTGTACAGCGAGTCCTGGGGTGAGCCCGCGCCGTGGGCGGTCGACCCACCGGGCACAGCCTTCACCTCCGCGGGGCCGCCCAGATCCGCCATGCGCCGTGAGGAATAGACCCCGCTGGGATCGCAGATCGCACGTGGTCGGTTGCCTCGCTCGAGCCGTGCGACGGCCCTGGCGATGTCCGTACCGGAATCGACCGTTTGCGAGCCGTTGTTCTGGAGCGTTTAAACCGCGCCGATCCAGGCGCAACAGTGAGCCGGCGCGTGACGCCAGGAGTCAGCCGGGTCCATCGCTGGCGGCCGCGAGGAGTGGCACCACCAGGTCGCTGATCGGCGTCGGGATGCCGCGGGCCCGTCCGCGACGCAGCACGACACCGTTGCGGGTGTTCCATTCGAGCGGCCGGTTGGCTTCGCGGTCGGCGAGGATGGAGGTGCCCATGTCGGCCGGGTAAGCCTGGAAGCTGTCAACGATCTCTTGCGGCACCTCGTCGCTCAATACCGCGCCCTCGGCTCGGGCAACCTCTAGGCACTCCCGTAGATAGGCCAGAGACAGCTCGGCAATATCGGCCCTGGCAAATATGCCGGCGCGGCGGCCCGTGAGGACCATCAATCCGGCGACCGCGTTCTGCAGCAGCTTGCGCCACGCCACAGACTTAAAGTCCGTGGCCAGGTCGACCGAGCACCGAGTGCCGCGCAGAGCCTCGAGCACCACACGAGACGCCGGCGTGTCCGGCAGGGTGAGGCGCGCTTCGCCGCGCAACCACACCGTACCGTCGGGCTGCGCTTGGGCGGGGAACCACACGACCGAGGGGACGACCCGTGCGCCGGAGAGGTAAGACGCGATAATCGATCCTTGCTCGACGCCGTTCTGCAGAACACAGACAACGGTGTCTGCACCGCACAATTCCGTCAACCATGGTGCTGCCGCCTCAACCTGCGTCGACTTGACGGCAAGGAAAACAAGGTTGACCGCTCCCTCAGCCTGTGCCGTGTCGATCTGCACAGGCCCCGGCACGACGACGCGACCTTCTTCTACGTGCAGCTCGAGGCGTTCACGCGCTGTGCGGCCATAAATCCTCGGTGTATGGCCGATCTCATGCAGCGCCGCCGCCATGACCGTGCCGATCGCCCCCGGACCCACAACTGCGACGGTTGGATTCATCGACATCATCATCTCCCTTGAGTAGTCCCGGCCGTCCTGGACAGCCAGCCGAGCAGAACCTTGCGTCTCAGACAGATCGTCTAGGCGAGGGGGTCCGGGTGGTCGCGGCCCAGGACGCGTTCCCGGTCAGCCAAATTCCGTTCGTGCAGGTTGATCGCCTGCTTCACCCGCCCCGCCACCTGGTAAGCGCCGGCCAGGCGGTCTCGCGAGGCTAGCGTGTGGGTGGTCGACACGCGGGGCACGATTCTGATCAGCGAGGGTCCGTTCGTACAGTCCGACCGCGACTGGGGCTGGCCAGCCGGAAGCGGGCGTCCCGACGTCGGGCGGGACACGAATGCCGGGGTACTGAGGTACCGCCGCGTCGCGTCCGCGATGCGGACGGACCGTGAGAAAGATTTCAAGGTATACGCGCTGGGCTGGCCGCGCCGCCGTCACTGCCGAGGACCAGCGCGGCGCCGTGCGGTCGCGTCCGGCGGCCCGATGTCCTCTGGGCGGTGCCGTCGCCGACGCGCGTCTCCCCGA
Organism: Pseudofrankia coriaricola; assembly: GCF_032027725.1. Taxonomy (NCBI): domain Bacteria; kingdom Bacillati; phylum Actinomycetota; class Actinomycetes; order Frankiales; family Frankiaceae; genus Pseudofrankia; species Pseudofrankia coriaricola. The sequence goes on along the minus strand of NZ_JASNFO010000036.1, from coordinate 18,827 downwards.
TCATCGTCGGCCCGGCACCGGCGCCGCCGGCGGTGGCTACGACGGCTTGCCGGGCGCGGTTTCTCGTGGACCACCACCCGGTCACGCCGCCCGCGCACCAGGACTGCCGAGGTCTTCTTGGCGGGCCGTTCGTGCATGAACGCTGCAACACGGCCGCATCGGGGCGTCTCCGGCGCAGGTCAACGGCCCGCTGCGGCATCTCCGAAACCCGTCGTTGACATGACGCTGGGTTACTTCTATCGTCCCATCGTCAGATCAATATCTCTAGATATTTAGCCCCTTCCGCCCGGTGGCACCCTTGGATGTCCCGTGCGCAAACAGACCAGCGCGGTCTCGGTCGCCCTGATCGTCGCCCCGGCGGCGGGGCCGCCCGAGACGCCTGCCGCTGCCCGCTGGCGTTGACGCGTGGCCGCGGATATCCCCTTCGAGCATCGGCGGACCCCATGGTCCGCCGACGGGCGAGCGGTACCCGCCGCGCGCCACCGCCGAACGCACTGTGAGAGGGGCAAAACCATGTCAACATCCAAGCGTACACCCGCGAGGAGAACCCGGTTCCGAAAACTGGCCACGCTCTTATTGGGCGCCCTGACGAGCCTGATGCTGATGCTCACCGGCGGGACCGCGCACGCGGCTGGCGGGGTGTCGCTGCCGGGTGACGAGTCGCCGCACGTCAGTGCCGGAATGGAATGGTGGTACATCACCGGCCACCTCAGCGGGAAGGACCTCCTCGGAAAGACCCATTCGTATGGCTTCGAGACCCTGATCAACCGCGTCGACGGGCTCTCCACCGCGCCGGTGGCGACCATCTACAACGGGAACTTCGCGATCGCGGACCTCACCCGGGGCACCTACACCTCCACCAAGAGCCTCTACAGCATCGGCCCGGACTCGGTTCCGGCCGGCGGCGGCTTCAGCGTCAACGCGGGCACCATTCACATCGATGGCAAGAACCGCGTCAACCATTTCTCCGGCGGCTTCTCCGACGCAAGCTACGTCTTCGGTACGATGACCGCGAGCCAGTCCACCCCGGCCGCGCTGCACGGCAACGCCGGCACCATCGGCTACGGGCCGTTCGGAACCTCGGGCTACTACTCCGAGACGAACCTGAAGGTCAACGGGACGCTGTTCGACCACGGCATGCCGGTGCTGGTGACCGGCACCGCCTGGCTGGACCACCAGTGGGGTAACTGGACGCCAGGCCAGGGTGGCTGGGAGTGGTACAGCCTGCAGCTGTCGAACAACACCCAGTACATGCTCTACTTCATCCGGGACGCGAACGGCAACTACGTCGAGACGATAGGCACCCGAGTCAACGCGGACGGCACGACCACCAATCTGCCGGCAGCGCAGCTCAGCCGCACGACGACGGCCACGTGGAAGAGTCCGAACACCGGAATCACCTATCCGGTGGCCTCGACGGTCAACATTCCTGGCGGGACGCTCTCCGTCACGCCACAGCTGGTGAACCAGGAGGTCTGGAGCAGCCTCATTCCTCAGGGCAACTACTGGGAGGGCACCGCGACCGTGGCCGGCACGATCAACGGCCAGGCCGTCACCGGGATGGCATACGCCGAGGTCATTCCGTTCATCGACATGCCGGGCCATGGCTACGTCTGGCAGTCCGTAAAGGACCTGCTCGGCCTCTGACGAAGGACCTGCCCGCGGCCCCGGGGAAACCCGAGGCCGCGCGGCGGCGTGACTCGCGGCGACGGATACCCGCGCTGGCATGCGTCGTCTCGTGGCATCGCCGGACGCCGGGAAACGCCCCACGCCGCGACCGTCCGGACCGCCCGCGGTGCCCCGGTCGCGCGCGGCGCAGGCTGCTCGCTCGCTACAGGCCGGGCACGACGCGCAGGTCACGAACGGCGCCGCCGTCGAGGGCGGCGAGGGCCTCCTGGTAGGCGGCGCTGTCATGCGCGGCCCGGGCGGCCTCGACCGAATCGAATGTGATGAGCACGGTGCGGGTCTTCTCCCCAGCCTCGTAGGTCAGCTCAGGAATGCCACGGGCTATGAAGGTGCCGCCGGCGGCGCGCAGGGCCGGACCGGCCAGCTCGGCGTACGCCGCGATCTTGCTCTCGTCGACGATCTCCTTGTACACACTGATCCAGTAGGCAGTCATGAGGCCATCGTGCCCGAGGCCGGGACACAGACGGGGCTCAGTCCCGGGCGATCGTGGCAACGTTTCCGGTAGAGGTCGGTGGCTTCGGTTTCGTCGTCGAACCCGATCGCGCCCGGCTCGCGGACCTCGCCCAGCGACTCCGGGACGGACGCCTCAAGCCGATCATCGGGGCCGTGCGGACACTCCGGGAAGCGCCCTCCGCGTTCGCCCCCGACCGGCGCACCCCCGGCAAGACGATCATCAGGGTCACGGACGACCGAGAGTCGTCATGATCGGAATACGGATCCGGTGCACGGGCTCGATGTCGGTCTCGCCGCCGAACGGGTGCCGTCCGGTCCCGGCGTAGGCGACGAGCCTGCCCCAGGCGAGCACGTCGGTCGCTGATCCGATGGGCTGACCGGTCAGCTGCCCACCGCGTTACTGGGTTACTGGGGCGCCTGTTCTCCGGGGGTCATGAGGCCGTGTTCGTAGGCGAAGACGACGAGTTGGGCCCGGTCGCGGGCGTGGACCTTGGTCATGGCCCGGTTGACGTGGGTCTTGGCGGTGGCGGGGCTGATGTAGAGCTGGTCGGCGATCTCGTCGTTGGACAGGCCGCGGGCGACCAGGATGGTGATCTCGCGTTCGCGGGTCGTGAGCTCGCTCATCGCGGGGAGTGCTGCGTGGGGGTGCGCCGTCGGGCGGGTGAGGAATTGCTTGATCAGGGTCGTGGTCGCGGTGGGGGATAGGAGCGATTCGCCGGTGGCGACGGTCCGGATGGCGTTCAGGAGTGCCGCTGGGGCGACGCCTTTGCCGAGGTAGCCGCTGGCGCCGGCCCGCAGGGCGGCGAGGATGAGCTCGTCGGTCTCGAAGGTCGTCAGGACGAGGACGTGCGTGCCGGCGAGGGCTTGGTCCGAGGTGATCTGGGCGGTGGCGGCGACACCGTCGAGGTCGGGCATGCGGATGTCCATGAGGACGACGTCGGGCATCGTCGCTCGCGCCACGGCGATGGCCTCGACGCCGGTGCCGGCCTCGCCGACCACCTCCATCTCGGGCACCGCGTCGAGCAGCAGCCGGAAGGTGGCGCGCAGTAGTTCCTGGTCGTCGGCGAGCACGATCCTGATTGAGGCGGTCATGGCCTGGGCTTCTCTGTGGGGCGGTCCGGCTTGGTCCGGAGCTCGGCGGTGACACGGTAACCGCTGTCGTCGGTCGGGCCGGCCTCGAGCCGGCCGCCCGTGGCGCGTGAGCGTTCGCGCAGGCCGATCAGCCCGTGTCCGGTCCCGGCACGGCGGGCGTGACTGGGCTGGGGCGTGGGCGCGTTGCGGATCTTGAGGTTGAGGTGACCGCTGGTCCAGTGCAGTATGACGGCGACGGGCGCGCCGGGGGCTTGCCGGGGGCGTGCTTGGTGGCGTGGTGAGCGTCTCCTGGACGATGAGGTAGGCAGCCAGGTTGTTCTGGTGGTTGAGTTCGTTGTCTGGCTGCCGCGGGACCGGATGTCGCGACCAAGGTCATTTTCTCGGTGGTTGCCGCCCCGGCCAGTGCCGAAGGCCGCACGCCCAGATACCGCATCCGTGGTGGTCCAGAACCACCACGTAGGGATGATGGCGAGGGCGCAGTCCCGGACATAGTGGTGAGGAATCAGCGATCAGCCTGGAGCCCGCCTGTGGCCAACGATTCTCTTTCGGTGACCGGTCGCGCTCGATCGTCCCGCTGTTATCAATGGCGGCGCTGGCCATCGCGCTGTGGCGCGGCTGAAGCGCTGCCGCGCCCGCGGTGCGTTCTTCGTGACTGGCGGTGGATTTGCAGGTCGGCTCCGCTCTGTTGAATTAATGTCCCCGGTTCCCGGGCGCGGCGATGGGAGATTGCGTTCGTACTCCCGCCGGTGCAACAGACCCCGCTAGCCAGTTGGCGATCTCGCCGAGTGCGTCGGACTCGTAGTCCTGGGCGACGGAGCGGCCGAGGTCGGCGATCGACACTTCGCGGAGTGCCGCGCGCCAGGCTCGGTCGGCGGCGATCATCGTGCGGGTGATGGCGCACGGCGCGGTGCACGCCTCCGGTGGGGCGGCCATCGGGCCCCGCTGCCGGATCTCCGTGCACACGAACGTCGGCTGCGGCCCCTCGACGGCCTCGACCACGTCAAGCGCCGTGATCTCCTCCGGCGGGCGGGTCAGCACGTACCCGCCGGACTTGCCCTGCACCGAGTGCACCAGCTCCGCGCGGGACAGCGCCTGCAGGTGCTTGGCCAGGTACGTCGCCGAGACGCCGTGCAGCTCTGCCAGGCGCGCCGCGGGGACCGGCTCGGTCGCCGCGGTCAGCACCACGCAGCAGTGCAACGCCGCCTCGACCCCACCGGACAACCTCACGGATTCAGCGTATCGACGACAGCTTGACTCGGACAACATGTATCTGGGTATGCTCAAACTCGGACATGATGAATCCGAGTTAAGGAAGGCTGGCACCATGAAGATCGCGGTCATCGGCACGGGCCTCATCGGATCCCAGGTCGCGCGGAAGCTCGCGGCGGCGGGCCACGAGGTCGGCGCGCACTCGCGTGCCACCGGCGTCGACCTGCTCACCGGGGCGGGGCTCGACGAGGCGGTGCGCGGCGCCCAGGTCGTCGTGGACCTGACCAACTCCCCGACCTTCGACGAGGCCTCGGTGGACTTCTTCCGCACGTCGGTCACCAACCTGCTGGCCGCCGCGGAGCGGGCCGGCGCCAGCCATGTCGTCGCGCTGTCGATCGTCGGTGCCGACCAGGTGCCCGACCTGGTCTACTACCGCGCCAAGACCCTGCAGGAGGACCTGGTCAAGGCCGGGCCAGTCCCGTACTCGATCGTGCGCGCCACCCAGTTCATGGAGTTCGTCCCGGCGGTGCTGACCTGGACCACCGACGGCGACGTCGTGCGCCTGCCGGCCACGCCGATCCAGCCCATCGCCGCCGCCGAGGTCGCCGACGCCGTCGCCGGGGTCGCGGCCGGCGCCGCGCTGCGCGGCACGCGCGAGGTCGGCGGGCCAGATGTCTTCCCGCTCGACGAGCTGGGCCGCATCACCCTGGCCGCGACCGGCGACAGCCACCAGGTCGTCACCGACGACACGGCGGGCATGTTCGCCGCGGTCAAGGGCGACGTGCTCACCACCTCGGAGGGTGCCCACATCGCCGCCACGCACTACCGCGACTGGCTGCGGTCGCGCTGACCCGGCGACCCGCCTCAACCCGGCCTGGCCGCCCCGATCTGATCCGATCCGGGCATCGCGCGCGCCGTAGTTGTCATACTCTGCCGGGGTTGCGCCTCCTGGCAGGCAGGGCGACAGAACAGAGGGCGTCATGCGCAGGATCCTGATCGTCGGCGGCGGCTACGCCGGCTTCTACGCCGCCTGGAAACTGGAGCGGAAGCTCCGTTCCGGCGAGGCCGAGGTCACCCTCGTCGACCCTCGCCCGTACATGACCTACCAGCCGTTCCTGCCCGAGGTCGTGGCCGGCTCGGTCGAGGCGCGGCACGCCGCGGTGTCGCTGCGCCGCCACCTGCGCCGCACTCGGGTTGTCGCCGGCACGGTGACGGCCATCGACCACGAGCACCGCGTCGTCACCGTCCAGCCCGCCGACGGGGACACGTTCGAGGTCACCTACGACCTGATCGTCGTCACCGCCGGCGCGGTCACGCGGAAGATCCCCGTGCCCGGCATCGCCGAGCAGGCGATCGGCCTCAAGCACGTCGAGGAGGCCGTCGCCATCCGGGACCAGCTGCTCACCGCGTTCGACCGGGCCGCCGCGCTCCCGCCCGGGCCGCGGCGGCGCAAGCTGCTCACGGTCACCTTCGTCGGCGGTGGTTTCTCCGGGGTGGAGGGGTTCGGCGAGCTGTTGTCGCTGGCGACAGCGCTGTTCAAGCGCTACCCGGAGCTGCGCCGTGACGAGCTGGGGTTCCACCTGGTCGAGGCCTCCGGCCGCATCCTGCCCGAGGTCACCGACCGGCCGGGACGCTGGGTGGTGCACTCGCTGGAGCGGCGGGGCGCGCACGTCCACCTGAACACCCAGGTGACGTCCGCCGTCGACGGGCACGTGGTGCTCTCCACCGGCGTGGAGTTCGACTCGGAGCTGATCATCTGGACGGTGGGCAACGGCGGGAACCCGGTCATCGGCAGGCACACCGATCTCCCGGTCGACGAGCGCGGCCTGGTCGTCGTCCGGCCGGACCTGCGGATCGGCACCGAGAGCGACCCCGTGCCCGACGCCTGGGCGGCCGGCGACGACGCCGCCGTGCCCGACCTCGCGTCGACTGTCCCGGGCGCGCGCACGGTGCCCAACGCCCAGAACGCCTACCGCCAGGGAAAGCTGCTGGCCCACAACCTCGTCGCCACCCTGCGGGGCCGGGAGCCGAAGAAGTACGTGCACCACAGCCTGGGCGCCGTCGCGACCCTGGGCCTCGGCCACGGCATCTTCCAGTATCGGCGCATCGTCGTCACGGGGCTGCCGGCGTGGCTCATGCACCGCGGCTACCACGTGCTGGCCGTGCCGAGCTGGGAGCGCAAGGCCCGGGTCTTCGCCATCTGGCTGACCGCCGCGCTGTTCGGCCGCGACACCCTCTCGCTGGCCGCCGTGCAGCACCCCCGGGCCGCCTTCGTCAGCGGTGGCGAGCCGTCCGCCCTTCCGGAGTAGGACGGACCGCGATCGACCTCCGAGGGCCCGGGGCCCGGCCGCCGCACCCCGGGCCCCGGACCCGGCCGCTGGGCCCGGACACCGACCCCTTGAGCCCGGGCCCGGCCGTCGGCGTGCTCCGGGCCCTCGCACCCCGCTCACCTCCGCCTACACGGGCTCGGCCCGCGTCCCAGACTTGGTCTGAGCTGCCGGAATGGGGCGCGATGGATCTACACTTGCGTGAGCTTGCGGTGCCACAGGGGAGAGAGACGCCGATGACCACGCCAGGGCAGCCGACCGGCAGTTTTAACTACGCGCCTCCCGGGTCGACGGGCGGCGCAGCGATTCCACCCCCGTCGGCCCCGGCGGCTCCCACGGCGCCGCGAGGTCCCGGGGCCCCGGGCGCCCCCGTGCCGCCGACGCAGCCACGGGGGGCCAGGTCACGGCTGCCGGGGAGGCGCCAGCGCGGCGGCGGGGTCAGCTGGGTGGTCTACGCGGCGACCGTCATCGTGCTCGTCCTCGCGATCCTCGTCGTGCTGTTCGTCGCCCAGAACGACCAGCGGGTGACCATCTGGCTGTTCGGCACCCGCAAGTACATGTCGGTGGCCGGCGCGCTCAGCATCGCCGCCGCCGCCGGGCTGGTCGTCGGGCTGCTGCTCGGCGTCATCACCCAGATCCCGGTGCGCCGCAAGCTGCGGGCCGCCAAGCGCCGCCTGGAGGGCTGACCGGCCCGCCGGCCCGGGCCCTCCGGGCGCGCGCTGGCGCGGGACCGGCGAGGGCGGGCGAAGTGAGAGCTGGGTCGCGAACGGACTGGTGACGGTGGCGGGCCGGATATCGTCCGGCTCGTGACGGCGTCTCGAACCGATCTCCCGGCCGACGCGACGGCGCCGGTGCGCCATCCGGACGCGCCGGCGCCGGGTACCGCGGTGCCCGCCCACTACGCGCACTGCTTCGGGTGCGGGGCCGCCGAGGAGCACGGGCTGCATCTGGCGATCGTCGCTGGCGAGGGTGTCGAGCTCGCGGCGACGCTGGAGGTCACCGAGCACCATCAGGGCGCCCCAGGTCTCGCGCACGGCGGGCTGCTGGCGTCGGCGCTCGACGAGATCCTCGGCATGCTCGGCCATCTGACGCGGATGAGCTGCGTCACCGCCCGGCTGGAGACCGACTTCCGGCGGCCGGTGCCGGTGGGCTCGACCCTGCACCTGCGCTCCCGGGCCGACGGCGTCGCCGGGCGCAAGCTGTACGCGAGCGCCGAGGGGCGCCTGGACGCCACCGACGGGCCGGTCGCGGTCCGGGCCCGCGCCCTGTTCGTCCAGGTCGGCCTGGAACACTTCGCGGAGCACGGCCGGGCCGAGGAGCTTGAGGCGGTCGCCCGCGACCCGCACCTGATCAGCATCCCGGACTACACCGTCAACCCATAGCGGGACGTCGTCCGTCGTCCCCGGCGCGCGGGGCCGCGTGGGGCCGGCGCCGCGGGCTCGAGCTCATGCCCGGACATGACGGGGGGTGCGCGCGAGGCCGGCCGGGACAGGTGGTAAGCGGATTTGGCGGATGCGCGCGACACGCCGTGATGGGGCCACCCATAGCCGCTTACGGCCCGTCTTGTCGGTACGCTCCAGTCGCGGCCAAGGTCTGCTGCTGGACCAGCGGCTGGTGCTGTGCCACCGGCCGTGCCGCCCCTCGCGGAAATGGCAGGTTCATTCGTGGCTGGATTCTCCGACGCGCCCTCGGTGGGCGGTGCTTCCCGGGTGCCCTTCGGTGAGGTCACCATCGAGAAGCCGCGGATCCCCGAGGAAGGCCGCCTCGAGCTGGCCCACGACGACGACAAGGTCGGCCAGCGGGGTCCGACGGGACGGCCGATGCCGCTGTTCCCGGTGCCCGAGCCGCTGACGTCGCACGGTCCCGCCTGGGTGCTCGCCATGTGCAACCAGAAGGGCGGGGTCGGCAAGACCACGAGCACCATCAACCTGGGCGCCGCGCTCGCCGAGTACGGCCGCCGGGTGCTGCTCGTCGACTTCGACCCGCAGGGCGCGCTGTCGGTCGGCCTGGGCATCAACCCCAACCAGTTCGAGCTGACCGTGCACGACCTGCTGCTCGGCGGTGGTGACACGGACATCAACGACGTCATCATCGAGACCCAGGTCGAGAACCTCGACCTGCTGCCCAGCAACATCGACCTGTCGGCCGGCGAGGTGCTGCTCGTCAGCGAGGTCGGCCGCGAGCACAGCCTGACGCGCACCCTGAGGCCGGTCCTCGACGAATACGACGTCATTTTGGTCGACTGCCAACCGTCGCTCGGCCTGCTGACGGTGAACGCGCTTACGGCCGCCGACGCCGTGATCATCCCATTGGAGTGCGAGTACTTCGCGCTGCGTGGTGTCGCGCTGCTGCTGCAGACCATCGACAAGATCAGGGACCGGCTCAACTCCCGCCTCGACCTGGCCGGAATCCTCGCGACCATGTACGACGCCCGCACCCTGCACGCCCGCGAGGTGCTCGCCCGGGTCGTCGAGCGCTTCCCGGACGAGGTGTTCCACACGGTGATCAACCGGACGGTCCGTTTCCCGGAGACGACCGTCGCCGGCGAGCCGATCACCACCTACGCTCCGACCTCCGTCGGCGCGGCCGGCTACCGCCGTCTCGCCCGCGAGCTCATCTCCCGCCGGGTGACGCCGCCGGTTGTCGGCTAGGGCGGCGGGCGCTGGACGCGCCGCCCGCCTGTCGGACGCTGAGCGGCGTGCGGCGCTGGACGCGCGCCCTGCCTGTCGGACGCTGAGCGTCCTCCCTGCGTGGTGACGGCTACATGCGTATGGCCGTGGTTGCTGTGGTGCTGGGTCGAGGACGTGGCTGGGTTGGTGGTGCGCTTGAGGCGCCGTCACCTCGCTGTGGTTGCGGGTTGCCTGGGTCTGGCGGTGCTCCTGGCTGCTGGCCGCTGGCGGTGGCGGGGGTGGTGCCGGGCTGAGGACGTGGCTGGGTTGGTGGTGCGCTTGAGGCGCCGTCACCTCGCTGTGGTTGCGGGTCGCCTGGGTCTGGCGGTGCTCCTGGCTGCTGGCCGCTGGCGGTGGCGGGGGTGGTGCCGGGCTGAGGACGTGGCTGGGTTGGTGCTGAGCCAGAGGCGCCGTCGCCATCCCTGGCGTTGCGCGGGTCAGTAGCTTGGGTGCCCGGCCACCCGCCTGGTCGCCGCCCGCTGGGGGAAGTGCGACCCGGGAGTGGGAGAATCGGCGCCTACTTCGGCGTTGTAGGGACGACGGAGACGGACGAACTGGAGGCGGACGACCTCTCGTGCTGTTCCACCTGGCCGAGCCCGCGGCGCTGCTCGGGATTTTCCTTGCCCTGGTCATCGGGGTCTACGCCCACGACACCGCCCAGATCTTCGCCGCAAGGCTGGTGCGCGACCCGACGCCGCTGCGGTCCGGGCGGCTGAAGGCGAGACCGCTCCCGACCCGGGTGGGCCCCTTCAGCGCGGTCGCGATGCTCATCGCCGGCAACGGCTGGACCGAGCCGATCCGGATGAACGAGGTCTGGCGCAAGCGCCGGTTCCACGTCAGCGCGGCGATCCTCGCCGGGCCGCTCGCCTACCTGCTGCTCGCCTTCGGGGCGTTGGCGGGGGTCGCGGGCCTGTCCGAGCCGGCCACGCTGGTCATCGGCGACCGGACCATCGAGTACGACAGCATCGACAGCTTCCCGGCGGAGCTGCTGCTCTCGATGGCCGTCACCTTTGCCGCCATGTTCATTCTGAGCCTGATCCCGATCCCGCCGACCGACGGCGGCCGGTTGCTGTTCCTGCTCGGCCCGCAGTCACCCGGCTGGCGCAACGCGAACTACAAACTCACCGAGACCCACCTCGGCATCATCCTGCTGCTGGTGATCCTCCTCGTTCCGATCCTGCTGCCGAGCCTTCCCTCGATCGTCGGCCAGCTCGTGCCACCGCTGCTGCGCGGCCTCGGCGACATCGTCGGCATCAGCCTGTAGACCAGCGGCGGCCTGTCGGCCAGCGGCACGCGGTTGTCCGTAGCTGGACCGGACGTGTTCGCACGGGGTGCTCAGGTGGCCATGTGCCGGCGCCACGCTGCCGCAGGCCGCCGGCCTGGGCACGCGGCCGGGCGCTGTGGGCGGCATGTCCGCGGGCCGTCGGTGATCGGCGGTAACGTTGCGCCATGCCGCCGGCTCACTCCTCCCTCCCCTCGGGGACGGCCGGGCTGCATGCTGTTCCCGACCCGACCGACCCGACCGACCCGGGCGGTGAGGCCGGTGAGGCCGCGGTCGGCCCGGCCGCCGATGCGCCCTCACCCGACATCCCGGGCCCGCAGGCGAGGCCCGATCACGCGGACAGCGGCCCGCTGGACGGGGTGCTGACCGGGCGGAGCGGGCGCTCAGATGTGTTCGTCGTCGAGCTGGAGAACTTCTCCGGGCCGTTCGACCTGCTGCTGTCACTGATCGCCAAGCACAAGATGGACGTCACCGAGGTGGCGCTGGCCAAGGTCACCGACGAGTTCGTGGCGCACATCCGGCGGCTCGGCGACCGGTTCGACCTCGGGCAGGCCACCGAGTTCCTGGTGATCGCCGCGACCCTGCTGGACCTGAAGGCCGCCCGGCTGCTGCCGTCGTCGGGCAGCGAGACCGACGACGAGGACCTCGCGCTGCTCGAGGCGCGTGACCTGCTGTTCGCCCGCCTGCTCCAGTACAAGGCCTACAAGGAAGCCGCCGCGATCTTCCAGACGCTGATGGCGCTGGAGGCCCGGCACACCCCGCGGGCGGTGCTGCTGGAGCCGCGCTACGCGGCCGCGCTGCCCGAGGTGCAGATCACCATCGGCCCGTCGGAGCTGGCGGCGCTCGCCGCGAAGCTGCGGGAGCCGGTGCTGCCGCCGCTGGTCGCCACCGACCACGTGCACGCCCCACGGGTGAGCGTTCGCGAGCACATGCTCGTCGTCATCCAGCGGTTGCGGGAGCTTGGTGTCGCGTCGTTCCGCACGCTGTGCGTCGGCTGCCTGGAGACGATCGAGGTCGTCGCCCGGTTCCTGGCGCTGCTGGAGCTGTTCCGCGAGGGCCGGATCTCCTTCGAGCAGGACCTGCCGCTCGGCGAGCTGGTCGTGCGCTGGTCCGAGCAGCAGCCGGACAACCTCGACATCGGCGGCGGCCTCGTCCCGGTCGCCGAGCTGGCCGCCCGCAGCAGCTTCGACGAGGACGAGGACGGCGTGCACGACGAGGAGGGGCGTTGACCGAGGCCACCGGTGACACCACGGGTACCGGCGACGGCGAGACCGCGGGCGGCATCCCGTGGCCGCGGGTCATTCCCGACCGTCCCCCCGAGCCGCGGGCCGACCCCATGGCCGACTCGACGGACGGTGCCGACTCGGCGGACACCGCCGCCCCCGACACATCTGCTCCCGACACATCTGCTCCCGGCACGTCCGCCCCTGACAGGCAGGGCCGCGAGCCTGGCGCGGCGGCGGACGTGGCCACGGCGGCGGACGCCACGGACGCGGCAGGCGCCACGGACGCGGCGGACAGGACGGAGGCCCCGGACGCGGCGGACACCGCGGACCGGCCGCCGCTGCGGACGCTCGTCGAGGCGGTGCTGATGGTCGCCGAGAAGCCGGTCGGCGTCGCCGAGTTCGCGACCGGGCTGGAGGCGCTGGCGCTGGACGTCGAGCGGGTGCTCGCCGAGCTCGCCGCCGAGTACCGCCGCGACGGCCGGGGCTTCGACCTGCGCCACGTCGGCGGCGGCTGGCGCTTCTACACGGCGGAGGACTGCGCGCCGTGGGTGGAGAAGTTCGTGCTCGCCGGGCAGATGTCGCGGCTGTCACAGGCCGCGCTCGAGACGCTGGCCGTCGTCGCCTACCAGCAGCCGGTAAGCCGCGGCCGGATCTCGGCGGTCCGCGGCGTCTCCGCCGACGGCGTGATCCGGACACTGACCGCCCGCGGGCTGGTCGAGGAGGCCACCACCGACCCAGAGACCGGCGCGATCCTCTACCGCACGACCGACTACTTCCTGGAGCGGATGGGCCTGCGTTCCCTGGACGAGCTCCCGCCCCTCGCGCCGCTGCTGCCTGGCATCGACGACATCGAGGACATCATCGCCCCCTGACCCCCGCCTCACTTCTGCGCCTGGCTGTCCGTGGGGTCCCCCGGGTTCCTCCCGGATCGGCGACAGGGTTCCTGCCGGATCGGCGGAGCCGATCTGGGAGGTAAGCGATCTGGGAGGTCTGCTGGGAGGTCCGGATTGGCCGCCGAATGGCGTAGACCCGGACGTTCCGGTGTGGGTTGGGCCGACACCTAGCCAATCGGTGGGGGAGGCCGTGATGAACTGGAAGGGGACCCGTCGGCGATGAGGCCGTCGGGCGCGGCGAGGGACGTGGTGGAAGCGGTGGCGACGGTGGTCGAGACGGACAAGCCCGAGGGAATCCGGCTGCAGAAGGTGCTGGCGGCGGCCGGCGTCGGCTCGCGCCGGCACAACGAGGAGCTGATCGACGCCGGCCGGGTACGCGTCGACGGGCAGGTCGTCCGTGAGCAGGGCCGCCGCGTCGACCCGGAGACGGCGGTCATCGAGGTCGACGGTGAGCGGGTCGTCACCAGGACCGGGCTGATCCACCTGGCGCTGAACAAGCCGCGCGGCGTGCTGTCGACCATGGCCGACGACCAGGGCCGCGCGACGATCGCCGAGCTGCTCACCGAGTTCGGCTCGCATCCTGGCCTGTTCCACGTCGGCCGGCTCGACGCCGACAGCGAGGGCCTGCTTCTGGTCACCAACAACGGCGAGCTGGCGCACCGGCTCACCCACCCGTCCTTCGGCGTGCCCAAGACCTACCAGGTCGAGGTCAACGGCCCCGTCCGCAAGGAGACGCTGCGCTGGCTGCGCGTGGGCGTGCAGCTGTCCGACGGGCTGGTGCGGGCCGACAACGTCCGCGTCATTGACCAGGCCGGCTCCCGGGTGCTCATCGAGCTGGTGCTGCATGAGGGCCGCAACCGGATCGTGCGCCGGCTGATGGACGAGGTCGGCCATCCGGTGCAGCGCCTGCTGCGCACCGAGTTCGGCGCCGTCCACCTCGGCAACCTGCGCTCCGGCCGTGCCCGCCACCTCACCCGCTTCGAGGTCGGCGCGCTGCACAGCGCCGTCGGCCTGTAGCTGTGGCCGCTGTCCATGCCGCGCCAGCCGATCCGTCGGCCGGCCGCGCGGCGGCGGCGAGGCCGCATGCGGCCGGCGGCTCCCCGGCGGAGCTGCCGCGCCGCGTCGGCATCGTCGGGTCCGGCCTGATCGGCGCGAGCATTGGGCTGGCGCTGCGCCGCGTCGGCGTCGAGGTGCTGCTGCGCGACACCGACCCCGAGCAGGTCAAGCTCGCGGAGGCGATGGGCGCGGGCACCCTCTGGCAGGGCGAGCACGTCGACCACGCCGTCATCGCGGTGCCGGCGCACGCGATAGCCCCCGAACTGCGCGCGGTCCAGCGGGCGGGCCTCGCCGTCACCGCCAGCGATGTCGCGAGCGTCAAGAGCCGGCCGATCGCGGAGGCGGTCGTCGCCGGCGTGGACCTGACGACGTGGTGCCCGGCCCACCCGATCGCCGGCCGGGAACGCGGCGGTGCCGCCTCCGCGCAGGCGGACCTGTTCGCCGAGCGGACCTGGGTGCTCTGCCCGATCTCGCAGACGGACGCCGCGGCTGTCGCCGCCACCGAGGCGCTCGCGCGGGCCTGCGGCGCGCTGCCGGTGCGCGCCACCCCGGACCGCCACGACGAGGCGATGGCCGCGCTGTCCCACCTGCCGCAGGTGGTCGCGAGCCTGCTCGCCGCCGCCGCCCCGCACCTGGCGCCCGGCGAGGTGGCGCTGGCCGGGCAGGGATTCCGGGACACGACCCGGCTCGCCGAGTCCGACCCGGCGCTGTGGTCGTCGATCCTGGAGGGCAATCGCGGGCCGGTCTCGGCGCACGCGCGCCGCCTCGCCGCCGAGCTCGGCGCGCTCGCCGACGCGCTCGACCATGCCTCCGAGGCCAGCGTCACCAAGGTCGTGACCGACATCATGGAACGCGGCCGGACCGGCCGGGCGCAGCTGCCGAGCAAGGCGGGCGGGCAGGCGGCCCGGCCGTGGGGCTGGGTCGGCGTCGTGCTCGACGACCGGCCTGGGCAGCTGGCCGCGCTGCTGACCACGGTCGGCGGCTGGGGGGTCAACCTCGAGGACGTCGCGCCGTTCGAGCACAGCCTCGACGCGCCCGCCGGCGTCATGGAGCTCGCCGTCGCGCCCGACGAGGCCGGCCCCCTGGTCGACCGCCTCAACGCCGCCGGCTGGGTGGCATACCGCCGCTCCTGAGCCCCGCGCCGGGCTGGCGGGCGGGGCGGCGGCGTGGGTCTCGTCACCGGCGCGCAGCCTTGGGCCGTGCCGCCGGTCATGATCCGACCGGGACGAGTAGCCTGATCCCGGCCACGGCGAGTATCGGCGGGTGGGGACGGTACCCCGCGGGCGTGGGCGCAGGTGTGCAAGGACATCCGGACGGAGGGCACGGGGTGGAGCACGACCACGGATCCGGATCGCCGGCAGGCGGCGACGCGGCGGCGGCTGGGCATGGACCCGGGCTGGTGGTCGCGGTCGACGGGCCCGGCGGTTCGGGGAAGTCCACCGTGGCGAAGGCGGTCGCCCGCCGGCTCGGCCTGCGCTACCTCGACACCGGCGCGATGTACCGCGCGGTGACCCAGCTCGCGCTCGAGCAGCGTGTCGACCTGGAGGACACCGAGGCCGTCGCCCAGCTCGCCGAGCGGGCCACGATCACCCCCGGTACCGACCCCGACGGCCCGACGATCGCCGTCAACCAGGTCCGGGTCGACGCTGAGATCCGCACCCGGGCAGTGACCAACGCGGTGAGCGCCGTGAGCGCGGTCGAGGCGGTGCGCCGCAGGCTCGTCGCCCAGCAGCGGCAGATCGTCGCCGACGCGGTCGGAACCACCGGCGGCATCGTCGTCGAGGGCCGTGACATCGGCACGGTCGTCGCCACGGACGCGCCGGTGAAGGTGTACCTGACGGCGTCCACCGAGGTGCGGGCGCTGCGCCGCTCGCGTGAGCTGGGGGAGAAGGGCGTCGACGACGTCGCCCGGACGCTCGCCGAGCTCGGCCGGCGCGACGCGCTGGACAGCACCCGCACGGTCGACCCGCTGCTGGTCGCGCCGGACGCCCTCGTGCTTGACTCGACCGGGATGTCCATCGACGAGGTCGTGGGCTTGGTGTTGCGCCGCTGCGGCGAGGCGGGCTTCGTCGTGCCCACCGTCGCCGGCACCCCCGGGGCGGCGTCGTGAGCACGGGCGACGACGTGCCCGCTGATCCGCCGCCCACCCACGTCACCGAGGCAGCGGAACAGGTGCAGGCGACGCAACCGGCGCCTCCGGCGGCCGGTACCGAGACGGCGCGGGCCGGCGAAGTGGTCCCGGCCGGCGTCCCGGCCGGCCAGGTGGTGCTCGCGGTGGAGCCGGCGCCGGCCGTGCCGCCGTCGGCGGGAGCCAGCCGGAGGACCACGGGGAAGGCACCCGCGCTGACCGCGGCGGGGCCCGCGCATCGGGGCGCCGAGTCGCCGCCGTACAACGACATCCTGCACCGGCTGCTCAAACCGCCGGTACGCTGGGTGCTCAACCATGTGGTGATGCGGATCCGCCTGGAGGGCGTCGACAACGTCCCGAAGGGCGAGCCGCTGATCTTCGCGGGGAACCACTCGAGCTGGCTCGACGGGCCGCTGGTCGTCATCGAGTCGCCGCGCACGGTCCGGTGCCTGACGAAGGTCGAGATGTACAAGGGCATCCTCGGCTGGCTGCTGCGCCTCGTCGGGCAGATCCCGATCGACCGCGGCAAGGCCGACCGGGTCGCGCTGCACACGGCGCTCGACGAGCTCGCCCGTGGCAACGCGATCGGGGTCTTCCCCGAGGGCACCCGCGGCAGCGGCGAGATGGCTGCCGTGCAGCACGGCATCGCCTACCTCGCGGTGCACGGCCGCTGCCGGGTGCTGCCGGTGGCCTGTCTCGGCACGGGCGGCGCGCTGCCGAAGGGGGCGCACTGGCCGAAGCGCTCGGCTCGGGTGCGGGTGGTCTTCGGTGAGCCGTTCACCGTGGAGATTCCGGCGAACCCGCGGTCGCGCAAGGCCTTGGCCGCGGTGGCCGAGGACATCAGGGTTCACCTGGCCGATCATCTGACCGCCGCCCGGTCGGGCGCCCCGGCGCCGGAGATCGCCGCCGGGAACACGGAGGCCGGTCGGCGGGCTGAGTAGGGCGGCGGTACGGCGGTACCCCGGCGAGCGGGGCACCGCCGGCCGCGTTCTGGCCGGCGCCGGGCGGGCCACGGCCGGGCGGGCCACGGCCGGGCGGGCCACGGCCGGGCGGCCCGCACGGGCCGCGTCGCCGCCCGAAGTGGACGATGGTTGCCAGGCGCCAGCCATGGCTCTCCGCGGACAGGCGCGACGGGCCACGGCGCGAGGCGCCTAGGTGGGACAGACGGTCGGCGTAGGACAGTCGACGTGGCAGACGAAGGATGACAGCCGGAGTCGGGGCAGGCGGTGACGCCGCCCGGACCGACGACGCGGGAACGACAGGAAGCAGTACGACGGTGACGACACAGGACAGCCCGAGCCAGGACAGCCCCGCCGTGGGCACCGCATCCGGGGGGCAGCCGGTGCTCGCCGTCGTCGGCCGGCCCAACGTGGGCAAGTCGACGCTGGTCAACCGCATTCTCGGCCGGCGGGCGGCCGTCGTCGAGGACGTTCCCGGCGTCACCCGCGACCGGGTCGCCTACGACGCGACCTGGTCGGGCCGGCGGTTCACGCTCGTCGACACCGGCGGCTGGGAGCCGGACGCGAAGGGCCTGGCGGCCCGGGTCTCGGCCCAGGCTCAGTCCGCCCTCGCGACCGCGGACGCGGTGCTGTTCGTCGTCGACGCCGTCGTGGGCGCGACCGACGCTGACGAGGCCGTCGCCCGGGTGCTGCAACGGTCCGGCCATCCCGTGGTGCTCGCCGCGAACAAGGTCGACGACCAGCGGCTGGAGTCCGACACCGCCGCCCTGTGGAGCCTGGGGCTGGGGGAGCCGTACCCCGTGTCGGCGCTGCACGGCCGGGGCAGCGGAGACCTGCTCGACGCGGTGCTCGCCGCCCTGCCCGAGGCGCCGGCGGAGCGGTTCGACGACGAGGACGGCCCGCGCCGCGTCGCGCTCGTCGGCCGGCCCAACGTCGGGAAGTCCAGCCTGCTCAACAGGCTCGCGGGCGAGGAGCGCTCGCTGGTGCACGACGTCGCCGGAACCACCCGGGACCCGGTCGACGAGGTCGTGACCGCGGGCGGGCAGCCGTGGCTGTTCATCGACACGGCCGGCCTGCGCCGCCGCGTCGGCCAGGCCAGCGGCGCCGAGTACTACTCGTCGCTGCGCACCGCGGCGGCGATCGAGGCGGCCGAGGTTGCGATCGTGCTGCTCGCCGCCGACGAACCGCTCACCGAGCAGGACCAGCGGGTCATCCAGATGGTCGTCGACGCCGGCCGGGCTCTCGTGCTCGCCTTCAACAAGTGGGACCTGCTCGACGAGGACCGCCGGCTCACGCTCGAGAAGGAGATCACCCGCGACCTGGCCCGGATCGCGTGGGCGCCCCGGGTGAACATCTCCGCGCGCACCGGCCGGGCGACCGACCGGCTCGCTCCCGCGCTGCGCACCTCGCTGGAGAGCTGGGGCAACCGCATCCCGACGGGCCGGCTCAACGCGTGGCTCGGCGAGGTCGTCGCCGCCACCCCGCCGCCCCCGCGCGGCGGCAAGATCCCCAAGATCCTGTTCGCCACCCAGGCCGGTGTGCGCCCGCCGCGCTTCGTCATCTTCTCCACCGCCTTCCTCGAGCCCGCCTACCGCCGCTTCCTGGAGCGCCGCCTGCGGGAGGACTTCGGCTTCGTCGGCTCGCCCGTGGAGATCTCCATCCGCGTCCGCGAACGCGACGACCGCCGCCACGGTCGCTGAGCCCGGTCCGTCGCGATCCGGCGTGCTGCCGCGCGCCAGATCACGACGGGCTCCGCTGGCCGGTCAGCTCGCCGCGCGGGATGATCGCGTGGCGGGCTGCCACCCCGGATGTGCCAAAGGCCGTTGATCAGGGCTGGAAGCCCTGAT
>NZ_JASNFO010000035.1:0-110691 GCF_032027725.1 Pseudofrankia coriaricola | reverse complement strand
GCGGCAGAGGTCTCGCCGGTGGACCTGTTCGTGGGTTCTCGGGAGAGGCCGGCCTGGTTCGATCCGACGATCACGGCTGTCCTCGACGGCTCTGGCGCGGTTCTGGCCGCCGATGGGCCCCGTGTGCTGGAGGAGGCGACCGTCGAGCTGGTCGGTGGGCAGATCCGCCACGCCGTGCGCGACGTTCGCCGGGGGTTGTGGGTCGACTGGTGGTTCGCGCAGCTCACCGAGGCGACCGCGGCCCGGATTCATGACGAACTCGACCGCGGTGGCACTGGTTGGGAGGGGCCGTGGCGGCTGCTGCACGGCCTGGCCGCGATCGGCTCGCCCGCGCTCGCCTCCGGCGCGACCACCGCGGCCCGACGCCTCGCCGCCAAGGTCGCCCGTGCTGGCGGGCGGGGCGAGGCGCGCTGGCTGCCGGCGATGCGCCGTCTGTCCTCCACCGGGGAGGTCTGGCACCTGTGTGATGCCTACGGCAGCCGGATCGGGGTGATCGCGGGCTTCACCTACCCGGGCGGGGTCGACCCGTCGGTGTTCCTGTTCGACGTCGATGCCTGCGGCATGGTGACCGTCGTCAACGCTGGCGTGTACGACGACGTCGCCCAGGCCGTCGCAGCGTGGCGAGCCTTCGCCGGCGAGTCCGCGAGCGACGCCGAGCCCGCCGCGGCGCAGCGCGCCGACGAACTGGTCTGCCTGGCGTACGCCGACCATGGGGGCGAGATCTTCCAGGGCGACGAGTCGGACTCGGCGCTGGACAACTGGTTCCGGACCAGCCGCCGCCTGCATGAGCTCGCCGACGCGCTACGCCGCCGCGGCACCCCGCTGCCCCGCGCGACCAACCTTCACCGCGACCTCGACGCAGGCCCGCTCGTCGACGCGTTCGCCACCTGGTACAGCGACCGGCACGGCAACCCGCCTGCCCCCGAGCCCCTTGACGCCCTTGCCTACGAGTGGATCGAAGGACGGCTTCCGGGCACCTGGCACGCGGCCTCACCCCACCGGGTCCGCCACATCCGAGGCCTGATCAGCGACTGGGTCGACGACCCCGTCACCAAGGAGGCCAGCGCCCTGCTACCCGACTGGATCCGCTGGCACGCCGAACAGACAGACCTCCCCGAACACCTTCTCGCAGCGTCGCTCGCCGCCGTCGCGGACAACCTCGACCGGCCCGACCTCGGAGCACCCTGCATGACCTGACTCCTCGCAGGTAGCCCTCGGAACATCGCTCTAAAGCGGCGCGGCGGATAGCGGACGGCCATTCGCCATGTCGAAGAAGGACTTCGTCGCCGAGGCGACGCGGGCCTACCTCGACCTGCGCCGCGAGGAAGTCCGCAGCGGGATGGTCGAGTCGATGCGCGTCCTCGACGGCTCGCTCAGCGCAAGCGTCGCCGCCCTGACCAGGATGACGCCCGAGCGGATCGCGGAACTTGGCGGCGCCGGCGACTGGGACGAGTGATCATGCCCAAGGCTGCCGCGAAGCTCCTCGACGACCAGGACTGACAACCCGGAGTCCTCGGGAGAACACCGCTCGGAGCCGGAGGTCGGCGGCGCGCCGCCCTCGGATCCGAACGGCCGCTACTACAACCTCCGCGGCCGACCCCGCGGGTGGCTCGGTGGCCGGGACGACGCGTGACGGCTCCGGCAAGTGCGTCCGATCGCCGTCGGCGCCGGGCCGACGAGGTGCCTGCGGTGGTCTTCGAAGCCGCGCACCGCGCCGGCCTTGAGAACGGCTCCCGCCGGGGCGACACAACGCCGCGCTTTCGGGGCCACGCGCCCGGCCGACCAGCGTTGCCGCACCGACAGGGAGTCGCTGACCTACGGCTCTGTTCCATTCTCAGTGGTGACGCTGGGCTGGCTGAAGAGGATGCGGTGACCTAGGGGCTGTTCGGCCGCGCGCGGAGAACACGGGCACGCGCGCGGACACTCTTTTACGTCCGTGGTGAGAGCAGCGGTTCGAGTGCCACCATCAGGTCGTCGTCGGATATGAGGCCGGGCGCGGCTCGGCGCAGGGAGAACACGCCGAGGTAGGTGGTGTAGGCGAGCAGTGCCTGGCGCTGGGCGTCCGCCGGGGACAGTCCGAGGCCGCTGTAGGCGCGTTCCAGGTAGGCCAGGCGCCGTCGGGTCACCCGGTCGAGCACGGGCGCGACGAGGGGCGACTCCGCGTCCGCCAGCACGGCGGCGTCGACCGCGTTGATGTGAGCACTGCCGAAGGCCCGGTGAAACAGCTCCCTGAGCTGGACCGCTGGATGGCTATGCGCCTCCAGATCGGCAATCACGTCGGCGGTGTTCCGCCGTTCCCACTCCTCGAGTGCGGCGACGACCAGCGCGTCTCGGTTGGTGAAGTGCCAGTAGAAGCTTCCCTTGGTGGCCTTCAGGCGCGTGGCGATGGATTCGACGGCCACGGCTGCGACGCCTCCCCGCGCGAGGGCGTCGAGCGCGGCATCGATCCACATTGCGCGAGTTAGACCGCTACTACTGTTCCCAGCCACCTCCATACGGTACCGTACGGAGCAGCGGCCATACGGTACCGTATGGCGCTCCCGGATCGGGAGGTGTGTGATGATCTTCAGTGTTCATGCGCGAACCCTGCAGGCCGACCTCGACGCCGCGGGCGCTCTGCTGGACGGCCTGTCGAGCGACGACGACCGGCTCTGGCCGAGCGACCGCTGGCCCGCGCAACGCCTGGACCGGCCACTGGGTCAGGGGGCGACCGGCGGGCACGGCCCGATCCGGTACACGGTCGAGGCATACCAGCCAGGACGCGCCGTCACGTTTCGCTTCGACCCGAGTGTGGGGCTGCGCGGCACCCACGCCTTCGAGGTCTCGGCGACCGGACCGGGCACGGTGGAGTTCCGCCACGAACTGACCGGCCGTCCGACCGGGGCGATGCGGCTGGGATGGCCCTTGGTCTGGTCGCATCTGCATGACGCTCTGGTGGAAGACGCCCTCGACAACGCCGAGCGCATCCTGACCGGAGCGGTCGCCCGGCCCGCGACATATTCACGTCGAGTCCGGCTACTGCGGGCCCAGATGCGCAGGACCGGGCGACGCAGGACGCGAACCGTGCCCCAGGCGCCAAGTGCCACCTTGAGCGGCCAGCATCGCTGAACTCTCGGTTTCGGAGGGAGTGTCTGACCTGCGGCTCTGTCCTCAATGATCGCTTGGCCGGGCTTTTTCGGGCGGCGGAGACCCGGCTGGTGACCTCTCTTCCCACGGAACGGCACGCGCGCAGGGTCCACTTCGACACCGCGTACGCGGCCGCGCTCGCCTGGATCCGCGAGGCGGTCGGGAGCTACCCGACCCCGCTGGCCATCGCCGTCGAACTCGAGAAGGTCGCGGCCGCCCTACGTTCCCCAGGCGACGAGCGCGACCCGGTACTCGTCCTTGGCCAGGCCGCCCTCGATTCGCTCACGGCCTACCGCATTGCGGCCCGGTGGGCGGGGCAGTCACGGACGTCGCCTCCCTCGCCCGGCACGGTCAGTTAGGCTGCCTGACAACCATCGTCGCGAGGCGCTAGGCCGGCGCTTCACGCACGACGAAGCCTCCCTGCACCGCCTCGGCGATGCAGGTACGGCGCGGTTCGCCGAGCACCCGCGGCAGCATCGCGCCTGCGCGGCCGCGGCCGCGCGAAATGCGCAGCGTGCGTGCGACGTCGGTCGGGTCCACCGAGCGGGCTGCGCGCGCAGCGCCGGCGTAGAGCCGCACGACGTCGTATACCGACTTCGCCGTGCTCGACAGCGGGGGTGAGAACAGACCGAACCGTTGCCGCCATCGCCGTTGCAGGCGCTGGTTGTCGACGTCGTCGAGCGCTGTGAAGTGGTCGAGGACCGACCAGATGCCCGTCGCGGCATCGTCGCCGATGTGCTCGCGGCAGACGTCGTCGACGAGCATGGCGATCGTCCGCACCCGAGCGCGCAGCCCGGCGGCGAAGGATGCCCGCTCGAACGCGACGGCGTCGGTGCCGACCAGTGCCGAGATGAGATGGTCGGCGCCGGTGGCCTGGATGGCCGTCAGTACAGCGGTGAAGTCCTGGCAACCGAAGGGTAGATAGCGCTCGCCGAGCAGGACGCCACCGGCGTCGTCGATGACCCGCCGTGCCGCCCGGGCGACGCTGCGCGGCCACGAGTAGTCGTTGCCGACGATGAACCAGCCTCGGCCACCGGTCTCGGCCATCAGCAGCGGAACGGAGTGCTCGAGCTGGTCGGCGGGGCGCTCGCCGAGGTAAAAGATCCGGTCGCCGGCCGGCCCGCCCTCGCTGGCTGGCGCGTGCAGCAGGAGCGTTCCGCGGGCCTCGGCCAGCGGCCGGACCGCCGCCATCGACTCCGACGTCGTCATGGCGATCACCACGTCGCAGCCTACGAGATCGACGAGGCGGATGAACTCGCGCCTCGCGGTGGCTCTGTTGGTGCCGTCGTCGCCGACGTACAGCCGCAACGGCACGCCGCGGATGCCGCCGTCGGCGTTGAGTTCGTCGACCGCGAGCTCGCCGGCGTTGTGCGCCGCGCGCCCGAACACGCCCGCGGCGCCCGACAGTGGGAGCAGCACGCCGACGCGGACCGCGCGGCCGAATTCGGCCGGTTCCGGTACCTCCAGGCCACTCGCCCGCATCAGCCAAGGCACGCAGTCGTCGGCGAGGACGGCGCGCAGCCGGACCCGGGTGCCGGCACCGTCGGGATCGAAAGTGAGGACCACCCGGCTCCGCCAGGGCGACTCCTGGTGCAGGACGAGCCGGCGCCCGGAGTCGACCTCGACGATGCGCCCGGTTGACTGGATCGGTGCCTGGCTGGCCGGACCGGGCATCGAGAACCGGACCACGGCGCCGGGCGCCACCACGTCGCAGGACAGGCCGAACAGCCATCCGCCGCCCGAGGCATGGCCGAAACGCTCGAACGCTGACGCGAGCGGTTCCGCAACGGATCGCTCCGCGGTCAGGACGAGATCGCCCATCGGGAAAGCACCTGCCTCTAGCCTTCGTCTTGGCGGGGATTCTGCAGGTCTTCGAGCGACTGCCGGTAGACCTCGGACAGGAATTTCACTACCTCGTCGGCGCGGTTCGGGCCAAGCGAATAGACGCGGTACTTTCCGCTTCGCTTCTCTTCGACCAACCGGGCGTGGCGTAGCACGCGCAGGTGGGCCGAGACGCCCGCCCGCGTGATGTCCGGAAACTCCTCGGCGAGCGCGCCGACCGTCAGGGAATCACGTTTGCGCAGGATGCGCAGGATCGCACGGCGTGTCGGATCCGCCAGCGCGGCAAAGGCGTACTCGGGCTCCGCCATGGTCATCGTCACCCCGCAATCAGGTAAATAGTCGTTTGCACGTTACCGCATTGGGGCCACGCCTGTCGCCTCGCCACCGCTGCCGGCCTGGATCGTTCACGGGGTTGGCGGGGTGCCCCGTGTGATCGGCGACCGGCGTTTTTGATCTAGGTTCCTGTATGTAGGCAGGGGTGGGGTGCGACGGTCGCGTCGCCGCGCCGGGTCCACGGCCCGGAGAGGTGTTTCGTGGTCGCGGGGGCAGGGCGACGGGTGGTTCAGGTCTTCGTGGGCAGTGCCTTGACGCGTGTCCAGCTGCCGAGGACGGCGTCGAGCCAGGGCCAGTCCGCGCGCAGGTGCAGCCAGCGTTTCCGCTGGCCGTGGGTGAGCCGGGCGGGCACCGCCCTGCAGCAGCGCGAGCTCCAGGCAGTCCCCGACGGTGATGTCGCCGATCAGCCGTCGGGGTCGACGCCACCGGGCCCGTCACCGGAGCCAGGTGCCGCAGGCCCTGGAAGTCGCTGATCGCCTCCCCGCCGAGCGGCAGCGTCAGCCCGAGGTCGACCGCCAGCTGGCCGCGGTCGTAGAGCGGGATGAACCCGCGCCGCGCCCACGCCGCGGACAGCGCGGCCCACAGATCAAGAAAACGTGCTAACGTGCGTTTACCTGTTTTCCGATGGAGAGGTGCCATGACGTCTGAAGTCTTGCGGCGGGGGGTCCTGGCGGCGGCAGCCGGGGCGTTGGCGCTGGTGGTCGGAGCGTGCTCCAGCGATGGCGGCACCGGCGCCGCGGATGCCGCCGCTCCAGCAGGCGGATCCGGTGAGATCACGGTTGGTCTGTTGACGACGATGACCGGACCGGCGGGACTGTTCGGCCCGCCGACGAAGAACGTCGCCGAGCTCGCGATCGATGAGATCAACGCGGCGGGCGGGGTGGGCGGGCGGAAGGTGCGTCTGGTTGTTGGCGACGACGCCGGCAACCCCGACACCGGCAAGCAGGTGATGCGCCGGCTGGTGCAGAGCGACGGCGCATCGGTGGTGGTCGGGATGCACAACTCGGCAACCCGGGAGGCGGCGCTGCCGGTCGCGGTGCAGGCCAAGACGCTGTATCTGTACACCCCGGTGTTCGAGGGCGGTGCCTGCAATGCGGTGATGTTCGCCAATGGTGAGGTGCCCAGCCAGCAGCTCGCCAAGACGATCCCGTGGGTGATGCAGCAGACCGGTAAGAAGCGCTGGTACCTGCTGGGCAACGACTACGTTTGGCCACGCAAGAGCTTCGAGGCGGCCAAGCGCTACATCACCGCCGCCGGTGGCGAGGTGGTTGGCGAGGACTACACCCCGCTGGGGACCACCGACTTCCAGTCGGTCATCCAGAAGGTGCAGAAGGCTGGCCCGGACCTGCTGCTGCCGGCCCTGGTCGGCGGCGACGGGATCACGTTCGAGAAGCAGGCCTACGACGCCGGGCTAGGTAACGACGAGGTCCAGCGGCTGAGCGTGCTGTACGAGGACAACACCCGCGCCGCCATGGGTGCCCGGGTGGCGGCCGGCATGTATACCTCGCTCGGCTACTTCCAGGAGGTCGACAACCCGACCAACACCGCCTTCCTGGCCGCGTACCGGCAGAAGTTCGGTGCCGACGCCTCGCCGGTGACGTCGCTGTCGGAGCAGACATACGTCGCCATCAAGGCCTGGGCGCAGGCCGCGAATGCCGCCGGTGGCACCGACGTCGCCAAGGTCACGGAGAAGCTGAAGGGCATGAGCCTTGACGCTCCCGCCGGAAAGGTCACCTTCGGCGTCAACCGGTATGCCACTCAGCCCATCTACATCGCGCAGACCCAGTCCGACGGCACGACAAAAATCGTCCAGACCTACGAGGGTGTCACGCCCGAGGAACCCTGCGACGCCTGACCGGGATTCGGGACTCAACTGTGGACAATCTAGTCGTCCAGTCGCTGGGGGTGCTCGGGTCAGCGGCGCTGCTGGCACTCATCACCGTCGGTCTGGCTGTCTCGTTCGGGTTGATGCGCATCGTCAACCTGGCGCATGGCGAGTTCATCATGCTCGGCGCGTACGCCGCGATGGTGACGGCCGACCACGAGCTGCCCTGGCTCGCCGGGCTCGCCGCGGCTACCGCGGTGGGCCTGGCGGTCGGATCGCTGACCGAGGTCGCTCTGATACGGCGGCTTTACCGCTCGCCGGAGCTGTCGATCCTCGGCACGTTCGGGCTGTCCATTGTGGTACGTCAGCTCGTCGAGCTGGCCTTCGGAAAGCAGTACCGGAATGTCGCCAACCCGATGCCGGGAGCGGTCGAGCTGCTCGGGGTGTCGTTCCCGGCGTACCGGTTACTGCTCATCGCGATCGCGGTGGGTGTGCTCGCGCTGGTCCTGGCGGCGTTGCGCCTGACTCCGCTGGGGCTGCGCGTGCGCGCCGTCGCAGCCGACGCCGACCTGGCCGAGACGCTCGGGGTGCGGTCCCAGCGGCTCAACCTCGCAGTCTTCGCCGGCAGCGCGGCGCTCGCCGGCCTCGCCGGAGCGCTCGTCGCGCCGCTGGTCAACGTGCAGCCGGACATGGGCGTCGACTACCTGTTCGGCGCGTTCCTCGGCGTGATCGTCGCCGGCTCACGGCTCGGCGCGGTCGTCGTCGCCTGCCTGGCGATCGCGACGGTGCAGAACATCATGACCTTCTTCACCGATCCCATGCTGGGCCGGCTGTCGGCATTGGCGCTCGCCTTCGTCGTGCTGCAGGCCCGCCGGCGAGCCGCGTTCGGGGAGGCAACGGCATGACCGACTGCACCATGACCGACTGCACCGAGCGGCACCCAGCCGGACCGGATAACGGCCTCGCGGGCGAGGGCCAGAAGGGCATGCCAAAGGAGGGCACAGCATGACGGCCAGAGCCATCCGCCGGAGCGCCGCCCTCGTCGGGCTGCCAATCCTGGCGTTGCTGTCGGGCGACTACTACGGTGGCCAGCTTGCCCAGTTCCTCGTTCTGGGGGCGGCCACCGCCGCGCTGGCCCTGGCCTGGGGCACCTCGGGCATCCTCAACCTCGGCCATAGCGTGACGTTCGGCGCCGGCGCGTACGCCGGTGCCTGGTTCGGTCTGCACGTCGGCGCTGCCGGCTCGCTGGCTGGCCTGGTCGCGGGCGCCGCCGTCGGTGGACTGCTGGCCTTCCTCGTGGCCTGGCTGCCGTTCCGCCGTGGTCTGCCCCCGATGACGTTCGCGCTCGCCACCTTCGTCTTCGCGCTCGGCGCCGAACAGGTGGCCAACGGCTGGACGTCGGTGACCGGCGGCTTCAACGGCCTCACCGACGTGCCGCGCCTACACCTGGGCGCCGCCGCGCTCAGCCCGGCCGGACAGCGGGCCTTCACCGTCTTCGTCGCGGTGGCCGCGATCGTCGCGCTGTCGCACCTGGCCTCGCTGCCGCTCGGTGCGGCGCTGGCCGCCACGCGCGACCACCAGCGGCGTACGGCCAGCCTGGGCTACCACGTGGTGAACCTCAAGACCGGTGTCTTCGCCTGCACCGGCGCACTCGCCGGGTTCCTCGGTGCCATCTTCGTGCTGCAGGTCGGCTTCGTCTCCCCGGGCCTGGTCGGTGTCGCGATGGCTACCAGCTTCGTGGTCTGGGCCCTGCTCGGCTCCAAGGGCACGATCGTAGGGCCGGCCGTGGCGACCATCGGCTACAACATCGGCGCGAGCGAGCTGGCCGACCGGGCTCTCGACTACTGGTTGCTGGGGACCGGGCTGGTGGTCGTCGGCGCGGTGCTGTTCCTGCCCGAAGGGCTGGCCCTGTGGGTACGGCGATGGCTACCCACCCGGCGGCCGCCGCGGCAGGTCCGGCTCGGTCGGGCGGACGAGCGCGAGGCCGGCCTGCCGGGCGCGAACCCCGCCGGCGACGGCGCCGTTGCGCTCGACGCCGCCGGCGTGGTGTGCCGGTTCGGCGCGTTCACCGCCGTCGACGGAGTCAGCCTCACCCTGCGACCGGGCGAGGTGCACTGCCTGATCGGGCCGAACGGGGCCGGCAAGTCCACATTGCTCAATGTGCTGTCGGGCGTGACACCGGCGAACGGCGGCAGGTGGCGCGTCGGCAAGCGCGACCTCACCGGCGCGCCCGCCTGGGAGCTGGCCCGGGCCGGCGCCGCCCGCAAGTTCCAGACCCCGAGCCTGGCCACCTCGCTCACGGTCGGCGAGAACCTCGCGCTGGCCCGGTGGGGCCCCACGCACCGGTGGCTCGCGCTGCTGCGCCAACCGTGGTCGGCCACGGTGTCGCCGGCCGCGTGGACTGTGCTCGCCACGGCCGACCTCATCGGCCAGCGCGACACGGTGGCCGGAGACCTCTCCCACGGGCAACGACAGCTCGTGGAGCTGGCCATGGCGCTGGCCCCGGGACCCGCCGTGCTCCTGCTCGACGAGCCGACGGCGGGCATGACCCGCGCGGAGACCGCCGCCGTCGGAGAGCTGCTCACCGAGCTCGCCCACCGGCAGCGCATCGCCATCCTCGTGGTGGAGCACGACACCGCGTTCATCCGTGGCGTCGCCGACCGCGTCACGGTGATGGCCGGCGGTGCCGTTCTGGTCACCGGCACCCCCGCCGAGGTCGATGCCGATCCGCGAGTACGCGCCGTTTACGTCGGGCGCGCGTCGTGAGTGCCCGGGCAGCGGGCGGGCTCGCCGTGCGCGGGCTGCGTGCGGCGTACGCCCAGGCGCCGGTGCTGTTCGGTGTCGACCTCCAGGTAGCGCCCAGCGAGGTGGTAGCGCTGCTCGGGCGCAACGGCGCCGGGAAGACGACCCTGGTCAACACGATTGCCGGCACCCTGGCCGCCGCGGGCGGAACCGTCGCTCTCGACGGCGCTGACGTGACGCACTGGCCACCGTCACGGCGGCACCGGCACGGCCTACGCGTCGTCCGGCAGGACCGGCCGGTGTTCGCCGACATCAGCGTCCGGGACAACCTGCGCCTCGCCGGTGCGCAGCCGGCCGCCGCCGCGGCTCTGTTCGGTTTCCTCGCCGACCGCGGGCAGCAGCTGGCCGGCACGCTCTCCGGCGGTGAGCAGAAGATGCTCGCGATCGCCCGCGTCCTCATGGCGCCCGGCGCCGTGTGCCTCTTCGACGAGCCCACCGAGGGGCTCCAGCCGGCCAACGTCGACCGATTCACGGCCGGGGCCCGCGCGGCGGCCGCAGCGGGCCGCGCGGTGCTCGTCGTCGAGCAGCACCTGGAGGCGGCGCTGTCGGTCGCCGACCGCTGGTACCTGATGGAGCGGGGGGAGATCGTCGACGGCGGCCCGGTGACCGCCGACACCGCCGACCATGTCGCCGACCGCCTTGCACCGTAATCCTTCGGAGGGACCCATGCCACCCACACCCCTGACCATCGTCGCGGTCGCCGAGCGGCTGCGCGGCTGCGCCACGTCGGCTCGTGAGGTCGCCGGCGAACTGCTCGCCGGCATCGAGAGGCATTCGGAGCTATCGGCGTTCACGGCGGTCGCGGCGGACGTGTCCGGACCCGCCGCCGACGGCCGGCCGCTTGCCGGCGTGCCGTACGCGGTCAAGGACAACATCGACACAGTGGACCTGCCGACGACGGCGGCGACGCCCGCGCTGCGCGGTTCGGTGGCCGCCGCGAATGCGCCGGTGGTGGAGCGGTTGCGCTGCGCCGGCGCCGTCGTGGTCGGCAAGACCAACATGCACGAGCTGGCCCTGGGTACAACCAGCCACAACATGGCGTACGGAGCGGTACGCAACCCCCATGCCACCGACCGGACGGCCGGCGGATCCAGCGGTGGCAGTGCGGCAGCGGTCGCCGCCGGTTTGGTGCCCTTCGCGCTCGGCACCGACACCGGCGGCTCGGTGCGCATCCCGGCGTCGTACTGCGGCATCGTTGGGTTCCGGCCGAGCGCCGGGAGCTGGGGGAACGAGGGCACGGTGCCGGTGTCGCCCACTCGCGACACGATCGGGGTGCTGGCCCACACCGTGGCCGACGCGGCCTTGGTCGACTCGGCCGTCACCGGACGGGCCCGCGCGGCTGCCGTCAGCCTGGCCGGGCTGCGGCTGGGCGTGCCCCGCGACGGCTTCTACGCCGGTCTGCACCCCGACGTATCCGCCCGCACCGAGGCGGCGCTGGCGGTACTCAGCGACGCGGGCGTTGAGCTGGTGGAGCTGCGGGTTGCGGGCGCCCACGAGCTGGACGCGCTGTGTGGGTTGCCGATCGCGCTGTTCGAGATGGCCCGGGCGCTCCCGGCGTACGTGAAGGCGCTGCCGGCACCGTTCTGTGACCTCGGCCTGCCCGACATTGCCGCGCAGATCAGCTCGCCGGACGTCAAGCAGCTCGTCGACGGCATCCTGGATCGGCCGATACCCGAAGCGCACTACCACGAATGCCTGGCGACCCGAGAACGGCTACAGGCCGCGTACGCCGAGGCGTTCACCCGCCATCGGGTGGCCGCGCTGGTGTACCCGACTGTGCCGCTGGTCGCGCCGCCGCTCAACGACACCGAGACGACCACCCACAATGGACAAGAGGTCAACGTCTTCCTCACCTCGATCCAGAACACCGGTCCGGGGTCGGTCGCCGGCGTACCGTCGTTGAGCCTGCCCAACGGGTACACACCGGCCGGCCTGCCGGTGGGCCTGTCGCTGGAGGCAGCGTCCGGCGCCGACGGCACACTGCTGGCCGTCGCCCGTGCCATCGAGGCCGCGATGCGGTGACCGTTTCGGCGCGAGCACCACGAAGATCGCTGTTTCGGGGCCGTGCGGAGCCGCATGGGTCATCGACGCCGCTCAACGTCCGTCAAGGCGTCGGTGCCGCGCCCCCGCGCTCCGACAGTGGTGCCCGAATCCGGCGGTCGGCCATTGCTCAGCGGGCGTTGTCGCTGTGGTCGATGCGCAGTGCACCGTCTTGACGACGGTGCGTCTTCGACGGATAGGGTGATTTGTGCCGGTCGTCGGCCACGAGGAGGGGGCGTCGTGACGGAGACGGACGACTCACAGACCAGCGACGTCCCAGGCTGGGACTGGACGAGTTCGACCGAGGACGCCGCCGTCCGGGTGGACCTGCAACCCGACCGGCCACACTCGGCCCGGATGTACGACTACTACCTCGGCGGCAAGGACAACTTCCCCGCCGACCGGGAGGCCGCGCAGCAGGCTCTGGCCGAGTTCCCGCACGGGCGGACGACCGCTGGGCAGAACCGGGCGTTCATGCACCGGGCGATCCGCTACCTTGCGGGCGAGGTGGGCATCCGCCAGTTCCTCGACATCGGCACCGGCATTCCCACCAGCCCCAACCTGCACGAGGTCGCCCAGCAGATCGCCCCGGACGCCCGGGTCGTGTATGCGGATAACGACCCGATCGTGCTCATGCACGCTCGCGCGCTGCTGACCGGCACTTCGGCTGGCCGTACCGCCTATCTCGACGCGGACCTGCGTGACGTCGAGGAGATCCTCACGTCGGCCGAGCTGCGCGAGACCATCGACCTGACCCAGCCGGTCGCGGTGTCGCTCGTCGCGATCCTGCACTTCTTCCCGGACGCCGACGACCCGTACGGCGTCGTCCAGCGGCTGCTCGACGCGTTGCCGTCTGGTAGCCACGTGGTGATCAGCCATGTCACCGGTGACTACGCGCCTGAGACGTGGACCCGGTTGATCGAGACCTACCGTGGCCGGGGAATCCCCGCGCAGGCCCGCAGCCACGGCGAGATCGCCCGGCTCTTCGAGGGCCTCGACCTGGTCGAGCCTGGGATACAGGTCGCGCACCGGTGGCGGCCCGACGCCGCCGTCCCGGCGGGTTTGACCGACGCCGAGGTCAGCGTCTACGGCGGCGTCGGCCGCAAGAAATGAAATAGCGCGCCACACAGAGCACACAGAGCACGGCGAGTGCGGCGGCCGGGCCCGGTCACCGCTCGCACGACTGAGCCGGGACCGTCGCGGATCTTGTGCTGCTTGCACGTTGAGTACGGAGATCCTCTTTTCGCTGGGCCGGTGGATCCGCCAGACCCCGACGGGCCGGCTCGCGATCGACCGGGCCAAGGTCAAGGGCCCGCCCGGCCGTGACGACGGCGTCCGGTTGTGGGCGGCGTAGGCGTCCCTGGCGCGGACTGACGGCGCCAGGGACGCCATCAGCCGCTGGGTGCCGGGGCCGTGTGGGCGGCATGCGGGGCCACCAGTACGACGTACTCAGACCCTGTGACAGTGGGTACAGGCATCGCGTTGGCCGCGACCTTGACCCGCTCCGCGGTCACCCGCTGTCCGTTCGACACCGAGGCCGGACGCCCTCGCCGCCGTCCTCGTCGCAACCATTCGGATTCAGGTGCTGAAACTTCCAGGCATCGCGACACATGTCGGCGACGTTGCGGCGTGCCGACCAGCCGAGCAGCTTGAGGGCCAAGGCTGGGTCGGCAACCAGTTCCGCTACGTCCCCGGCGCGGCGGGCCACCAGGCGGCTAGGCAGCTCTCGGCCACACGCGGCGGAGAAGGCCGCCAGGAGATCCTTGACGGAGGTACCACGGCCGGTCCCCAGGTTGATCACCCGGTGCCCCGAAGCGTCACCGAGATGCTCAAGGGCCAGCCGGTGGCCCTCCGCGATGTCCATGACGTGGATGTAGTCGCGGATGCCGGTGCCATCCGGCGTCGGGTAGTCGCCACCGAAGATCGATAGCTCGGTCCGCCGCCCGACAGCCACCTGGGCAATGTAAGGCAACACGTTGTTGGGAATGCCGCGAGGATCCTCGCCCAGCAGGCCGGACGGGTGTGCGCCAGCGGGGTTGAAGTAGCGCAGCGACGTGACATGCCAGTCCTGGTAGCGGTCGCACAGGTCGGCGAGGATCTGTTCGCACATCAACTTGGTCCGGGTGTACGGGTTGGTCGGCCGCGCGGGGCTGTCCTCCCGGATGGGCACGACGTCCGCCTCGCCGTAAATGGAGCAGGAGGAGGAGAAAACCAGGCGGTTCATGCCGTGGTCAAGCATCGCGCCTACGAGCCCGAGAGTCGCGTTGACGTTCGTGTCATAGTAGTCGAGCGGTATGTTCACCGACTCGCCGACCGCCTTCTTCGCCGCGAAGTGAATCACAGCGTCGACTTCTTCCCCGTCGAGGACTCTGGACAGAGTGGGCCGGTCGCGCAGGTCGAGCTCGACGAACCGTAGGCGATGTCCGGCGAGCTCACGGATCCGTGCGACGACGCCGGGCGAGCTGTTCGCGAAGTTGTCGACACCGATGACGTCGTAGCCCGCGGTCAGCAGGTCGACACAGGTGTGCGAGCCTATGAAGCCGGAGGCTCCTGTGACAAGCACCGTCGTTGGACCGCCGGAGAGCACAGCGCTCATCATACTTGCACCATTTTCAGCAGGTCGACGATGTTATCGACGATATTTATGCGGGCCCCCTGGATCAATGTCAACATCGTGACCATGGCGAATACACCCAGCACTGTCAACGGCACGATAATGAGCAGCGGCCTGGCCACCGTCGCGACAAGGTTACGCGCCGAGGCACTCGTGACCCGCCTGGTCTCCACAGCATGCATGAGGCAGACGCACAGTAGGACGAGCAGATAGTTGAGCCCCGAGAGAAGGCTCAGCCCGACATACCCGAGTGGGTGCCCGGCACGTGCGCCGTACAGCCCCGCCGAGAACGTGAACGCGGCGATGACGGCGTAGGGCATGACCAGGTAGGTCGGTAGCATCTCGACGCCGTGGTCACCCTTGGGAGTGATCTTGAAAGTTACCTGCCTCGGGCGGATCTTCTGTATCACGGCGGCGATGCATCCCCACCCGACGTAGGGCCATCGGGCCATCAGGAATAGCCACGTCTCCCAGGCGAGCAGCTTCGCGTCGGCGGGGCGGAGCAGCCCGCGGCGGCGCAGGTGGAGGTTTATGATAACGACGACCCCGGGCGCGGAGCACCACAGGAGGAGATAGCGAAGGTAGTCGATGTCCACCCAGGTCGCGCCGGTGATAGCCGCCACCGGAGGCAGCAGCGTGGCACCTGCCGTCGCCAGCGCGAGTAGCGGATAGTAGCTCAGCGCGATGAGGAACCGGATCCGCAGCACCAACGGAAGCTTAGGCACGTTGGACGGGAAGATGTCCATGAAGAGGACCATGAGGCTGCGTGACCATTGAAACTCCTGGGTCATGGCGGCGGTGAAGGTTGTTGGGCCGTCACCATGCGCCTCAGCGTCGAGGGCGAACGCGCCGCCCCAGCCCGCCGAGCACAGCAGGAACGTGGTGGAGAAATCCTCGGCGAGTTCCGGCCCGATTCCACCGATGTCGCGGATCGCAGCGGTACGCACCGCGTAGTGCGAGCCGATGCACGCCGGCGCGAGCCAGCTGCTGGCCCCGGCCTGCACCGGACCGTGCAGGTGAGACTCCCGGTACAGCCGGCCGCGGGCTGCCCAGGACTCGCGCGCGTTGGTGTCGCAGATGCTGGGTGCCGCCACGTACCCGATCGTCGGGTCGGCGAACGGCCGAACCATGTGCCGGAGATAGTCCCGCGCCGGGGCATGGTCGGCGTCGAGCTGCGAGACGACGTCATAGTAGTCGTAGCCCCAGTGGTCGTAGAAGAAGGAAAGATTCCCTTCCTTGCACTTCGTGCGGCGCGGCCATTCACCGCGATGATAGTCATCAAATCCTCGGCGGGTGGAGATCCCGACGCCATGGCGTTCGCACCAGGAGTATGTCTCATCGGTCGGGTCCTCGTCGCAGATCCATACGTCGTAAGCATGCGGATAGTCCTGGGCGAGCATGCCGCCCAGAGTCTTGCGTACCATCTCCCACGGCTCGGAAGGGGCCTTCGTGACGACGAAGGCGACCCGGAAATCGCGAATGGGCAGCCCGGGATTCACCCGCCGAAGCCGGAGCACCGTCAGCACGAAGTACGCGGGCAGGTAGCTGAGATAGGACAGAACCGCGGTGTTCAGTATGAATCCCGGGAGGGTGAGGACGTGTAGCGGGTTGAACCACCAGAGCCAGAAACCCGCCACCGCCACGAACCAGCACCCCGCGAGGAACAGCATTAGGAAGCTGTCGCGCCCGTGGGAGATCGGAACAAAGGTCTTGATCTTTCTTCGGCCGGCGTAGGGGACTCGGAGCTCGCTGTTCCGCCGAGACGGGTCGGCGAGCCCGGCCGGGAGCATCGAACGCTTCGCGCCTGGCGGTGGCTCCGGCACGGGGACACTCGGCAGGCCGTTCAGCGGGAGCGGCGGCTCTGCTGTGCGGGGTTCACCCTCCGCCCGTTCGTGATCGGTGGCGAGGTCCCGCCAGAGCCGGCCCCGCGGCTCAGGCCCTGGGGCGCTCGGCCCGGCGCCGTGCCGCCGTGGCCCAAGGCGAAGGGTTGTCTCGGCCGAGCCGAGGTCAGCCGGCTGGAACGGCAGCGCCGGGTTCCCGGGTGCCGGTGCCCGCGGGAGGCGTGCCTCCGGCGGGACGGGCGTGCTGGCGGCCCCGTCTTGCCTGGTGGTACCGCTCACAGGTCCGGCTGCCTGGCCCGCAGCTGGCCCCAGGCTTGTTGTCGCCGTCGACGACAGGCGTCCGAACGAGTCGGGCCTGGTCTGACGCTGGCTGGCCATCGTCGTGTCATCAGATGAATCGGCGGAATTGCTG
The DNA here is from genome assembly GCF_032027725.1 of Pseudofrankia coriaricola. Lineage (NCBI taxonomy): Bacteria > Bacillati > Actinomycetota > Actinomycetes > Frankiales > Frankiaceae > Pseudofrankia > Pseudofrankia coriaricola. The sequence continues at coordinate 93,856 of NZ_JASNFO010000035.1, read as the reverse complement.
GTCATGGTCACCGGCTCGTCCCACCGGCGACTTTCGTCGGCCGAGCAGGAGGCGACGCCGCTGGGCGTGGAAGCGCGACATCGCACCGATGCGCGGCGCCAAGGCGCGCTGGAACAGGAGAAAGGAGCACTGTCGCCCTCACCGTGTTCAGGCGGCCCATCGCGGCGCGACCTGTGCCGCGAACCAGCTGACGGTCCTCATTAGGCCGTCGTGGATATCCACCTTCGGCTCCCAGCCGAGCCTCTCCTTTGCCAGGGAGATGTCGGGCTGGCGCGCTGTCGGGTCGTCGACCGGACGGGCGACGAATGTAATCGGTGAGTCTGACCGACAGACGGTCCGAACGAGCTCCGCCGTGTCGAGGATGGACAGCTCCGTCGGGTTCCCGATGTTCACCGGGCCAGGCAGGTCCGACCAGAGCAGGCGCATGACGCCCTCGACGAGGTCGTCGACATAGCAGACCGAACGGGTCTGGGAACCGTCGCCCGAGACTGTGATCGGCTCGCCGCGCAGTGCCTGCGAGATGAACGTCGGAATGGCGCGACCATCGTCCGGGCGCATCCGAGGACCATAGGTGTTGAAGATCCGAGCGATGCCTGTGTTCACGTCGTGATGATGACGATAGGCCATCGTCACAGCCTCCGCGAACCGCTTCGCCTCGTCGTACATGCTGCGAGGACCGACGGGGTTCACGTTGCCCCAGTAGGTTTCCGGCTGTGGGTGGACCTTCGGGTCGCCGTAGGTCTCGGAGGTGGATGCGAGCACGAAGCGCGCGCCTTTCGCGCGAGCGAGCCCGAGCCCGTTCATGGTTCCGGTCGAGCCAACCTTGAGCGTCTCGATCGGCAGCCTACTGTAGTCGACGGGCGAGGCGGGGGAGGCGAAATGCAGCACCGCGGTAAGCGGGCCCTTGACGTGGGTGAAACGGGTCACGTCGTGGTGGATCAAATGGAAGGCCGGATGGCCGAAGAGATGCCTGACGTTCTCCGCCCGACCCGTGGCGAAGTTGTCGATGCAGAACACCTCCGCACCGTCATTTAGCAGCCGGTCGCAAAGATGACTTCCAAGAAAGCCTCCGCCACCGGTCACCGCGATACGCGTCATCCAACCCCCCGAAAGACTCCACCCGCCAGCGTCGGGTGGAATATGTGAAAAGAATCGCGACCCGCGGCCGGCGGACGATGGAGCCCGAAGGCCGATCATTCGCCTGGCATGTCGACCTGTGCCCCGTTGATCTCATCGATGCTCCCGGATGCCGGACCCGCAGGTCAAGAGCCAGGCGGTCTCCTGGCCGCTTGGCCGCCCGATGGGGCCTCTGATCCCGTCAGCAGTCGGACGACGGCGGGCTCGCGTGTTCCACAATGGGGCGGGCGTGGGGTGGCGCAGGGCCTTCGGGGCAGGGCGGGTGGCAGGCAGGGAGCCGGTAAAGTTGCTGATTGGCATCCAGTCTCGCGATCGTCGCGAGTGGTCTTTCGGGACGGCGCGCGTAGTGGCGTAGCGCCTGGGCGATGTTGGTCCCGCCGGTCAGGCGCAGGATGCTGACGTGCTGATGGCGAGGTCGCGGAGGCTGGCCATGACCTGGGGCCGTCGCCGGTGCGGGCCGGGTGGCGGTCCTCGTCAAAGGTGACGTCGCGGACCCAGGGCAACTGGCTCTTGATGGCCCGGTGGCCGCGGGCGAGGTCGGCGAGCAGGGCGAATACCTGGCGGAACGTCGACTCGTCCGGAACCTGGGCGATCCCCAGCGCCGAACCGACGGCCTCGCGGGCGTCCGAGGCCCACTCGCCGACCGCCGCGAACGACCGGAGCACCCGCCAGCGCCGCGCAGGTCGCCAGCGCGAGCAGGACCGGCAGCCGATGCCGTCTACCCGGCGCTTCCGCGGGTCCGTGACCTGCTCGAACACTGTCGGCAGACGCGCCGGTGCCACAGGCCGCGGTCGGTGCAGGTATGCACCAAATGGTTTGAGCGGCTCCCTCCGTGACGTAGGCACCCGGCCCGATTGGGCAATCACTACCCTTGAGTGGTGCCGTGCGTGCCCTGCGTGGCCTGTCCGGCCACCCTCCGAGGCTGCCTCGCAGGCCATGACGGCGCCGTGGGCCGAGGCCCGTTGCGCGCATCCGACGCCGCCGGCCGCCGGGTTCCCCGGCAGGCGCCGCCCGCCGTCGCCCCGCGGTAGCCAGCCGCAGCCAACGCACTCCGTAGACTCGGCGCCATGGGCCTGTCGATGCGACGTCGACTGTTACGCACTACTGTTATCGTCCTGGCTATCTGCATGACCGGATGCGGACTGTACGGTTCCGATAAGGTAACCGTTCCCAGTTCAAGCGCCGCTCCGGCCATCCGCGGCGCGGACATCTCCACCACGCTGCTGGACGAGGCGGCGGGGAACGTCCTGTCAGCCGACGGAAAAGAGCAGCCGATCGAACGCATCCTCGTCGGCGCGGGCGCGAACTATGTGCGGCTTCACCTCTGGATCGACCCGCCACCAGGATATTTCGACGAGGAAACAGCACTTACTCTCGCCCGGCGCGCGACCGCCGCCGGAATGAAGATCTTCCTAGATCTCCACTACTCGGATACCTGGGCCGATCCAACGCTCCAGCAGACCCCGCCCGTCTGGCGCGACCTCGATCTCAAAGAGCTTTCCGACCGGGTGTTCGACTACACGAGGAAGGTCGTCACGGATTTCGCTCGGCAGGGCACGCCGGCCGACATGATCCAAATTGGCAACGAGCTCTCCTCAGGCTTTCTGTGGCCATTGGGAAAACTCGACGCGACCGCGCCGGGGGGCGGCTGGCTGGGCTTCCTCACCCTGCTGCGCTCCGGGGTGGCCGGCGCCCAGGCAGGCAACCCGACCGGGCACCGGCTGTCGACCGCGATACACACCGCGCGCATCGGCGAGCCCGACGCAGCCCATGAGTTCTTCGACCAGATCTCCGCGGCCGGAATCCCGTTCGATGTCATCGCGCTGTCGTACTACCCATTTTGGGCCGGCTCGATGTCGCAGCTGCGGGACACGATGATCGACCTTTCGTCGAAATACCGCAAGGAGATCATGGTCACCGAGACCGCCTACCCGTGGACATTGCGCGGCGACCGGGCCAACCTCGCTCTCAAACATAGGAATCAGCTGCCCGACGCCGACAGGTTCCCCCCCTCCCCTACCGGACAGGCCGCGTACTTCGCCGCGTTGCGCGATCTGATCGCCCAGGTGCCTGAAGGCCGCGGCGTGGGCTTCTTCGCCTTCGAGCCAGGATGGCTGCCGGGCGTCGGTGCGCATCCTGGTCAGGACGCGGCCCCGTACACGAATCTGACCATGTTCGACTACGACGGCGAGGCGCTGCCCTCGATAAAGGTTGCATTTGCGCCTCCGACCAACTGACACCTGTGACGCAGGGGGAGTCGTTTGTCTTCGTGTCCACACCGGCGTGGACGAGGACCCTGGAGGGATCTGGCCCGACATCGTCGCGGTCCGGGCGCGTCCTCGACGTCGAAGAGCCGCGCGACGCTCTGGTGGCCGTCGCGGCGGCGCAGGTTTCCCAGCGATCACGACAACTCTGCCGGGTCTCGCGCATTGCCGGCAGCTCCTACGCCTGTCTCGCTGACCTTCCTGGCGAACCGGGCCGGCCGGCGGCGGCGCAGTCGTGCGGCACCGATCAGTGAGCCCACGTCAAGATTATTGTGGGCGTCAGGTGGGCGTGGAAGCCCCGGTACGACGCGGGACGGGTCGGCACCCGACGGCCCACGCCGAACGCGATCATGCTGGTAGGCAAGGATTTCTCGGCACCCGGCGACCCACCCCGGCAAACCGCGACATAGCCGCTGACCTGCGGTTTTCCGTCTTGAAAACCGCTATGGGGGCAACCTCATCGTGGGTTCGAATCACACGCCCTCCGCTCCTGACCTGCATGTCTGCGCCGGTTCCCGGATCGCCCGGGGCCGGCGCTCCGTCGTTTTGACCCCTGGCCCTTCGCCCTCGAGCGTCGGATCGCCGCGGGCTGCCTGTTCAGGGTGTTGGGGTGGTGGCGGTGGGGAACGCCAGAGGCGTGACTAGTACCACGTCGTCTGCGATGGGGGCAGGACCGGATGCGGTGAGACGGGCGGGGGAGGACCGGATCGCGCCGAGGGTGGACGAGGCGACCAGCGAGGCGGTCGGCAAGCTGAGCGAGGCGCTGGAGTGGGTCGAGCGGGCCCGAGGGGCGCTGTATGAGTTCCACCAGCTGTCCGGCCATGCCGACAAGACGCTGGGTGATGCGATCGACGCCCTGACCGCCGCTGGCCACCCTCGTGCCGCGGCCCAGCTTCGCCGGGAACTGCACGGCCGCAACGTGCTCGCCGGGCGCTGGACGTTCCAGATCGTCGAGGAGTACGACGAGCTCTACTACCGGCCTTTCGTGGATGCCGACGAGCGGATCCGGATTCGTTTCACCGGCGGCCGCCGGCACGTGCACGAGGCACGGATGAAGGCGGCCGAACGCGAAGACGCCGGCCGCGACCCCTGGGGCCTCGGCGCGTAGACCTTCCCCGTGGATCTGTCGGAGTGAGGCCTTCCCGTGGATCTCGCTGGGGTAGCGGCCGACGGGTAGTCGGCGATCTGGTAGGTCTGTGTTCGGGGCCGAGGCGCTCCGCGCGCCTCGACCCCTATCTCGGCCCCGACCTCGAGCCGTCTCAGGCGTCCCGGCGCTTCGCGAGGCCCACCGCGAGGGCGAGCAGGACGGCGGCGACCACCGCGAAGTAGAGCAGTGATCCCCAGGCGCCGAACGGCATGTCGCTTGGAGTGGCGTTGTTGTTCTCGCCGACCTGCTGGCCGGCGTACAGGAAGTTGTTGCCGACCGTGAACGGCAGCCACTTCTGGATGGTTTCGCCAACCCGCGGGATGGCCGGGAGCAGGTTCTCCACGACCATCACCCAGATCAGCAGGGCCGTGATCGCGCCGGCGGAGTGCCGGATGAGCAGTCCGATGGAGATCGCGACGACCGTCGCGATCATGTACACCAGACCTACGCCGATCACGACCCGGTAGTCCTGTGCGTTGTCGAGCGCCAGCGGTGCCTCGGGCCGGATCGCCCTGGACAGCGCCCAGGCACCCACGCCGGCCGCCTCGCCGACGAGGCCCGCCAGCAGGGCGACGACGGCGGTCTTGGCCAGCAACGCGTCGACACGGTTGGGCACCGCGAGGAACGTCGCTCTGATCGTCCCGAACCGGTATTCCGTGGTGATCGCGAGGATCGCCATCACCATCATGATCAGGAATCCGAAGTTGTACGAGAACTGGGTCGTCGCCGGCGTCAGGTCCTGGAGATCCCTGGGACGGATCGTCCCGGCGAGAAGCGAGGCGAACCCGACGGTGATGAAGACCGCCGTGCCCATGCACCACCATGGCGACCTGGTCGAGAACAGTTTGATCCGTTCGACTTTGAGCAACGTGAGCGTGGTCATCGCGCGTCCGCCTTCCTCGCCGCCACCGGCGCCCCTGTCCGCTGGGAGGCCAGGGCCTCGCCCGGCTGGCCGGGCACCCCGACGGGCGCACCCGCCACGCCCGCCACGGGGGCGAGCGCGGGATCGCCCGTGCGGTACTCGACGTCGCCGCCGGTCATCTGGATGAACGCCTGCTCCAGCGAGCCGCGCTGGGCGGCGAGTTCGTGCAGCACCAGCCCGGCGCGGCCGGCAAGCTCGCCGACGTCGTCGGTGGTCGCGTCGTGCACGACGAGCGCGGCCGGGCCTTCGGTCGTCGCCGGAGCGTCGTCAGCCTTCAGCCCGCCGGAGGTGATCACCTCGCGCAGGCGGTCGAGCTCGGGGCCGCGCACCCTGACGCTTGAACCGGATGCGGCGTCGATGAACGCACTGGTGCTGGTCTGAGCGATCAGCCGGCCTCGTCCGATCACGACGAGGTCCTGGGCGGTCAGCGCCATCTCGGAAAGCAGGTGGCTGGAGACGAACACGGTGCGGCCCTCGTCGGCGAGCCGGTGCATGAACTGCCTGATCCAGAGGATTCCCTCCGGGTCGAGTCCGTTGACCGGCTCGTCGAACAGCAGAACGCCGGGGTCGCCGAGCAGCGCGCCGGCGATGCCGAGCCGCTGCGACATGCCGAGCGAGTAGCCGCCGGCCCGCCGGCCCGCGACGTCGGTCAGCCCGACCAGCGCCAAGACCTCGTCGACGCGCTTCTCTGGCAGTTTGTTGGAGACCGCGAGCCAACGAAGGTGCGCACGGGCCGAACGGTTCGGGTGGACCCACTTCGCGTCGAGCAGGGCGCCGACGTGGCGAAGCGGCTCCTTCAGGTCGGTGTAACGCTTCCCGTCGATGCGGACGCCTCCGGCTGTCGGGCGGTCCAGCCCGAGGATCATCCGCATGGTGGTCGACTTGCCGGCCCCGTTCGGCCCCAGGAAGCCGGTGACCCGGCCGGCCTGCACCGTGAACGTCAGGTCGTTGACGGCAAGCGTGCGACCGTAACGCTTGGTGAGCCCGTTCGCCTCGATCATCACTCTCCCTCCGTTGGTGTGACCTTGCGGTCAATGTCTATCAAAGTGATATCACTTTTCTTGTGTGCCGAGAATGGGGTGAACCGGCGGGGGTAGTCGGCTAGCGGACAGCGGTTGCCGGTGGCGGGCCCGAAGCGGTCGGCGTGTCAGTGGCAGCAGGCCCGTCCGTCCGCGGAGTCGGCTGACCTCCGCGCTGGTCGGCTCGGCGAGACGCCTCCAGGAGCCGGGTCGGGCACGCCGGACCGTTGAACGACTCGCGACGGCCCACCTCTGAGACGGGATCACCTTCCGCTGACCCGGACGACGACGGTGGACGCCGCCGCGTCCGGCCAAGCACGCGCCGCGCCATCGACAGCCGACCGACAGGCCTTCGACCGGATCGCCCATCGCGCGGCGCCAGATCGCGGCGGCGCCGTCCCGGGAGCCCAGTCAGGTTCGATCGATTACGGTGGCCACAGTCAACCGGTCGGACAAGCGGCCCACCATGCGGCTAACCCTACGATCCGCGACCCAGCCGTCCCCCGGAGTAGGCCGGAGGTGCCGTACGTCTGCCGCGGCATTGGCGTCATCACGGCACCAGTGCCTGACACGGCACCAGCCATGACATTGTCGGACGTCGTCGCCAAGATGGGGCCGACGTCCGGCTCGCGCCCTGGGGCCTCGTCACCTTGGCATCAAACGCATGGAACCATTCGGCCAGACAGATCGGTGGGGGAAGGTGCCATCCAGCAACGCTTTGCGTCCGGTCATCCGCCTCGAGCCCGCGCGCACGCCGGGCGCGGGCCCTCTGGCCACCGGCATGAACGTCCGGGGGATGTCCTCGAGCCGTCATCCGGGGCCCGCGCCAACGCCTGGCCCGCGGGACAGCGCCAGTCCGGGCGGATCGGTGGGGGAGGGCGTGACCGTCCGGGCGGCGTGCGACAGGATGGCCCGGTGCCTGCCCGCCGGTCCCCTTCGTCCGTCTCCCTGGCTTCCTCGCCACCGTTCGCGCGCCTGCCTGCCCAGCAGCCAGCCCAGGCTGACCGCGAGCCGTCGACCAGGACGGCTTCGGTGACCACCGGCCAGTCCACGCCGGACCTGCCGGCAGACCTGCCGGCAGACCTCCCAGATCGGCTTCGCCAATCCGGCAGGTCTGCCGGCAGGGACCCCGGCCTTCGCCGATCCGGCAGGAACTCCGGCCGCGCGAACGGTGTTCAGCAGACGCTGCCCGTCCCGCTGCGCACCCTCGGACAGCCCGGTCGGAACAAGCACATCCCGGTGACGGCCAGCTGCGGCGGCTGCGACCAGCGGTGGACGGAGGAGGACGCGACCCACTGCCGTGGCTGTCATGGCCACTGGCCGGATGTCGTCGGTTTCGATGAGCACCTGCCGGGATGCCCGACTTACATCCCCATCGCACCGCCAGCCCGTAGCCGCGTCCGCAAGGCGTCCTGAGCCCGCGGTACGTCCCGCGACGAGGAGACACCTCCAGAGGCCAAGCCTGGTTCGGCCACTTTCCTCGTCAGACCCGCTGCGTGCGTCCTCCGGGCGGCTCCCGCACCTGTCTCAGCGCGGGGGACGGTTTGGTACCAGCCGGAGGGGCTTGGTGGGCGCGCTGGGGTCGTCGCCCCGGCGCCGGGCGGCGGTCGCGCATCCCCGCGCGGTCGCCCGGAACCACCAAGAGGGCGGTGGAAAGTACATCGCAGGCCCGGCCGAGCGTGGCTGAGTCTCGACACCTCCAGGCTCGCCCGCCCCATCCGCCCGCACGGGCGCGTCAGCGCCGTCGCCCTCGGCCGGGCTTCCGCCGCTGGGCCGGGCCGGCGGGGCTGACGGTGCCAGCAGAGCTGACAAGGCTGACGGGGTGTCAGCGTCCCCACCGGCGGCCGGCTCAGCCATGACCGGCGCCGCGTCCGCTGGGAGCGCGCCCGACCAGAGCAGGGAACTGGGAGTGAGTGACCCCGGCCCCCGGCCGTCGCCAGTTCCCGCCACGGTGGCCGCACTCGCCGGCGGCAACTTGGCGGCGCGCCGATCGTGCGCGGGTACGTGGGCCTGGGACGCGAGCCCGGCGGGCGGCGAGATGCTCGGAGGCGGCTCCGGGCTGGCGGGCGGCTCCAGGCTGGCGGGCGGCTCCAGGCTGGCGGGCGGCTCCAGGCTGGCGGAGGGCACAAGGCTGGTGGAGGGCACCAGGATCGCGACCATTTCCCCCGAGCCCGGCGCGGTGAACCTGCCGGTCGCCGACGCTCCGCTCGCGGTCGGTGCTTCCTGGGGCGGCGGTCCGTCCGGTCCGGCGGCGCCCACCCAGACGGCCCTGGGTATCGCCGACGCGAGCCCCGAGCCGGCGAACGAGACCTCCCCCGCCCGGGCGACCTCGAACGCCCCGGCGGGGGGCCCCGCCACCTGGACGGGAACCGCGTCGGGCGGGGCCGCCGCGAGCACGTCCTCGATGGCGGCCGGGCCGGCCGCGGGACCGGCGTCGCCCGGTTCGTCGCCGGCTGGCTCGAGAAGCTCGACGTCGTCGGCCAGGCCGTCGTATGAGAGGCCGACGTACCTGAGCTCCTCGTAGGTCAGGTCCTCGTAGGGCAGGCTGGGCAGGGTCCCGCCGACGGCGGTTGTCCTCCCCGTCGAGCCGGGGAGCATTGGGACCGGCGCTGGCGCCTCGACCGGCGGGGCCGTTCCCGTCGGGGCCTCCAGTCCGGCGGCGGTCGGCACGCCAGGACCGCCGGAGCCGCCGGGAATGTCGGAGCCGCCCGGACGGCCTCCGCGGCCAGGGGACCCAGCGCGCTGGCTGCCCGCGCGGGGCCGGGTATGCGTCATGGTGGCCGCCCTCCTGGCCGCAGCGCCTGGGCGCATCGTCCGCGCCCTCCTGGCCACCGCCGTGGCCGACGGCCACGCGATGACGTCGCCGCCGCGAACCCGGGGATGGATCAGGCCGCCGACCGCCGCGACGGCGATGAACATCAGCACGATGGTCGACCCCGCGGCGGTGATCAGCCCAAGGGCGAACGGATCCACCCCCGGCGACCACGTGTGGGCCCGGTCGGAGTTCACGCGGACCGCCGCGAGCGCCGTGTAGTACCCGCCGCGAGTGGCGGCGCCCAGCAGGAATGCCGCCACCAGAGCCTGGTGCCAGCGGCCGCCGGGCCGGAATGCCACCCAGCACAGGACGGTCGCGGTGCCCACGTTCATCACGACGGACAGCACGGCGAGCAGGATGTCGTATTTGACGACTACCTGGGCCGACCGCACCGCGGCGATGTTCATGAAGGTGGCCGCCGACCAGCCGGCGCCGCTGAACACCCCGCCGAGGAGCAGCCGCCGGGCGCTCCTCGGGTCGGCGGCGGCGATGCCGAGTCCGATGCCCGTCGCCACGGGGACGACCAACGCGCTCAGGAGCGTCATCCGCAGGTCGAACAGCGCGGCGCCGCTGTACTCGCAGGACACACCGCCGGCCAGCTGCGTCGACCAGACGGCCATGCCCATGGCGACGGCGGCGGCGCCGGTCCAGCCGGCGCCGCGGACGCCGCGGACGCCGCGGGCGAGACCGGTTCTAGGGGTGGTCCTGATTCGGGCCGCGCAGGCAAGCGCCGCGAGTGCCGCGAAGATCGCGAGGAGGCAGGACGCCGCGATGCTCGGCCCGCAGGATGAGGAGAGCTGAGATGCCACCGCCGTCCCCGGGGTGGGTGACGCCAGGCGCGATAGTGAGACGGTGGCGGCAGTGATCATGTCTGTTCCTTGCCGTGTGACGTCGTTGTCACTGTGTGTCCTATCGTGACTTTGGCGAGTCGGGGTCTGGAAGACCACCGAAAGGCACTGATTCGCCCCGCGCCGGGCGCTGGACCTGGGTGACAGACGCTCCGCCTGAGCCGCGTGACGTTCCTCGATCGGGTGATTCCTGGCCCGATTGGGCCGGGCCCCTGTCGAGAGGGGCTCGGCTCGGGCGAGTAGGGCTGCTTACCCCAATTCGGTCAACGGCCCGGTCGAAGACCCGTCTACCTGCTACTTTCCGTCGCTGAGCATGACCGTCGGCGCGGCGGGAGCCGAGCCCTCCGTCGTCCAGCGGTGCCCCCGGCAACGGCCGCATAGACGGCGACAGGGGCACGACGGTGGCATGGGACGACGGGTGAGAGGAGGCGCGGGCGTGACCCTGTGCTGCGGTCTGCTACGGCTGGACGGAGACGATGTCCGCCGCTCCACCCTCACCTCGATGCTCGCCTCGTCATCGCTGGGCCTGCCGGCCGCGCGTGGCGTGCATCTGGATGGCCCGTTCGGCGTCGTCACCGCCGCCGGCCCGGCGGGTGACCCCATCCCACCGATCGCCGTCGACGACCTCGGGCTCACGGTCGTCGTGGTCACGGCCGCCCGGCCCGCCCGCGTGCGCCTCGTCGCTGGGGCGGGGAGCCCGGCGGGCTGGCCGGTGGGCGGCGTCCTCGACCGCGGCGGCGCGGAACACGGCAGGCGGCCCACAGAGCCCGCTCGGCGAGGCGCTCTCGCCGCCGTTCGGGGGGTGCGGCCCTGGCCCGGTCTAATCGGGCACGATCATGCGAACGGTGCCGGCGGCGGCGGTGCCGGCGGCGGTGCCGGCAAACGTGCGGGCCGCGATAGGCCGGGGGACGCCGGGCCGGGCGGTGGTGAGCCGGACCGTGATGAGCCGGACCGTGATGAGCTGGATGACGGTGGGCACGCCGGCTGCGCGGTCGCCTGTCGGGTAGCCGCCGCCTACCGTTCCGTCGGCGAGAGCTGCCTGCGGGGGCTCGCCCCGGACAAACTGGTCATCGTCTGGGACTCGGCGGTCCGCCGTCTTCTGGTCGCCCGTACCGGCCGGCTCGCCGCGGACCTGCTGACCTGGTCGGACGGCCGGCACATCGCGTTCGGTACCGAGCCGGCGCAGCTTCTCGCCGCCTTCCGTGCCCCACTCTTCGGCCTCATTCCCGGCCCGTCGGGCGGCGGCGCCCTCGCCCGGCCGTGGCCAGGGGGCGGCGGCGTGCCCAGCGCCGCCGGCCGGGAGCTCGGAGGCTCCGCGCGGCCACGCAGGTCGGGACGGGCGCGTCAGCTCGCCCCAGGTGATCTCTTCTCGATATCGGTCGCCGCCGCCCGGCGTGGGCCGGGAGGCGCCGGCCTGCGGCTCGTCCCGCGGCCATCCGAGCCCGAGCCTGAGCCCGGCATCGCCCGGCGCGACTGATCCGGTGACCGGGCCACTCTCCGGATCACGACTGCCCGCGCGGCCAACGGACGGAGGCCGGGGCGTGGGCGCGGACCGAGATCAGCCCTGAGCGTCGGCGCCCGTGCTCGCCGCCAGACGGGCACGCACCTCACGGGTCACCGAGCGCTCGGCGATGAACGAGACGAACGGGATCGTGCCGGCGAGCATCACCAGGACGGCGCGCCGGAACGGCAGGCGCGTCTTCGTGGCCAGGTCGAAGGTCACCAGCAGGTAGACGATGTACAGCACACCGTGGATGGGGCCGATCGTCTGGACGAGCTGCGGCGTGTCCGCGGCGTACTTCAGAGGCACCGCGACGAGCACCAGCGTGACGAGCACCACACCGACGATGTAGGCGAGCGTCCGGTAGCGCGTAAGTGCCTTCGCGATGGCGGCGGGCGTGGCCATGGGCCTGGCCGCCGCCGCGGAGGCCGGGCCGGGAGAGGGGGCCGCGGCGGCGACGGTGGCCTGGTCCTGGCTGGGTGGGGTCATCGGTGGTCTCCAGGCGTCGTCGTCGTGGCCGTCGGGACGGGCAACGGGCGGGGCTGGAAGGCGTGGCGCGTGGCGCGTGGCGCCTTCAGACCCGGTCTCGCTCACGGAGGGCGGCGAGGTAGCGGTTGTATTCCGCAAGCTCCGCGTCATCGGGATCTTCATCGTCGGGGGGTGAAGCCGCCAAGGAAGCGAGAACGACGCTCGTTGGCTGCTCGGCGACCTCAGCCGCCGCCTCGCTGTCACCGTCCGCCAGCTTGGGCGCGGTCGGCCGGATCTCCTCGATGATCATCTTGCCCCACAGGTACAGCACGAACGCGGTGAAGATCCACCACTCGATGCCGTAGAAGAGGTTCTGCAGGGTGCCGTGGCTGGACTCGCCCTTCGTCCACTGCCAGCGACCCATGTACACGAAGAAGACGACCAGGCTCAGCGCCAGCGCGTGGCGTAGCAGCCACCCCGGTGAGAACAGCACCCTGCGCACACGTCCGACGCTACCCCCATGCCTTCCCAGGGGTGACCGGCAGTCCGTCACGTCGAGGCGACGGCGCTGGCGGGAAGGTCGCTTGCGTGATCCGGACCCTCAGATCGGCTCCGCGGGGTGGTGCGGATGCCAGGTCCAAAAAATCTTGAAGATGACGGCAACCTTGCGGCCGCCTCGGGCGACCTAGCTGTGAATGCCGATTCGGAGTTCGCGCCAGGAGGTCCGGCCCGGTGTTCTGGCCCGTCTGTTCCCCCGCTTACCCCCCCCAGCCGGGCGGGCGGGCCACCTAAGCCAGCAATCGTCGTTCAGCGGCGATCGGAACGCCCGTTTGGCAGGACGGGCGTTCCGTCCCCCACCTCTGCCGCCCGGCCCCCCAATCCCGCCCGGGCGGCAGAGGTGCCCCCGGGGAGGGGGCGGCACGCAGAGGCTCGCGGCTCCGTGTCGCCCCACCCAGGGTGGCTCACTATATTCGCTGGTCACTGCCCTCTCTTCGCCGGGGCGTCGCGCCCTCGATTTCGCGGCGTCGCCAGGCACTCGCCAGCCCCGCGCTCATCCCCGTCCAGGAGCAGCTCGCCGGGGATGAGGGGGCAGCCCGTCCGCACGTCGACAGCGGACCGCGCCGACGGCCGCCACAGCGGACGACGTCGGCGCGGGATCTCAGCGCAGGACGGCGGCGGCCAGGGAGAGTGACGACCTGTCGCCGCTGGTGCCGGTCACCGTCACCGTGGCCGGTGTCCAGTCCGGCAGGTCACCGAGGTCGATGGTGATGACCCCGAAAGGATTGGAACCAGACAGCCTCAGCGTGTAGTCGCTGTTCAGCATTCCGGCGGCGCTTACTCGCACGCTGAGGCGCGTGGATCCACCGAGGTAGACGAGAAGCGTGCCGGTGTAGGGGCCTCGGTAGACGGTCAGCGCCGCCGAGCGGCCATTGGGAATGCTCAACCGGTCGTCGACCCGGGTGCCGTGGCTGCGCGGTGGGGTTCCCCCCGACCAGGACACGCGGGTGTCGTAGCCGTCCCTCGCATAGCCGACGCCGGCGAGGCGCCTGGCGTCGATCAGCGGGAAGGAGATGGCGGCGCGGCTGGTGACGCCGCCGTCGCCGGGCCCGAAGACCACCCAGTCGGCGACGCCCCTGCCGGGCAGGACCAGCTGGGCCTCTCGGGGGAGCGTGTCCGCGTCCGCGCCGCGCGCCGCATACTTCTGGCTGACCTGCCCGCTCTGTCCGGCCGGCCTTTCCGAGCCGTTGTCTCCTCTGTCCAGGCTGCCGCCATTGCTGGGCCTGGAACTGGCCGGGGCCGTGACGGGAGCGGTGTCCGGTGGCTCGTCAGTTACGGACGGTGGCGTGGCCGGGGCCGACTCGACTGACGCGGCGGACGTGGGCACCGGGGTGGGTGTGGCCGGGGAGGGCGTCGTTCCCATCAGTTCCGCGGGCATGCCCGTCGGCGCGTTCACCGTGATCGGCTGATTATCGTGAGCGACGGTCGCGATGACGGCGGTAGCGCCGATCACGCTCGCCACCGCCGCCAGCGCGCCGACCGACACCAGCCGCGGCCGGCGGCGCCTGGACTGGCCGGGCCGCGTCGACGCGCTCCCTCCGGCTCGACGCGCGGTGGCCGGCGCGGCGGCACGCCGCCGCGCATGACGCCGTCCGGGAACAGCCGTCGGCGGCCAGGCACCGGCCGCGCCGGGACGCTCGGCCGAGGACGGCGTGCCCATCCGCGTCAGCATCTTCGACTTGATCGCGGCAGAGCTGACATCGCCCTCGTGCAGCGACGCCTTCAGGTCGCGCACCCACTGGTCGGAAGAACCGTTGGGGCCGTCGGGGCCACCAGGCCCAGCGGTCTCGCCATGGTTCGCGGACGAGCCGGCGCCGGCGGAGGGGGTGACGACGATCCTGCGCCGCCGAGGCCCTTGGATCATGCCTCGCCTCCCCGCAGCCACATGAACGCGGTGCGGGTCGGCTCCGAGGGTGCGCCCGCGCGGCCCTGCCGGCCGCGGCCGGCCACCTTGCGGGACGATCCACGCCCGCCCGGGCGCGACGGGTGCCGCTGGTGGCGCCCACCGCCGTCGCTCGGCGCGCCCGCGCCGGAGCCGCCGGCGGTCAGCAGCCGCTCCAGCTCGCTCACGGCCTTGGAGGTCTGGCTCTTCACCGTGCCGACCGAGACTCCCAGCCAGTCGGCCGTCTCCGCCTCGGACAGGTCGAGCCCGTAGCGCAGGACGACGCACTGGCGCTTGCGGTGCGGCAGCTGGTCGAGTGCCCACTGCAGGAGCAGCGCCTGCGGCACGTCCGGCTCGCGCGTGGCCGGGTTCTCCGGCTGCCTGCCCACCTTGGCGAGCAGGTTGCGCTGCCGGATGTGGCGGCGGACCTGGCTGGCGGCGAGGTTCGCGACGCTGCGCCGGACGTAGGCCAGCGAGTTCTCCGCGGCCTGGACGCGGTCCCAGTGCATCCAGGCGGAGGTCAGCGCGTCGGCGGTGATGTCCTCGGCGTCCTCCTTGTTGCCCGTGAGCAGGAACGCGAGCCGGGCGAGCTCCCGGTGATGGCCCTCGAAGAAGGCCTCGAAGGCGGCCTGGGCCGTCCGCTGGTGCTCGGAGGTCCGGAGGTGCTGGGGGACCTGGGGATCGCTGGAGATCTGGGGATCATCGGCGTCCTGAGGGTCCTCGGCGTCGCGAGAATCCTCGGTGTCGTGAACGCTCCCGGTGCCGTCGAGACTCACGGGCGGGGGCGTGGAGACCGATGGTGGCGGGGATGGTGGCGGGAAGGCGTCAGGCGGCGGTGTGCCCGTCGTTGGCACCGCCGGAACCGCCCGCATTGGCGAGAGGATTGTCGGGCCCGCTGTTTGCCTTGTCCGGTACGGCTGCGCGGCGACCGGCGCCGACGACGGCGACCGATAGCGCGAGCGGCCAATGTGGTCGAGGTTCACGCTGTCGAGGTACACGGCACGCTCCCCACGGCTTGTCGGGCTGGCCGCACGTTACCCCGTCCGGGTCATCGCGCAGAAGTCCGGCAGAGCCGCCTATCGGTCATAGACCCGGAAATTCATCAGATATCGGTGAAAATCTGGGCTGCTGGAGCTTTACATGACCGCCGCGATCTGCAGACGCCGTGGCGCCGGCGCTGTGCGACGGTCAGGCCGATCATATGATCATCGCGGTGCCGGGCATGGTTCGGTCATCGCCCGGAGTGGCCCCGTCGTGGCCTGGCCCGTGCGGGTCGCCCGGGTCGGCCGGCAATACCCTGAGCCGGGGTGGCAATCGCCAGTTGCGGGAGGGTTGTGTGAGCAGGCCGGTGACTTTCGATCGTCCAGCCTTGGGCCGGGCCGCGCCGCCGATCGTCCCGCCAGCCGGCAATTCCTCGGATTCGGGGACTTCGGGGCCGCTGAGTGGGCTGGGTCGGCGGCTGTCGAGTGCCGTCACCCGGTGGCACGCCCGGGCGGTCGCGCGGCTCACCGGGGCGCCGGCGGCCGTCCGCGCCGAGCAGTTCTTCGCCGACCAGGGCCGGGTGATCGCCGTGCTGCTTCTTCTCTCGGTGACCGGCTCGCTGGCCGTGGCTGCCGGGCCGTTCATCGTGCGGCGGCTCGTCGACGACGCGCTGCCCACCGGGAAGGTCGGCGACCTGGTTCCGCCGGTATTGATGCTCTGCGGTCTGTTGGTGTTCGAGTCGGCGGTGCTCGCGGCGCGGATGAAACTGATCGCGCGGCTCGGCGGGCTGCTGACGGTGCGGATCAGGCAGGCGGTGAACTCCCACCTGCAGCGACTGCCATTCTCGTTCTTCCCCCGCGCCCAGCAGGGCGAGGTGATGACCGTGCTGTCCACCGACGTCGTGGACGCGCAGAACGCCGTCTCGGCCACCACCCAGGCGGTGGTCTGCCGAGCCGCGGACATCGTCGTCGGCCTTGTGGTCATCTTCACGCTGGACTGGCGGCTGAGCCTCGCGGTGATGGTGTTCGCCCCGGCCACCCTCCTGATCATTCGGGGTGGCCGGCGCCGGCTCGGCGCGCTGTCCGCCCGCCGGCGCGACCTCGACGGCACGCTGATGGCCCGGGCCGCCGACACGGCGTCGGTCTCCGGGGCGCTGCACGTCCGGCTCTTCGACCGGGCTGGCTACGAGGAGGAGCGCTTCGGCGCCGCGGCCGAGGAGGTGCTCGCGGCCTCCGAGGAGGAGGCGCGGCTGACCTCGCGCGTCCGCCTCCTCGTGAACCTCGGGCTGGTCGCCACGATGATGGTGGTCGTCACGCTCGGGGCGGCGCTCGTCTCCAGCGGCCAGACGTCGCTCGGCACGGTCGCGGCGCTCGGCGGCGCCCTGCTGGTCTCGTTCGGGCCGCTGTCGACCGCCGTCAGCCTGCGTTCCGAGCTCGCCAGCGCCGGCGCCTCATTCACCCGGATCTTCGTCCTGCTGGACACCCCCACCGACCTTCCGTCGGGCAGCGGCCCGCGACGGCCCGCGACGGCCCGGACCTCCCGGCCGCTGTCGCCGGCCCCGGCCGCCGTGCCTGGCGCGCGTCCGTCCGGCGGTGTCGCGCTCGCCCTCGGCGGCGGCGTCGAGCTCGCGCTGGACGACGCCTGGTTCTCCTACGACCTCGCCGACTCCCGCGGCCGCGGGACCTCGCCTGGCCCCGCGGCGGAAGCCGGCACCGGCACCGGCACCGGCGCTGGGGCCGGTGAGCCGGAGTGGAGCCTGCGGGGGGTCAGCCTGCGGGTGGCCCCTGGCACGACGGCGGCCGTCGTCGGCGCCAGCGGCGCCGGGAAGACGACGATCACCTACCTGGTCGCCGGCCTGTACCGGCCCCAACGCGGCACGGTGCGCCTGGGCGGCGTGCCGCTGGCCGATCTGGCTCCCACCGAGCTGCACCGCGTCGTCGGCGTTGTTCCGCAGGACCCGCACCTGTTCCACGAAACGATCGCCGCGAACCTGCGTTATGGCCGGCTGGACGCGACCGACGACGAACTGCGCGCCGCGTTGGAGGCAGCCTGTCTCGGCACGCTGCTCGAGCGGCTGCCCGACGGACTCGCCACCAGGGTGGGCGCGCGCGGCTACCGGCTTTCCGGCGGCGAGCGCCAGCGGCTGGCAATCGCCAGGGTGCTGCTTCAGTCCCCGGAAGTCCTGGTCCTCGACGAGGCGACGTCCGCGCTCGACAGCGTCTCCGAGCTGGCGGTGCGCGAGGCCCTCGAGGCGCTGTCGGTCGGTCGCACCACCCTGGTCATCGCGCACCGGCTCTCCACGGTGCGCGACGCCGACCGGATCTACGTCCTCGACCACGGCCAGGTCGTCGAGGACGGCACCCATGACGCCCTGCTCGCCGACGACGGTGCCTACGCGCGCCTCTACCGACCGGCGTCCGCATAAGGCGGATCGGCTCGGAGGTCGCTGGCGCGACCGCTCGCCGATCCGCCTGTCGGGCGCTAGGGCGCCCTCCTGGCCTGGCTTCGGGGTGGCCTGTACGGCCGGGGCTGATGTGGCACGGACTCGAGGTGGTGGTCGCGTCGGCGGTGCGCCGAGACGCTGTCACTGGACGCGGTTGCGCCACGCTGACGAGTCACGAGGCCGAGGTGCGCCTCGATCCGGACGTGAGAAACGTCCCTATACCGGTTCAGGCTCGGGGGTCCCTGGCGCGGGCTCCGTGTATGGGGACGGCTCGTGCGGGGCGGGCGGCAGGTCATCCGGGTCGTCGGGCAGCAGTGGACCGGGATCGTCCGGGATGGGCATGTCGGGGTCCAACGGCGGCGGCGGAGCGTCCGGCCGCGGCCGGACCGTCCGCGGATGGGAGACCCACGGGACGTCCGGCCGGCCTGGCCGAGCGAGAAATCGTGTCTCCGCCTGCGCGCACATGAGATCCGCTCTACCCGTCGCATCGGTGCTGAAACACCCAGTCTCACCGGGAACACCCTGTCCCAGCAAGCCTCCGTCCCCAGGCCCGATTGACCATCCTGTTGGGCCGCTCGCCCACCCAGCGGCCTTGGCTCTACGGTGGCCAGGTGCATGCGGTCACGATGAAAAGCCCAGGCGGCCCCGAGGTCCTCGAGTGGCATGAGGTGGAAGACCCGGCCGGCCCTGGGCCGGGCGAGGTCGCCATCGAGGTGGTCGCCACCGCCGTCAACCGGGCTGACCTGATTCAACGACAGGGCTTCTATGCGCCGCCACCCGGCGCGTCGGACATTCTGGGTCTCGAGTGCTCCGGCCGGGTCGCGGCCCTCGGGCCCGGCGTCGAGGGCTGGGCGGTCGGCGACGAGGTGTGCGCTCTGCTCGCCGGCGGGGGGTATGCGACCAGGGTCGTCGTGCCCGCCGGGCAGGTGCTGCCGGTGCCCGACGGCGTGGACCTGGTCACGGCCGGCGGGCTGCCCGAGGTCACGTCGACCGTCTACTCGACGGTGTTCCAGCGGGCGGCGCTCGCCGACGGCGAGACGTTCCTGGTGCACGGCGGCGCTTCCGGGATCGGCACGTTCGCCATCCAGGCGGTGCGGGCTCTGCGGCCAAAGGCGTTCATCGCGACCACCGCCGGTACGCCGGACAAGCTCGCGCGCTGCCGCGAGCTCGGCGCCGACGTCGCGATCTCCTACCGGGACGACGACTTCGTCGCCCGGGTGAAGGACGCCACCGGTGGGCGCGGTGCCGACGTCATCCTCGACAACATGGGCGCGAAGTACCTCGCCCGCAACGTCGACGTGCTCGCGCCCGACGGCCGGCTGGTGGTGATCGGTCTGCAGGGCGGGATCAAGGCCGAGCTGAACCTGTCGGCCCTGCTGGTCAAGCGGGGCGCCGTCCATGCGATGTCGTTGCGACACCGGCCGGCGGAGCAGAAGGCGACGATCGTGGCCGGGGTACGCGCCGAGGTGTGGCCGGCGTTCGCGGCGGGTTCGGTCCGCCCGGTCATCGACCGGGTGCTTCCCTTGCCCGACGCCGCCGAGGCTCACCGCGTCGTCGAATCCCTCGGCCACGTCGGCAAGGTCCTGTTGACCACACCGACAGCCTGACCAGGCGTTCCCCCAGGGACTCTGGTGGCCAGGCGGAACCGGCTCCCGGTCGGACAGCCCGGAGCCGTACCGGTAAGGCTCAACGGGATCGGAGCCGAACCCGCCGACAGGTGGGATGGCTGGGTCGAGAGGGCAGGATGGTGAACATGACAAATCAGCCGGAACAGCGAGTGGTGATCGTGGGGCCGGATGGCCAGCTGCATGAGTCGCCGGACGGGCTCCAGGCCGGAGCTGGCCGCGGACGCCAGGGAGATGGCGACGAGGAGAACGTCGACGGTGCGTCCGTCCGCTCCGCGCTCTCCTCGATGGTCTCGCAGCCGGACAAGGTCATGCGGATCGGCACCATGATCAAGCAGCTGTTGGAGGAGGTTCGTGCCGCGCCGCTGGACGAGGCCAGCCGAGTGCGGCTGCGCGAGATCCACCGCAGCTCGATCCGCGAGCTGTCCGAGGGGCTCGCGCCGGAGCTGAAGGACGAGCTCGACCGGCTCACGCTGCCGTTCGAGGAGAACCACACCCCGAGCGACGGCGAGCTGCGGATCGCGCAGGCCCAGCTGGTCGGCTGGCTTGAGGGCCTGTTCCACGGCCTGCAGACGGCGCTGTTCGCGCAGCAGATGGCCGCGCGCGCCCAGCTCGAGGAGATGCGCCGCCGCGCCCTCCCCAGCGGCCAGCCCCGAGAGGAAGGCTTCGGCGGCGGCACCTACCTCTAGCCCACCGGGCCGTCTTCTGGTGAGCTGTCACCGCGACCCAGCCACCGCTGGCGACAGCGCATTGGCGCACTGCCAACCCGACCACATCCCGACCCCGCCCCACGGCGGCCCCGGCCATACACCTCAGCCCCGGATCCAGGCGGGAGGGCGCCCTAGGCGCCCGACACGAGGCTGGCGCGTCCAGCGTCCAGACTCATCAGCTGGCGGGGCTGACAGAGCTCATGTTGAAGTCGGGGATGCGGAGTGCCGGCATTCGGCTCAGCTTGAACCAGTCGGCCCATTCGCGGCCCAGGGTGCGGGTCGTCGCACCGATCTCGGCGATGCGGCCGAGCATGCTGACCGGGGACTCGTTGAACCGGAAGTTGTTCACGACCCCGACGACCTCGCCGTTCTCGACGAGGTAGACGCCGTCTCTGGTCAGCCCGGTCAGGAGAAGGACCTCCGGATCCACCTCCCGGATGTACCACAGGCAGGTGAGCAGCAGGCCGCGCCTGGTCGAGGCGACCATCTCGTCCAGCGTGGCCGTGCCGCCGCCGTCCATCGTCAGGTTGTCGACGAACGGCGTGGGGGTCGTGCTGGCGGCGCGGGCGGAGGCGCGGGTATGTACTAGCGCGGCGAGCTTGCCGTCCTCGAACCAGTCCGTCCGCCCGAGCGCGAGCCCGTTGTCGAACACGCTCGACGTCGCCGACGAGTGGCCGGAAAAGACAAATGGCGCGCAGGACAGGTCGGGATCGGCCGGGTCGCTGGACAGCCGCAGCCCGCTCGGGCCGAAGGCCTCCCCGAGCCGGGTGCCACCGCCAGCACGGCTGAAGACTGTTCGTCCCTCGGCAGCGTCCCGTCCAGCGGCCGACCAGTAGGCGTCGAGGATCAGGTCCGAGACGGCCGACGGCGGCAGCAGCGTCTCGTACCTGCCCGCGGGGAGCTCGATGGAGCGGCCACACCAGCCCAGGCGGCGGCGCAGCTCGGCATCGGTCGCGGCGACGTCGACGTCCGTGAAGTCGTGCGTCGACTGGCCATGCCAGACCGAGCCGCCAGGCTGCCCGTTCTTGGCGTTCCACTCGACGGAGCCGGTCGGCTGGCTGTGCCGCAGCCGCACCCCGGTCGACGTGCCGAGCCAGGTGGTCGTCACGTCGTGCTCGGCGAAGCCGTAGAGCGCTCGGCCCTCTCCCCGGGCCGCCCGCAGCGCCTCGCCGAGATCGGCGGCGAACGCCGAGAACACCGCCGTCGACGTGTGCCGCGCGGGCTCGTCGAAGGCGCCGTCGCCCGGCCTGGCGATCGCGGCTCCCGGCCGGCCGGGGGCGAGCAGCTCCGCGTAGTCCTCCGCCTCGTCGGAGTCCTTCGCCGCGGCCTCCGACGCCCGGACGAGTTCGGCGAGTTTGTCGACGGCGACGCCCTCGGCCGAGCCGGAGTCGATCGAGCTCACCGAGCGCACCCCGAACGAGCGGCCGATGATGCTGATCACGGTGACCGAGCGGTCGCGGGTGGCCCCGTTGGTCGTCAGCGTGTTGTTCGCCCAGCGCAGGTTCACGTCGCTCGACTCGCTGGCGATGACCACGCAGCCATCGGCCCGCGACGCGGCGAGCGCCCGCTCCACGATCTCGTGGGACGCCTCGGTCACCAGAGTCCTCCCGTATACGTTCCCAGCGGGCGATGAGCCCGGGTCAATGCGGCACCCGTCGACCGACCGTCAGGGCGCGAACCGGCGGATGGCGGGGGTCGCTCACCGGCCAGCCTCGTGGCGGGTGTTGAGGATGTTGATGCCGCGGAACAGCGTCGTCGGGGCGCCGTGGCTGACGGCGGCGACCTGGCCGGGCTGGCCCTTGCCGCAGTTGAACGCCCCGCCGAGCTGGTAGGTCTGCTCACCGCCGAGGCCGTCCAGGGCGCCCCAGAAGTCGGTCGTCGTCGCCTGGTAGGCGACGTCGCGCAGCTGGCCGACGATGCGTCCCTTGCGGATCTCGTAGAAGCGCTGCCCGGTGAACTGGAAGTTGTAGCGCTGCATGTCGATCGACCAGCTCTTGTCGCCGACGATGTAGATCCCGCGGTCGACCCCGCCGATCAGTTCCGCGGTCGAGGGCCCGCCGGGCGTCGGCGCGAGCGAGACGTTGGCCATCCGCTGGATCGGTACGTGCCCCGGCGAGTCGGCGAACGCGCAGCCGTTGGACCGGGTGACACCGAGCCGGGCGGCGTTCGCCGCCGCCATCCGCCGGTCGAGCTGGTAGCCGACGAGCGTGCCGGCACGGACGATGTCCCAACGGCTGGTCGCCACACCCTCGTCGTCGTAGCCGATGGTCGCGAGGCCGTGCGGGGCGGTCCGGTCGCCGGTGATGTTCATCAGCTGCGAGCCGTAGCGCAGGGCGCCCAGCTTGTCCAGAGTGGCGAACGATGTGCCGGCGTAGGCGGCCTCGTAGCCGAGCGCCCGGTCGAGCTCGGTGGCGTGCCCGACGGACTCGTGGATCGTGAGCCACAGGTTCGACGGGTCGATCACCAGGTCATAGCGTCCCGGCTCGACCGACGACGCCTTCGCCTTCTCCGCCAGCAGGCCCGGGACCGTCTCGATCTCGGCGTCCCAGTCCCAGCAGCCGGCGGCCGGCCCCGAGACCAGCCACTCCCAGCCCCGGCCCGCCGGGGGAGCGATGGTGCGCATGGTCTCGAAACCGCCAGCCGGATCGACCCGGGTCGCCTCCAGCTGGCAGATCACCCGTACCCGCTGCTGCGCCGTCGAGGTGCCGGCCAGGTCCGCGTAGTACTTGTTTTCTTGGACCTCGTTGAAGTGGCCATCGACATGGTCGACGTTGGGGGAGCCGAGCAGCGTCCGGCACAGCCCGCCGATCCGGTCGACCTTCTCCCGCGCGTCGATCGCGAACGGGTTCACCGCATAGGCGGACACCCAGGCGGCGTCGGCGTGCACCGCCTCGTCGGCGAGCTCGATCGGCTCCGAGTTCAGTGGCCGGGCGACCTTGGCGATCTCGACGGCTTCGCGGGCGACGCGGACGGCCTCGTCGACGGTGAGGTCCACGCCGGCGGCGAAGCCCCAGGTCCCCTCGTGCACGACCCGGACCGCGAAGCCGACGGTGGAGCCGTCGTGGCTGCTCTCCAGATTGCCGTCCCGGAACGACAGCGACCCGTCGCGCAGCCGCTCGACGCGGATGTCGGCGTGGCTCGCGCCGAGGTCGCGGGCCGTCTGGAGGGCCGCGTCGGTGAGCGCCGCGCGTGGCAGGGCGAGAAACTCGGGGTCGACGTCGTGGGGCGGCGTCGCGGGCCCTCCCGGCGAGGCGGCAATCGACATGCCCCCATCCTGGACCGTGCACGTCATGCCGCGTGCGTCGGGACGCGGATTGCTGGACCTGGCCTTGCCCGCGCGTGGAAGTACCGCGCGTATGTCGTCGGCACGGGCAACCGGCGACGATGTAGGAGGCGCCAGCGGGTTTGGCGGGCCGCCTCGGCGCGGGCCGCCGTGCCAGGAGGCGGACAGCGGACAAACGACCGCGGGGCGGGGCGGTGGTCTCCCACCGTCCCGCCCCGCGGACCCCGGCCCGCCCCCCGATGACCGGACGAGCCGGGGCGCCTGTTCGCGGTACCTGTGTCAGGTCCGCCGCCAGACTGGTATTCGTGGCGCCGATTCTGATTCGTGGAGCAGGTCGACCGGTCATCTCGATGAGCTCTGAGCAGCGGACTGGGTGGTTCGCCGGTGCCGCCGGTCGGCATGTGGCCGACCGGCGGCGGCTCCGGCGTCTCCCTCCGGCCGTCCCCTCGTGCAGGCCGGGCAGGATTGTCGGTTAGCCCACCAAGTTGGTTGGTCAGCCCTCGATTTCAGGCGGCTGGCTCCATCGCCGTCACGGTCCCGCCGCGCGGCCGCTGTCGGGGTTGTCGCCGTGGCGGTGGCCACCTGGGCCGCGTTTGGCCAGGAGCCAGCAGCGCTCGGCCTCGCTCAGGGCTTCCGGCAACAGCCGCCGGTCTCGCGGAGGTGCGCCGAGGAACAGGTCGGTCGCGTTCGTGAAAGCCGTCAGGAAACTCTGGGTCGTCGGCGCGTGCAGGTCGATCCGGGCCGCGCTGCCCGGTCGAGGCACGACTCCGGTGACGAACTCGACCGCGAGTCGGTTCATCCGCGCCGAGTAATGGTCCGCGTCGGTTCCTGGTCGTGAGTCGGTGCTGGGCCGGTGGCGGCGGCGCCAGCCGGCCGAGTCGGGCTGTCCGCTCCAGCCGCCGTCGCCATCCGCGTCGCCGTGGTCGGCGACGTCCCATCCGGACTTCTCGGTGAGTGGAAGGTCCGGGTAGGGATCCGCGGCCATCAACTGGTCACCGCCGAGGGCGACACGGTTCAACGGGTCGGTCCCGGCCAGAGGTGGGTCATCGTCGGAGGCACCCGCGCCCTCGACGGTCCGGGCACGGGTCCGCCGCACGATGCCGGCGATGAGGAGCGCCACCAGCGCCGCGGCCAGCAGAGCCAGGACCCAGGGGAGCGGGTGCGACGATCCTTGGGATTCCGCGTTCAGCGCCCCCGCGCTGGCGGCAGAGGCCGCCTTGGAGCTGAGGCCGCCGGTAGGCGCCGTGGATGCCGGGCCCGTCCCGCCCGGCGTGTTCCCATCGGCGCCGGTCAGCCACGCGATCACGTTGGCCGCGCCAGCCAGGATCAGTGTCGGAATAGCCACGAATAGGGCCGTTCTGGCGCGGCCAAGGCAGACGGACAGGGCGGTCAGGCCGATGCCTGTGACGATCATGTCCTTCGCGGACACGCCGGATCCGAGGCCCGACAAGGTCATCTCGTGCATGAACTCTCCTTCCAACCGCGCTGTTCTCGCGGATTCCGCAGCCCCCGGTGGTTCACCTCAAGATCTTCTTGACGCCGGAGATGATCTCGATGTCACGCGATGGCGGGGTGCTGGGCTAGGTCTGCCGCGCCTCCGTTGGCTCGCCGTCGTTGCTCGATGTTAGAAATTCTGGGCCATACTCCGCCTTGCTGCAACAAGTTGGAAGAATATTTGTCAACGAGTCGATCGGTGGTCGCCCTTGCGGCACGCGCGGTACGCATCGTCCGGGCAAAGCCGGCATATAGGTCGATAGCGGCAATGTGCGCCGAACCCGCCCTGTTGCCGGAAGAATGCCGCTCATTGCCCCGATGTCACGCGGAACGTCCGGTCCGGGCTGGTTCCTGTGTTCCAATGGTGGGATCGGCAGTCTTCGTCCCTCTGGGACGTCATGCAGCGTCTGACCGTGTCCAGCGCCGGCTACGGGTCAAGACAGAAAGAGAGCCCCGCATGCTTGTACTGGCTCATGCGTCCTGTAGCACGGGCTCCTGTCACGGGGTCTGGGCTGATCCCCTGACCGGTGATCTTTACGTTGTAGGCGACCGGACCTCGGAGCCCACCCGCGGGGAGCTCGCCGTCACGACCGTGCGAGTCTCGCTGCCCATCTACGCCGAGGCGACCGCTGTACTGCGCACCGCGTCTGCCGCCGGTCGTCCTGGGGACGAGCTTCCAGCCGAGGTGCGGGCTGACGCCGCCTACGTCACCGGCCATCCCGTCATGACAACGCCGGCGAGTATCCAGGTCGCGGCGCATGAGGCCGCCATCATCGTCCGCCGGCTCGCACCTGGGCAGCTCGAGGCGCTGCACGCCGTCGGTCACGACTGACCCGGGCTGCGCCCCGCGGCCGAACACGTTCGTCCGTCCGCCAGATTTCCTTATGAACTTCCGGCATATTCGTCACGCCCGAGTCGGCCGTGACAGATAAAGGCCAATCTGGGCACGCAACGTGATCGACGGTCGAACGCCCGGGCTAGCTTCCGGTCATATCCCCTGGCCTCAGGACCTCCTGCCGTCGACTGCTGACGGCAGGTGAACACGCCGTTGGCCCACAAACCGCCCCGGCCCGCGTCTCCCGTCGAGCGACCGGGTACGCTTCCCGCGCGCGACTGAGACTATTCGCGATCTTCGGCGCGCCGACCCGCGCCATTCGCCGAGATATTCCGACATATTTGCCGGTTGGCGCGTCCGGGTGTAGGTTTCGAGCCAGGTGAGAGGGACGTGCGATGCGGCTAAAGCCTGTGGTGAGTGTGTGCTCATCCGGAAGTTGCCCAACCGTCTACGCGGCGGACGATGACACGGACGATGACACGCTGATCGTGCAGGGCTACATCCCGCCGCAGCACCTCGCTATGGATGTGCCGGTGGGCGAGGGACGAGTCGTCATCCCGCGGGAGCTGCTCGGTGAGGCCGCGCGTCGTTTGCTCGCGGCGTCCGAGCCGCCGGTGGCGCAGCAGTAGCGGCCCGAGCTCGGACCCGAGCGGGGAGGGGAGCATGGACGACGAGCGACGTGTCCGCCATGACTCTCCGGAGACGCTGGGTGAGGCGCTCGCGCGGCTGCGCCGGGAGCGCGACCTGACAGGAGTCGAGGTCGCCAAACGATCCGGCGTGAGTCAGGGGCAGATTTCCAAGATTGAGAACTCCCGGGTGACACCGACTCCCGCGGACGTCCGCAAGCTTGCTACTGCGCTGGAGCTGCCGAGCACGGAGGCGACGGACCTCGTCGAGCGGGCGCGCTCCATGCACACTGTCGCGGTTAGGGAGCGGTCCGGTCGGCGCCGCGGCGCCCACCGGACCGCTCCCGCGCCGGCTCCGCAGATCCATCAGGAGGACCTTTTCCAGCTCGAGGCCCGTGTCCGGTCCGTACGGGCGTTCGAGCCCGTCCTCGTGCCAGGGCTTCTGCAGACCAGCGAATATGCCCGGCGTGTGCTCAACCGATACTTCGGCGTGTACCTCGGCGACGACCAACGTGTCTGGCCGGACACAGCCGCGATGGTCGGCACGCGGCTTCAGCGCCAGGAACGGCTCTACGACACCACGAAGAAGTTCGACTTCATCATCTTGGAGCAGGTCTTCGAGTACCGCTTCGGGCGGGCGAGCTGGCCGGTGACGATGGCCGCGCAGCTCCAGCGGATCGAGGCTGCCTGCGACCTGCCAAACGTCTCGATCAGGGTCATCCCGCGAGACACCGACCTGCCGTTCCCCCCGCTCGCCATGTTCCAGGTGTTCGACGACGAGGCCGTGCTGGTCGAGTCGACGATCGGTTTCCTCTACCGCGACCAGTCGAACATCGACATGTACTCCCGGGTGTTCGAGAGGTACCGGGAGGTCAGCACCGAGGACGTGCTGCCGATCATCAAGCGGTACAAGGCGGAGTACCTGGAGGCGAGCGCTCAGGTCGCCAGGTTCGAGTCTGACCAGAGCGCGCCCGGCCACTCCGACCAGTGACGAGAAGGCGGGTATCCGGTAGGTCGACTCCCGATTGGTCCCTGGAGCTGGGCCAACTGTGCCAGAAGGCGTGCTCCTGACTGTGCAGTAATATCAGCCGAGTGTCCTGACGAGATCACGCGGGCCTGATGGGCTGGTGTCGGGGCCGGGCCCGCCCGTCTTCATCGTCGGCCGGGCCCGGCTGTCCGTCCGTTCCCGGGCGGTCAGTTATCCGTAGCGGTTGCTCTCCTGGTCGCCGAGACTGACCGGGACGGCAGTCGTCGCTGATGCCGACCGCCGGCTACCTGTCCGCTGGGCGGGCAGGTCCCGCCGCCGGGCGGTGTGGACCGGCCGCCATTTGGGCTCCTCGGCACGCAGGTCCGCCCGGACGATTGTCTTCCGTCGGAGGTCGTCGGACAGGACCTGCGAGTGCTCCTCCACGCGGCGCACCGCTTTGACGAGATCGGACCTGGAAGTCGTCCGGCCCAGCTCCTGGAGAATGTTGGCCGCGTTCAGCAGCGCCGCCGCCATCTCGTGCGCCTGTTCCGAGCCGATGTCCAGCCGGGGCGGCCGGCCCTGGCACGGAGCGACGGACCGGACATACTCCCTGGCGCACCAGCACAGGCGGAACTCCAATTGTCGGGAGTTGGTTCCGGTCGCGGTGGCGTAGAAGTCGATCAGTCGAGGTAGGCGACTGTGTCCTGCCGGGCCTCGCTGGCCGGGCGGCTGGCTGCCGGGAGACCCGGCCGAGGCGCTGGTGGAGCCGGCCAGCGCGGCCGTACCCCGCTTGTGTACTACCAAGGATTCCGTGGTTAGAGCCCCCGCGCGCGACATATTCCGACGCACCTCCTGCTTGCAGGGCCACCTACCGGTAGGTCGGTGAGGCCATGAGCAAAAGGTAACTGACTGCGGAGGCTCTCACAAGGCCTATAGGAGAATCTAGTCCATGATCCCTATCATAGAGGGCTAGTAGGAATACTCTAGTCTCCCAGGGGTCATCGCCCGCTCGGTGGTTGGATGCACGAGCCAGGATGGATGGAGCGACGTCATGAGGACCGTGGTCGCGGTGGCGTGGACGGGCACAGACCGTGACCCGGCACGGTGGGCCAGGACCAGCGTGGGCCTGGGCGGGGTGCGGGGTGGTGTCTCAGGCTGGTTCGCCGCGGTCCGCGGCGGCCGCCGCGAGGAACAGCTCGCGGGTGATCTCGACCAGCACCTCGCCCTCCGAGGTCGGTACACCTGCCTCGGCCGCGTCGAGACCGGATCCCTGGATGACGACGGTGCCGCGGTCGGTGAAGTACACCTGGGGGCAGGCGCCGGTATTACACGCCGGCGTGGCTGGGGTCAGCTGCATCGAGGCAACCCTCTCTGTGCGTGCCCCGTACCCCCTGCGCGCACGTCGTCGTCCGGCGGGCTCGGCCAGTCGGGGGTCGCCCCACCGGCCGACGGGACCTTTTACGTCATTTGAACATGACCGTGACGTCAACGCCCCATGGTTTGGGCGGCCAACGGGAGACGGTCATCGACCCGCCACACCTCATCGCGATCCGGTCATCGACCGGCCGTTCGCCCTATCGAGGGCCAACCACGACCCGAAACCCCTTTTATCGATGATCCGTATGGGCGTTCCGTGGGGGACGGCCGCTCCGCCCGGCCCCTCCAGCCGAGGTCGACGCGCTGGTCAGGCGGCGTCCGGCTAGTATTCAGCCCCGAGGTCGATCACCATGCCTCCTCAAGATCGCTATTATCCAATCTGTCATATTCCGGGCGAGCCCAATTGATGTGGGGTCGGCCCGGAGAGGAAAGTAGGAGCGATGGAGCTCGTACCCCTGGCGGCGACCGCCTGCGCCGCGGCCAACTGCCCGACCGTGTTCAGCGCCGCTGACGGGTCCCTGGTCGTGCAGGGATACGTCGTGCCGGCGCAGGCGGACGTGCCAGCCGGTGAGGCGCGGGTGCGGATCCCTCGGGAGCTTCTGCTCCAGGCCGCGCGCGAGCTGCCGGAGTGGAGCTAGCCGACCGGCGGAGAATGCCGCGTCGGCTCGAACGGAGGTGACTGGGCGCTATGACGGAGGACGTTCGCTTCAGGCCGGACGCTCTCGACTTGAGCCAGCCCTCGGGGGACGTCGGCGCGGCGCTCGCTACTCTGCGCCACCAGAAGGGGATCACCGGCGAGGCGCTGGGACTGCTCGTCGGCTTCTCCCAGGCGAAGATTTCCAAGATCGAACGGGGTGCGCTGCGAGCATCCCCAAAGGACGCCGAAAAGATCGCGGCCGCGCTGGACGCGTCGGCCGATCTGGTGGCCAAGCTGGTCGAATGGGCCGAGCAGGCATACGGGGATGGCGCGAACAGGCGCGCGCCGACCCGGCGCGGCACCGCCAGCCAGCAAGAGGTCTTCGCTGAGGAAGGGACCGCGGCCCACGTCCGTGAGTTCCAGCCCATCGCGGTACCCGGCCTGCTCCAGATCAGTGAATATGCCCGCCGCGTGATCAACGGCTACCACGCCATCATGACGACCGATCCGAGCGCGTTGTGGGCCGAGACCGCGACGATGGTGTCGCTGCGGATCCAGCGACAGGAACGGTTGTACGACCCGAGCAAGACCTTCGAGTTCCTGCTCATGGAGGCCGTGCTCGCCAACCGGTTCGCCTCGCCCGGTTCCATGCTTGCGCAGGTCGACCGGATCGAGCAGGTCTCCCGGCTGCCTAACGTGACGATCCGGATCGTCCCGCAGACCGCGGAACTCGGGCTCCCGCCACTGCACGGGTTCCAGCTGTTCGATGACGACATGGTGATCACGGAGGCGGTCGACTCGACGATCTTCCGTGATCGTCGGTCGGTCGAGTTCTACACGCACTTCTACAACGCCTACGTCGAGCGCACCGTTACGGACCTGACGCCGATCCTCGAGCACTACAAGGCGCTGTACGCCTCGCTCGCGCTTCCGAAGGACGACTGACGCCGGTCGCGGACAGGGCACCCAGCGGGCGACGCATGCCCCTGGCACTAGAATCTCTATAAATCGACAAGCATCCATCCAACGGCCATGCATTCTGTGGCTTTGGCCATCATCCCAAGATCACTCGGTATTCCCACCGGTTCGGGCTCGATCGGTGGTGATGCCACCCGAGCGAGAAGGGAGGTGAGATGTGATGCCCAATCCGCGTTGGCGGGCAGAGGAGGCACTAGCTAACTCCATCGCCTGGCTTACGCTGTCCGCCGCAGTGGTCCGGTCGACCGGCCACGAGGAGGCTGCCGTCTTGGCAGACCTCCTCGCGGCCAGCCTCATGGTCGTTGCACCGGAGTGGTTCCGAGGCCAGCCTCCGCGCTTCTGACCAGGTAGGGCGCCCCTGGGCTGGAAACAGCCCAGGGGACGTCCGGTTCTACAGTAGCGCCAACCCGAACGCCGACCCTTGCCCGGGGACCGTATGTCCATGAGTTCTCGGTGAGGGTGATTTTACCCGAAAACCGCCTTCGCCGCATATGTCGATCTACCCGGCTAGGGGAACAGTCGTTCCAGGACGAGGGCCACGCCGTCGTTGTCGTTGGAGGCGGTGATCTCGTCGGCGGCGGCTAGGACATCGGGGTGGGCGTTGGCGACGGCGACCGCGTAACCGGCCCAAGCGAGCATGGGCAGGTCGTTGAGCATGTCGCCGAAGGCGACGACGTCGGCGGCGGTCACGCCGCGGGTGGCGGCGACCTGGGCGAGCGCGACCGCCTTGGAGACACCAGCGCCGGCAATCTCGACCAACGTCTCGGTCGAGCGCGTGACCATAGCCTCGGTGCCGGCGAGGGCGACAATCTTCTCGTACATATCGGCAAGCGACTCTCCGCCGCGGCGCACCAACAACTTGGCCGGGGGCAACGTGAGGAGCAGCTCGGCGACGTCGGCGACGACTTCGTCCGGATCGGGCCACATCGTTCGGAAAAGCGGTTCGCGCCCGAATTTGATCCCGCTTTCGACAGCGAATGCTGCCTCCGGCACGATCTCGCGGATCGCCAACGCCAGCCGGAGGGCGGCGGCCGGGTCCAGTCCGCGCTGGTCGATCATGACCTCGGCGTCGAGGTCATAGACGAGCGCCCCGTTCGCGCAGACGGCGATGCCGGCGACCGAGGTCTGCGCGACGACGTCCGCCATCACCCGAATCGGCCGCCCCGTCACGAACACGACCGTCCCGCCATGCTCGCGGACCCGGCGCAGCGCGCGGCGGGTGCGCTCCGACACCGTGCCGTCCGACCGGATCAGCGTTCCATCCAGATCAGTGGCAACTATCGCGGGAGGGGACACAGCGACCCAGTCAACCAGTGCGAGGCCCCATGCACCATGGCTGGTGCCGGATCACCGACACTGATCGACACCGATCGGGCCGTCGAGGCGGATCACTCGTGGCCTTCGTCCAACCACAAGATCTTTATGGTTGTGAGTCGGTGTGTGAACGAATCGCGCATGCCCCAACTGGGCCGATGCGGTTCCGCGGCTGGGTAGGCCCCCGCTGGTCATGCCCGACGGACGACCGCGCCGCGGCGGGCATCTCCCGGGCCGTTGAGGTCCTGGTCGACGAGATCGTGCCGGCGGCTGCGAGGTGGAGCGCGACGCGGCGGTTGGTCGGTTGGTCGGTCGGCCGGCCGGACCGCCGCGATCAGGCAACAGGAGGTTCTCGCCGAGGAGGGGAGCGCCAGACGGCCGGGCTCGGCGGAGCTGACGGGTGCTGGTTCCGCGGAACCGTTGTCGCGATCGGCCGCTTGGCGGCCCGCACCCGGCGGATGGGCTCCGTCCGTTTCGCGGCGTGTCCACGAGCCAGGCGTTGGGCTGACCCACGCCCGGTCGAGCGGGTCCGCCACCAGACCGGAATCCACCGGCGCGCGATGGATCATGGCTGTGGCCTGGGGCGATGCCGAAAACTGTCGGACGTGGGTGCGAGGATCGTGATGTTTCTGGCCCACTGTCCCCTGGCTGGTGATCGCGATGACAGTAGTCGAGTCCGAGGCTGTGTCCCCGTCGTCGGTGGACGCCGAGAAGGCGCCGCTCGCGGTGTTGGAAGGCGAGATCGTCGCCTGGGCTGGTCGGCTGGCAGCGGCGACGTGTGACTGGTTGGTGTTGCTGGCGATTTTCGACCGGCGGGACGGGTGGCGGGGACAGGGATTCGCGTCCTGCGCGCACTGGGCGGCCTGGCGGTGCGGGCTGGCGGTGCGCACGGCGCGAGAGCATCTGGCGGTCGGGCACGCCTTGGCGAGCCTCCCGGCAGTACGGACCGCGTTCGAGGCGGGGCGGCTGTCGTATTCCAAGGTCCGCGCGGTGGCCAGGGTAGCGGAGCCCGCGAGCGAGGCGTCGTGGCTGAAGCACGCGTTGTGCTGCACGGCAGCCCAGCTGGAACGCCTGGCGGCGACCTATGAGCGGCTGGCCGGAGATCACGCGGGGCAGCGGGCCGGTAGGCGGGTGTCCTGGCGGACTGATCGGGACGGGATGTTGCGCCTAACCGCCGTCCTGCCGGCCGACGAGGGCGCGCAGTTGGTCGCGGCGATCGACGCGGCACGTGCCGGCCTGGACGACACCACACCGGTGCCCGGGCCAGATGAGCCGGACCGGGTGCCAGCGGACGGGGAAATCATGGCGGCCCCGCGGGACCGGCGATCGGACGCGGATGCGCTGGTTGCGCTGGCTGCCGGGTTTCTGCACAGGCCCGCGCCTGGTCTGATGTCGCTGCCGCACACAGTCACCGTCCACGTGGACGTCGGGACGTTGCTGGGCGCTGGCCCGCCGGGGACGGGCATCGGCGCTTCGGACCATGCCGGCACCGCGGGAGCACGAACGCCCGACCCCGAAGACCGCCGCGGGTCCGAGGCAGCAAACGCGCCCGAGGAAGCGAGGAGAACGGACGCGGCGGTCGGCACCGATGAGGCTGGCCGTCCCGATCGCACCGCCAGAGCGTGCCAGACTGACGGCGAGCCAGCCGGACCAGGCCAGCTGCCTGACCGGGTCCGGCGGGGGCTGTTCCGGGCGGATCTTGAACCGGGAGTCGGCCTGGCCGCGCCGGTGCTGCGCCGGCTGGGCTGTGACGGGATGCTGCGGGCCCTGCTGTCCGACGCCGAGGGCAATCCGCTGCACCTGGGCCGGCGGCGCCGGTTTCCCAACCAGCGATTGCGCGATGCGGTCTATGCCCGCGACCACGCGACCTGCCAGTACCCGGGCTGCGAGCACACCCGCTGGCTGCAATGCCATCATCTCGCGGAATGGGTCGCTGACCAGGGCGAGACCGACATCGACCTGCTCACCGTGCTGTGCACGGCCCATCACCACGCGGTCCACGATGAAGGCATCACCCTTGAGCGTGCTGTCGACGGGGTGCTCATCGCGATCCTGGCCGACGGCCGGGTACTGCGCCCCGCGCCGCCTGTCGACGCCGGCCCTCGGCCCGTCGAGACCCTGGCCGCAGTGACCGGCCATGTCGGCGAGGCCGCGATCGCGACCCGCCATGGTGGCCGGCTTCACCTCGCCGATTCGATGCTCGTCCTTACCCAACACCGCTGGAACCAGGTCGGTCAGAGCCAGATGACCGTGGAGACCGTCCGTACGCCGTCCACGGCCGGAACCAACGAGAACAAGCGCTGCGTCCGACCGGCCGAGGCTTCGCCGGTCGGGCCGACGCGCCCGCCGGCGCCATCGTTCGACCACCACGACCAGCGGCGCCTGGTTCCGCGGTCGCGGAGGTCTACTCGCTCGCGACGTCGCCGCATCGAAGATCACACATGAGGCCCGCGGGAGAGGACAGCCAGCGGTGCCGGAGAACATCCTTCGGTGCCGGAGAACATCCTTGGTCGTAGTTAGGGAGGGCAGGGTCATCGGATGGACGCGGCGCGGCGGACCGGCGCGCGCGGGCCGGATAACGCCGCTGCGTACGGAGATCGTGGCGGGCGAGTGGCCGGGCGTCGCCAGGTAACATGCGGTTCATGAGGTCTGTCGACGCCCGAGGCCGGCGCGCGTGCCGCCACGCGGGCACGAGGACCATTCCAGGGGTCCGCCCATCGTGAAGACCTTTGACGAGCTGTACGGCGAGCTCTCCGCGAAGTGGCAGCAGAAGGTGCCGGGGTCCGGGTCCGTGGCCGCCCTTGAGGCGGGTGTGCACCACATCGGCAAGAAGCTGGTCGAGGAAGCCGCGGAGAGCTGGATGGCGGCGGAGCATGAGAGCCGTGAGCGAGCCGCCGAGGAGCTCTCCCAGCTGGTCTACTGGATTCAGCTCATGATGATCTCGCGGGGTCTCACCCCGGCAGACGTCTACTTCCATCTGTAGCCCGCGCCTCGGGGCTCGCGTGCCCTTGAAGCGGCGCGGGCGTTGACCGTGCGCGGGACGATGCCGCGCGCCTCGAAGAGCCCTGTGAGCCCCCGACCCGCTGTGAGCCCGACCCGCCGTGAGTTCCGGACCCCGCCACGGCCAGCCTCGATGGAATGATCATGCTGCGTATCGCGGTACCGAACAAGGGCGCGCTCTCCGCCGCCTCCAGCCAACTGCTCTGCGACGCCGGTTACCTGGCGAAGCGCGAGGGCGCCGACCTTGTCGTCGCCGACCTTGAGAACGACATCGAGTTCTTCTTCCTGCGGCCGCGCGACATCGCCGTCTACGTCGGCTCCGGGCGGCTGGATGTCGGTATTACCGGCCGTGACCTCCTGCAGGACAGCGGCGTCGCCGCGCTGGAGCTGGTCGCGCTCGACTTCGGGCACTCGTCGTTTCACTACGCGGCGCCGAAGGGCGCCATCACCGACGTGGCCCAGTTGGATGGGGCCAGGATCGCGACCTCGTTCCCCGAGCTCGTCCGCACCGACTTCGCGGCCCGCGGCCTGCGGGCCGAGGTCGTCACCCTCGACGGCGCGGTCGAAACAGCCGTGCGTCTGGGCGTCGCCGATGCCATCGCCGACGTCGTCGAGACCGGCCGCACGCTGCGCGCCGCGGGCCTCGAGCTCATCGGTGAGTCGGTGATGCAGTCGCAGGCCATCATGATTGCCAAGCAGGGCACGGAACTCTCGCCGTCGCACGAGAAGCTGCTGCGCCGTGTGCAGGGTGTCCTGGTCGCCCGCCAGTACGTGATGATGGACTACGACGCGCCGGTCGTGGTGCTCGAGAAGGCCTGCGAGATCACGCCGGGCTACGAGTCGCCGACGATCTCGCCGCTGCAGCGCGAGGGGTGGGTCGCGGTGCGGGCGATGGTGCCGAAGGACGAGGTCAACCGGACGATGGATGACCTGTGGGAGCTGGGCGCCCGCGGCATTCTCGTGTCCGCCATCCAGGCCTGCCGCCTGTAGCGACTGCCGCCTGTCGCGACGCCTGGGCGGAGTGCAGGCGTGCCGTCGGTCGGGTAGCTGCCGCTAGCGGTGGCTGAGGATGAGCGACATGCCTTCGCTCCGGGTCGCCGGGCTCAGGAACTGCCCCCGGACCGCGGATGTCACCGTGCAGGCGCCCGGCTTGCGCACACCGCGCATGGACATGCACAGGTGCTCCGCCTCGATGATCACCATCACGCCGCGTGGCTTGAGCACGTCGACCAGCGCGTCGGCGACCTGCGAGGTCAGACGCTCCTGCACCTGCGGGCGGCGCGCGAACAGGTCGACGAGCCGGGCAAGCTTGGACAGCCCGGTGATCTGGCCGTTCTCGTTCGGGATGTAGGCGACATGCGCCTTGCCCGAGAAAACGACCAGGTGGTGCTCGCACAGCGACGAGAAGTCGATGTCGCGTACCAGCACCATCTCGTCGTGGCCCTCGTCGAAGACCGTGGTCAGCACGTCGGCCGGGTCCCGGCCCAGGCCCTCGACCGCCTCGGCATAGGCCCGGGCGACCCGGTCCGGCGTCTTACGTAGCCCTTCGCGGTCCGGGTCCTCCCCGATACCGATCAGCAGTTCACGCACGGCCGCGGCGACCCTGGCGTGGTCGAACGGGCGTACTCGGCCGTTGCCGGCGCGGAAGGCCGCGACGGCGGCGCCAGAACCTGACCTGGTTTCCGTCTCTGATCCGTCCACCCCGTCCGCCAGCTCAGCGGACGTGTCGAGGTGGGCGGACAGGACCGCCTGGTCGGTTTCGGACGTCAACGGTGTTTCCTTTCGTCGTCATTCGGCCACACCGGCGGCGCCCACGGGTTGGAGATCCGCGGAGCGTCCGGCGGGGGTGCGCCTGGCGGACCGGCTGGCCCGGTGGGGGCGGTTGGGCCGCCCATCGGGCTGGCACCGGGGCCCGAGCCAGGGTCGTGATGGCCCTGGCCGGGGTCGGTGACCGGACCCGCCCCCGCCGGCTGGGTCAGCCCCTGGGAGCCGTTCCCGTTGCCGCCGTTCGCATCGTGACCGCCACCGGCCGAGCGTGCTCCGCCGTTGTCGCGTGGCCTCTGGCCGGGGTGGCCGTTGCCCCCGCCGTGGACGAGGTCGGCCACGTCCGTGGTGACGAGGCCCAGCTCGGCGGGGGTCCGCACGGGTGGACGGTCCGACGGTACCCGCCGGCCGACGCCCGTGTAGTAGCCGCGGATCGGCCGCTTCTGGACGGTGGCGAAGGTCTCCAGCACGTCGTCCTTGCTGAGGGTCTCGGTGTCCATCAGCCGAAGCACGAGGGCGTCCAGCTCGTCGCGGTAGGTGTTGAGCACCTCCCACGCCTCGTCGTGCGCGGCCTCGATGAGCTTGCGCACCTCGCTGTCGATCTCGCCGGCGACGGCCTCCGAGTAGTCGCGCTGGTGGCCGACCTCGCGGCCGAGGAACACCTCACCCGACTCGGCGCCGAACTTCAGCGCGCCGAGCTTGTCGCTCATGCCGTACTGGGTGACCATCGCGCGGGCGATCTGGGTCGCCTTCTCGATGTCGTCGCTCGCGCCGGTGGTCGGCTCGCGGAAGACCAGCTCCTCCGCCGTCCGGCCGCCTAGCAGCACGGCCAGCTTGTCCAGCATCTCCGAACGGGTGGACAGGTACTTGTCCTCCAGCGGGAGCTGCATCGTGTAGCCGAGAGCCCGGCCGCGCGGCAGAATCGTGATCTTGTGAACCGGGTCGGAGTTCGGCAGCGCGTGCGCCACCAGGGCGTGCCCACCCTCGTGGTAGGCGATGCGCTTCTTCTCCCTGTCGCTTATCGCCCGGGTCTTGCGTTCCGGGCCGGCGAGCACGCGGTCGATGGACTCCTCGAGCAGCGCCGAGGAGATCACCTTCTGGTCGGCGCGGGCGGCGAGCAGCGCCGCCTCGTTGAGCACGTTCGCCAGGTCCGCGCCGGTGAAGCCGGGGGTGCGCCGGGCGATGACGAGCAGGTCGACGTCCGCGCCGATCGGCTTGCCCTTGGCATGCACCTTGAGAATCGCCTCGCGGCCCTGCAGGTCCGGGCGGTCGACGACGATCTGACGGTCGAAGCGGCCCGGGCGCAGCAGCGCCGGGTCGAGGATGTCCGGCCGGTTCGTCGCGGCGATGAGGATCACACCGCCCTTGACGTCGAAGCCGTCCATCTCGACGAGCAGCTGGTTGAGGGTCTGCTCCCGCTCGTCGTGGCCACCGCCCAGGCCGGCGCCGCGGTGGCGGCCGACCGCGTCGATCTCGTCGACGAAGATGATCGCGGGCGCGTTCGCCTTGGCCTGCTCGAACAGGTCGCGGACGCGGCTCGCGCCGACGCCGACGAACATCTCGACGAAGTCGGAACCCGAGATCGAGTAGAACGGCACCCCCGCCTCGCCGGCGACGGCGCGGGCCAGCAGCGTCTTGCCTGTGCCCGGCGGGCCGTAGAGCAGCACGCCCTTGGGGATCTTCGCGCCTATCGCCTGGAACTTTCCAGGGTTCTCCAGGAACTCCTTGATCTCCTCGAGCTCCTCGAGGGCCTCGTCGGCACCGGCGACGTCCGCGAACGTCGTCTTCGGCGTGTCCTTGCTGACCAGCTTGGCCTTGGACTTGCCGAAGTTCATGACGCGGTTGCCGCCGCCCTGCATCTGGTTCATCAGGAACAGGAACAGCGCGACCACGAGGACCAGTGGCAACAGGTTGAGCAGCAGGGAGACCAGGACGTTGCTGCGTTCGACCTTGACCTCGTACGCGACGTTCTTGTCATTGAGAGAGTCCGCGAGGTAGCGGCCCTGGTTCGTGACGTAGGACGACTCGTACTTCTTGTTGTCCTTGGTCGTGATCTGGATGATCTGCTTGGAGTCCTGGATCGTGGCCTTCTCGACCTGGCTAGCCGCGATCTTGGCCTGGATGAAGTGCAGGTTCTCCTTGGAGTACTCCTTGGGGCCCGACAGGACGTTCGTCGTCAGGAAGATCACAAGGAGGACCAGGAGAGCCAGGACCACCCAGCCACGGAAGATTCTTCTTGGAGTCATCTGCCTGGAGCGCGGGACACGCGCACTCCGCCCTCCTGACGTGTGTTCTGCCCTCGATCGGGGATTCCCTTGTGCCGAGGGTACCGCCGGCACGCACCTCTCACTCGTGCGTACACGTGAGCAACGGTTCGCCGCGCCACCGTGTTCCGGGGTGCTGGGCGCCCCGGTCCGCCTCCTGGTCGTCCGACGTCGTCCAACGTGGTGAGGCGTAACGGTACGGAGTGGGCAGTTGGCTCGCCGTCAGATGCGGGGGCCGCGAGCGATGGCTTCTGGGGTGAGGGTTCCCACGAACGGCAGGGTCCGGTAGTGCTCGCCATAGTCGAGGCCATAGCCGACCACAAAGGCACTCGGGATGTCGAAACCGACATAGCGGACATCGACGTCGACCGTGATGGCTTCCGGCTTACGGAACAACGCGAGCACCTCGAGTGACGCCGGGTGCCGCGACCGCAGGTTCTTCAGCAGCCAGGACAGTGTCAGCCCCGAGTCGATGATGTCCTCGACGACGAGCACGTCCCGGCCCTCGATCGAGCGGTCGAGGTCCTTGAGGATGCGAACGACGCCGCTTGACGACGTCGCCGAGCCATAGGACGACACGGCCATGAACTCCATGGTCACGGGAGTACGCAGCGCGCGTGACAGGTCGGCCATCACCATCACGGCGCCCTTGAGCACCCCGACAAGCAGCAGCTCTCGGCCGGCGTAGTCCGCGTCGACCCGGGCCGCGAGCGCGTCAATGCGCTGCGCGATCTCGTCGGCGCTGACCAGCACCTCACCGATGTCGCCGGCGAGCGCGGGCGCGACCCCCGGCATCGTCGTCACGGTCGCCTGGATCGATGTGACCTCCCCGTCGCCCTCGCCCAGGGTCTCTTCAGGCCTCCGGGCGCGCGACGGAGAAGCATCATCGCGCACCCTTTGGCCAAGGCGGGCGTTGTCGAAGTCGGGCATGCTCACCCCCGCGTGGCTCACCGGCGGGCCCGCCCCGGCGTCGGGCCGGCCGGCGCCGCGCCGGCGCGGCGATGACCGCGGATCCGCCGGCGTGGGGCCGGCGCCTCGCGAGTCCCCATCCGCCGTCCCGCGGCGCCCGGACCCGGTCCTACCAGGTCCGACCAAGGCAATCCTGTCACCTCGGCGGCGGGCGGTGACGCCCGACGGGAGTGGCACAGGCTGCTGACCACGCCAACGCGTCACCAGCGCCTCCATCGCCCAGACGTGCTCGGCGCGCAACGCCGACGCGGACGCCCCGAGCGTCAGCGCGGCCCGCCGCAGCACCCGGGTGCGCAGCGCGCTCGGCAGCGCGCCGAGCGTGTTGACGTCGAGATCGAGACCGGCCGGGAGACCGGCGCCGGGCGGGACGTCCGCGATGCCGGTGAGCTGGGCGTAGGCGTCGTCGGCGAGCGCGTCCAGCGCCTCGGCGTCCGCGCGCAGCAGGTCGGCGCTGCGCGCCAGCGCCTCGGCGATGCCCGGCCCCAGCTGCTCCTCCAGCGCCGGCAGCAGGCTGTGCCGGACCCGGGCGCGCGCGAACGCCTCGTCGGCGTTTGTCGGGTCGTCCCATGGCTCGAAGGCCTCGGCGCGGCAGGCCGTCCTGGTGTGGTCCCTGCGCAGGCCCAGGAGCGGCCGGCGCACCAGCCCGTCGCGCGGGCTCATCGCCCCGAGCGTTCGGGCGCCGGAACCGCGGGCGAGCCGCAGCAGTACGGTCTCGGCCTGGTCGTCGAGAGTGTGGCCGAGCAGCAACGCGGCGCCACCCAGCCGTTCGGTGGCGGCGAACAGCGCCGCCCTGCGGGCATCGCGCGCCGCGCCCTCCGAGCGTGCGGAGTGCGCGGTCAGCACCTCCACCGGGTCGAGCCGTAACGCCCTGCCCTGCCGCGCGACCTCCTCGGCCCGGGCGGCCGACGCCGGATCCCAGCCATGGTCGACGGTCAGCAGGCCGGCGCGCAGCGCCCGTCGCGGCGCGACGAACGCCGTCGCGGCCGCGAGCGCCAACGAGTCAGGGCCGCCCGAGCAGGCGACGAGCACCAGCGCGCCCGGCGGCAGGTCCGCGACGGCATGCCGCACCGCCAGCCGCACCGCCGCCACCGCCGGCGCGGGCGATCCGGTTGGGTACATCCGCTGTTCCGAGCTGGTTACCACAGCCCCCGTCGCTCACGTCTGGCATTGACCACTCCGAGACCACTCCGAGCCAAGCGGGACTAGGCCCAGGGCGTCGTCGATCGAGGCCAGACTACGGGGCCTACGCCGAGATGGACGGCCGGCTGCCGAGCACGCGCGCCATCCAGGCACCCGGATCGGCGATCTCGGCCTGACTGGGCAACGTGGCGGGTGACTGCCAGACAAGGTTGAACCCGTCGACGCCGGCCTCGGCGACCACGGCCCGCACGAAGGCGCCGCCCTGCCGGTACTGGCGCAGTTTCATGTCCAGGCCGAGCAGCCGGCGGACGAACCGGTCGAGCGGTGACCCGCCGGAGCGGCGGGTGTCGAACTTCGCCCGGATGTCGGTGACGGTCGGCACCACCTTGGGCCCGACGGCGTCCATCACCTGGTCGGCGTGCCCCTCGAGGAGGGTCATCAGCGCCTGAAGGCGGTCGAGCACGGCGCGCTGAGCCGGGGTCTGCAGCGCCTCGACGACGCTTGGGACATCCTGGCCGCGGTCGCGCACGGCGCCGCGCAGCGCCGCCACGGCCGAGCGCATCCGGTCGGCGAGCACGTCGGGATCCAGGTCGGTCGCCTCGATGAAGTCGCCGATCTCGGATTCGAGGTGGGCCCGTAGCCACGGCACCGCGGTGAACTGGCTGCGGTGCGTCTGCTCGTGCAGGCACACCCACAGCCGGAAGTCGCGGGGGACGACGGACAGCTGCCGCTCGGCGTGCGCGATGTTCGGCGCGACCAGGCTCAGCCGGCCCACCGGTCCGGTGCCGTCGGCCGCGATGACGCCGTCATGAGCCGCGGCGACGGTGGGCGTCGGCCCGTATTCCTCGGGTGGGAGGAACACCTCGTACTGGCCGAGGACCTTGCCCGCGAGGTACGCGAGTGCCGAGCCGAGCTGCACGCCGGTCACCC
This sequence comes from Pseudofrankia coriaricola, assembly GCF_032027725.1. Taxonomy (NCBI): domain Bacteria; kingdom Bacillati; phylum Actinomycetota; class Actinomycetes; order Frankiales; family Frankiaceae; genus Pseudofrankia; species Pseudofrankia coriaricola. Next base: position 51,958 of record NZ_JASNFO010000035.1, on the reverse strand, counting down.
GGCGGCCGACCGCTGTCGACAGCGACCCGCGGCTCGCGTCGGTGATGCGCTCCAGCAACGGCGTCGTGATCATGCGTAGGCCGGCGACGTTCGACCGGGCCCACTCGGGCCGGTCGACCACGGCGATGGGTGTGACCGCGGCGGCCGGCGGGCTTAGATGTGTGTAGTCCTCGACGTGCCGCTCGGCCTCGACGGCCAGCCTGCGCAGCTCGGTCACGACCTCGTCGGCCTCGGCCCGCGTCAGCTGCGGGCCCGGGCGGACGAGCTTGCGTGCTGTCGCCACCGCCAGGTCCCAGTCGACGGGCTGCCTGTCCACCGGCTGCGCATCCACAGGGCAAGGGTACCCGGTGAGCGCTATCCGATCATGCTTCCTGACCCGTTCTCCACCCATGGGTACCAACTGGATGCCCCGCCTGGGTATCCCTCGACGGTCCGCTGGCAAAAATCGTCGATGCATATCCGAGTCCGTCCACCAAGGGTGGACCAAAGGTGGATAGCGGGCCTTGCCGGGCCAACTGGCTATCCCGGCCTGGGCCTATCCAGACAGCCCTGTCCGAACCTGGCCCTGTTTGGACCCGGCCGACTGGCTGTCCGGCTATCCGGCCGGCGGCGGGCTGGACGCTCCGATGGCCTCCCTGGTGGGCGGCGGTCCCGCGTCGGAGGCGGGCTTTCCGTCGGCTCCGTCGGCGCCGGCGGATGCGCAACAGGACGCGAGCGCCGCCGCGGCCCGGTCGAGGCTCGCCTTGGCCGCGGGGGACTCCTGGACGGGCGCGAAGAAGCCGAACAGGAGGAGCCGGCCGTCCGCGTCGACGAGCTCCCCGGCCAGACTGGTGACGATCCGGAGGCTGCCGGTCTTGGCCCGGACGTCGCCGGCGGCCGCCGCGGTGTCCGCGCCGCCGTAGCGGTCTCCGAGCGTCCCGGAGAAGCCCGCCACCGGCAGGCCGGTGAGCAGGGTTCGCAGCTCGGGGTGGTTCGGCAGCGTCGCGGTCCGAAGGATCTCGACCACCGTGCGCGGCGGGATCAGATTGTTGACGGACAGCCCGCTCACGTCGGCCAGCGACATCCCGGTGGTGTCGATCCCGAGGCCGGCCAGCACCTTGCCGACAGCGGCCGTCGCGCCGGTGAATGTCGTCGGCAGGCCGCGGGCGTGCGCGACCAGCCGGCCTAGGCACTCGGCCAGGTCGTTGTCCGAGTCGGTCAGCATCCGCTCCACCAGCATCGGGATGGGCGGGCTGTCGGCTGTGGCGACCGACCTCGCGGCCCTGTCGGCGGTTCCGGTCCCTGTTGAACCGACCGACACGCCTGCGCCTCGCAGCGCGGTGGCGAACGCGGCCGCCGCGGCCGCGTCCGGGGCCGGGCTGCGGGGCCCGACTGAGCCGGGCTGGGAGCGGCCGGCGTCGACCTCCAGCGCGGAGACGGGGGTGACATCGCCTTCGGTGACGTAGGTGTCGTTCCAGCCGGCGGCCGTCCCCGGTCCGGAGAACAGGCTGCCGTCCCCGATCACCTGGTCCACCGACGTGATCCCGGCGGCGTGCACCTGGGCCGCGAGGGTCGACAGGCGGGCGCTGGCGCTCGCGGGGTAGCCGGTGGGGTCGGCCGCGGCGGTCAGCGTCGGGTCGCCGGCGCCCACGAGCCAGAGCGTGCCGCCAGCCGAGGCCTTGTCGGCCGGCGTCGCGGGGCCCGGCGCGCCGGCGGCACCCGTGGACGTGCCGGCGGGCGGAAGGTAGACGACCCGCGTGGTCAGCCGGGCGTCCGGGGCGAAGGTTCGCAAAGCGGCTGTGGCGACGGCGGTCTTCAACGTCGATGCCGGCGCGGTCGGTACGGTGGACCTGACGTCGAACAGCACCTTGCCGGACAGTGCGTCGACGACGATCCCAGCCGGGCTGCCCAGTGCCGGATTGCTCAGCGGCCCGGTGAGCCGGGCGGCCAGTGTGGCCTGGTCGGGCATAGGGCCGTCCGCCCGCGGCCCGGCCAAGGCGGGCGCGGTGACGCGCGGTACCGTCGGTGTCGGCGCCTCGCCCGGCGTGGACGATATGGACAGGGACCCGGCGAGCAACGCGCCGGTCAGCGCCGTCAGGCCGCCAGCCCGAGCACCCGTCATTGGGCGAGCTTAAGGCGCCGGCGGCGAGGTGTGTTCGCTGAACGTGGTCAGCTTCCCAGGGTTCGCGATATTGCTCCGGGGACGACCCCCAGACCCCCAATGTCGGGCTTTGCTCGACGGGGGGCGGACAACCGGCAGGGCGCCGCAGATCGGTGGAGGGCGCGGTCGATCGCCAGGGCAGGGTGGAACTGGAGAGAGAATTTCGGTACTCGGCCCGCACGGGTGACCGCGTGGGGGCGACGCGTTCGGGGGAGTGGTCAGGTAGCGACTTCAGGGTCAGCGTTGGCGGTTGGGCGGCGTCGGGGCTACCCGCACAACTGGCACGCGCCGGCGAGGGCCCGGCGGGTGGGATAGGCCACATTGCCGGAGCTGCGGCCTGTGGGAAGTCCGCCGACACTGGACGAAGGCGCGGTTTCACGAACCTGAGCGACCAGCCGCGCTGTGTGGCGGGTCGCCATGGACATCGGCCGGCCCCAGGGCCGGTCCGCGCGGGAAGCCGGTACCGGTCGCGAGGCCTGGGCCGGGACGATGGAAGACGAGCCGGCCCGCCAGGGCCGAGCCACCGAAGAAGAAGGAGACAGGGAGCGGCGTGGACCTCGAGTTCGACGTGACCATCGAGATCCCCAAGGGGCAGCGCAACAAGTACGAGATGGATCACCACACGGGGCGGATCCGGCTCGACCGGATGCTGTTCACCTCCACCCACTACCCGTCCGACTACGGGTTCATCGAGGGCACTCTCGGCCGCGACGGCGACCCGTTGGACGCGCTGGTGCTGCTCGAGGAGCCCACCTTCCCGGGCTGCCTGGTGCGCTGCCGGACGATCGGCATGTTCCAGATGACCGATGAGAAGGGCCCGGACGACAAGGTCCTCTGCGTGCCGGTGGCCGACGTCCGCCAGGAGCACCTGCGTGACATCCGTCACCTGCCGGAGTTCGACCGGCTGGAGATCCAGCACTTCTTCGAGGTCTACAAGGACCTGGAGCCCGGGAAGTCGGTCGAGGGTGCGAGCTGGGTCGGCCGCGCCGACGCCGAGCGCGAGATCCTCGCCTCGGTCAAGCGGATGGAGACCGAGGCGGACGAGCACGCGGAACCGGCGGAGCCGGTCGTCGACGAGGCCCAGTCCGCCTGACTCGTCGCCACCCCGTATCGCGAGGCCCCGGCTGGTTCTTCGAACCACCGGGGCCTTTCCATTCCGTTGTCATCTCCATTCCGTCGTCATCGCGTCCATTCCGTCGTCATCGCGCGCAGGCCGCGGTCTCGTCGCCTGGGCGGCTTGCCTCCTCGGCGCCGGACTTGCCACGGCCAGCCGCGATGTGCCGGACCGGCCAACTGCCAGTACACCGGCGCCGGGTGACCGCACCCTCCGCCCTCCCGGCGTCGGTGTTGCCGCCGGGCTGCCAGGCCGGGCCGGGTGGCCACGGCCGTGAGAGCTACCGGGTGACCAGCGCGCGGCGCTTGTCGAGCAGCCAGCGTGTGCCGCGGCCCGCCTGCTGGTCGATGGCCTGTACCGCCGGCAGCTGGGCCGCTCGCAGAATCTGGTAGCGCAGGGGCGTCTCGTCGCCCTGTCGGGTGGCCATCCTGAACGCGAACGCCAGAGGGTCCGGTGCCTCGTCGACGGGCGGGCGCCCGCGTTCCGCGGGCTGGGTGGCGTCGCACAGGCGGTCGAGCTGGCCGTCGACACCCTCGAACCACGACATGCTGATCCGAGCCCGGTTCTGCAGCGGCCCCAGCGCCGCGTGGCCGGACCGGTCGAAGTCCCGCAGCGCCGTGGTGACGTCCGCGCGTCCGTGGAGGAACCGTTCGAGCATGATCGCGTCCATGATCGCGAGCGCCGTGCCCGAGCCCAGGGTGAAATGGGTGGTATGCGCGGCGTCGCCCAGCAGCACGACGTTCTCGTGCTGCCAGGTGCGATTGGTGACGTGGGTGAAATGTTGCCAGCGTGCCGGCCGGCCGTGGCAGTCGCTGATCAGCCGATGGCCGCCGAGCGGCCCGTCGAAGATGCCTTCCAGGAGCCGACAGCCATCCGCGTCGCTCAGCCGGTCGAGACCCAGACCGGTCCAGGTCTGGGGGGCGCACTCGACGATGCAAGTGCTGATGTCGGCGGCCGACGGATAGGCGTGGAACCAGATCCAACCGGGTTCCGTGCGCTCGAACGCGAACATGAAGTTCTCGAATCGCCGGTCCGTGCCCAGCCAGATGTACTGGTTGGCGCCGACCTCGAGCTGGGTGCCGAAGGCATCCAAGCCGGCGAGCCGTCGTACCTGGCTGTTCGCCCCATCAGCCGCGACCACCAGATCGGATTCCGCCATAAGCGCGCTCAGGTCGTCGGCGTCGGCCACATGCCGGCGGTACCGCACGTCGACTCCCAGCTCGACCGCCCTGCGCGCGAGCACGTCGAGCAGGGTCGCGCGCTGGATGCTGTACCCGTAGCCAGGCAGGTAGGCGGGTCGTGGACCGCCGACGCTGACGTGCTGGCCCCGCCACAGGGTCGACGCCGCCCGCAGCTCGCGCGCGCTGACCGGGTCAGCGCGGAACAAGCTGCCTAGTAGCGGTTCCCAGTAGACGACCCCCCAGCCGTGGGTGGCCCCCGGCCGGTCGCGCTCGAGCACGGCGATGTCGTGGCTGGAATCCCGCAGCTTTGCGCGGATCGCGAAGTACAGCCCCGCCGGGCCACCGCCAACGCAGACGATCTTCATAGGAAGGAACCTCGGAGATAGAGGTGGCGGTGGCCGACAGGCCACCGCCACAGGGATGCTTCAGGACGACGCGGTTGCGGGATGGGTGGGCTTACCAGCCCCAGCCGCGTCCCCAGCCCCAGCCGTGTCCCCAGCCCCAGCCGCGTCCCCAGCCCCAGCCCCAGCCCCAGCCGCCGAAGCCGCCGAAGCCGCCAAAGCTAAAGCCGTGGGTTCGCTCGCGGAAGGACCCCACGTCCTGGAGGGCCGGCGCCCGATACATAGCCTTCATGGCGGTTCCTCCCTCTATGGTGATGTCACCATTCGGCGGGCCATCCGCGTACAAATCTGGGTAACAACCCACCGGTTCTAATCGGCTAGTCGCGCCACTTGTAACCGACCATTAGTAGCCTTCCACCCCTCGGTTCACCGAGGGTTCACTACGCTTCGCATAACTGCCTCAGACCTATAGGGACCGGTGAATTTCCTCAGGGGGCACCCCCACGGGCGGCCCCGGGGCCCCGGCCGGGGGGGTGGGGGGGGGGGGGGGCCGCGGGCCCCCCGCCACGGGATGCGTCAGGACGACGCGGTTGCGAGTGGGTGGGCCTACCAGCCCCAGCCCCAGCCGCCACCCCAGCCGCCGCCCCAGCCCCATCCGCCGCCCCAGCCGCCGCCCCAGCCCCATCCGCCGCCGCCCCATCCGGTGCGCTCGTGGAAGGATCCGGCGTCGTGGAGGGTCGGTGCGTGGTATGCAGTCTTCATGGCGGTTCCTCCGTCTGGTGGTGATGTCACCTTTCGGTTTCGGCCGGCCGAGCAGCAAAACCAGCCGACGTTCAGTCCGCCGACCTGGTCATTCTTCTATAACTACTTGCGACCGACCACCATCAGCCTGCCACCGATCGGTTCATCCTCGGTTCAGCACCCTGAGCATGGTCCGTCAATCACTCTCTTTCCGGTGGTCGATCCCACCCGCCACGAGCGGATCCGGCCGGGAAATGAATTCCACCCCCGAACCCCCGGCCAGCTCCCAAAAGGGGAGAGGAAAAGAGCGATCATGTCTGCCCCGGCTATAAGGGCCAGACTCTCGGACCTCGGGGGAGTCGGGCTGCGAGGCGGGATGCCGCGTGGTCATCGCCCGAGGTCGAGCATGAACGGCGAGCCGGGGCCGTGGGGTCCGGGGCTCGGCCCCGGGGCGACATGACGGCCTTTGGCGAAGCGGCCCGTCAGGGCTGCGAGCAGGCGACCCGGGTGGGGGTCCAGGGGGTGGAGCCCCTTGGCGTGGGGTCCGGGGCTCGGCCCCGGGGCGACATGACGGCCTTTGGCGAAGCGGCCCGTCAGGGCTGCGAGCAGGCGACCCGGGTGGGGGTCCAGGGGGCGGAGCCCCTTGGTGTGGGGTCCGGGGCTCGGCCCCGGGGCGACATGACGGCCCATGGCGAAGCGGCCCGTCAGGGCTGCGAGCGGCCGACCCGGGTGGGGGTCCAGGGGGCGGAGCCCCTTGGTGTGGGGTCCGGGGCTCGGCCCCGGGGCTACATGACGGCCCATGGCGAAGCGGCCCGTCAGGGCTGCGAGCGGCCGACCCGGGTGGGGGTCCAGGGGGCGGAGCCCCTTGGCGTGGGGTCCGGGGCTCGGCCCCGGGGCTACATGACGGCCTTTGGCGAAGCGGCCCGTCAGGGCTGCGAGCAGGCGACCCCGGCGCGAGCCGAAGGCGGGGATTGAACCCGCGACCTATCGCTTACGAGGCGATTGCTCTGCCACTGAGCTACTTCGGCTTGGTCCAGCGAGGCTGGCGCGGCTCCGAGTATGCCAGATGGGATGACGAGGCCGACGTGTGTGGCCCGGCCGCGTTTTTGCGATCTTGCGACTGGCGGATGGCTCTGGTTCGCGGCTCGGGTGGGTGCATCGCTGGCGGTCCGCCGTCGCACGGACGACCTCGGCCTCGATCTTCGATCTCGGTCGCCGACGGCGGATGTGGGGGCGAGCGCCGGGCTGGCGGCGCTGGTCGTCTCGTCTGATGGCGGTGGGTTGGATGTGATGGTGGGTGTCCGGATCGTCTGGTGACGGGTTGATGTGCGCCCTGGGATTTGGGTAGGGGTTCCGTTACGGAAAGCTTTGGCGTGGTCACATGTATGTGTCAGCATGGTGTCGCCAGTCGACCGAAATTCGTCAAATGCGACCCCGCTCGCAGTGGCGCTGGAGAGGTTGCGTAGGGTTTCGCCATGACCGGGGAAGCAACTGCGACGACGACGCGAGGGGCCTCGCTGCTCGTCGCGGAAGATGATGAAGCATCGCGCGTCGCACTCGCGCGCAGTCTTGAGCGATTCGGGTACCGCGTGCTGGAGGCGGCCGACGGCGAGACCGCACTCCGCCTGTTTCAGACGACGGAGATTGACCTGGTTGTACTCGATGTAGCAATGCCACGGATGGACGGCTTCGCCGTGCTCAGTCGGCTGCGGCAGACGAGCGAGGTGCCGGTGATCATGCTAACCGGTCGGGCTGAGGAGGTCGACCGGGTGGTCGGCCTGGAGCTCGGGGCCGACGACTACGTCGTCAAGCCCTACTCGCTGCGCGAGCTGGTGGCCAGGGTTCGCGCCCGGCTGCGCCGCCGGCCGGTGGAGGCGCCGCCCCAGCGCAGCGGGGACGGCAACGAGCCGCTGATCTACGGCGACGTGTCGATCGACCTGCGTGCCCGCGAGGTCGCGGTCGCCGGTGAGCGGATCGACCTGACCGCCCGTGAGTACGAGCTGCTCGCCTTCCTGGCCCGTCATCCGCGCAGGGTGTTCAGCCGGGAGGAACTGCTCGAGCAGGTCTGGGGCACGCGGTTCCAGGACCCCGCGACCGTGACGGAGCACGTCCGGCGGGTCCGGACCAAGGTCGAGGGCCGGCCGCCGCAGCGCCGGCTGGTCACCACCCTGCGCGGCATGGGTTACCGCTTCGACCCGTGAGCCCAGCTCCGTGATTCCGTGATCCGGTGGAGTTCTCCGTGCCCAGAAGGCCGGGGACTCCACCGGGTCATAGCTGGATCCCCGTCTCAGTCCGAGTCGGAGCGGCGGGAGCGTGCACGTCGGCGGATCCGGCGGTGCCCACCGTCGCTGGCCGGCGGTTCCTGGCTTGCCTCGTCCGGCTGTGAAACGACCGCGGGCACGGCAGCCTCCCGGATGGCGGCGTCCGGCGCGGCCGCGCTTTGGTGTGCGACGGAGCTCTCCTCCCCGTTCTGATCCGGGGCGTCAGCCTGGGCACCGTTCCGGCTCCCATCCTCGGGAAGACTGACGGAACCGCATCCGGAGCCCGCGGCGGTCGGATAGGCGGCCTCGTGGGTCTTGCGGGAGGAGCAGACGTCGGCCCGATCGCAGGCCCGCCGCCCGCCCGCGTCGAGCGCCACCGTCACCTGCTGGCGGGGCACATCGTGGCCGATCACCCTGCCGGGGCCGTCGGGAGTGCTCGCCCGGGAGCCCACGGCGGGGACCGCGGCGGCGAACTCCTCGTACAGCGGATGCTCGTAGCGCAGGCAGCACATCAGCCGGCCGCAGGCCCCGCTGATCTTCAGCGGATTGAGCGCCAGGTTCTGGTCCTTGGCCATCCGGATGCTCACCGGCTCGAAGTCGGTCAGAAACGTGGAGCAGCACAGCTCCCTGCCGCAGGACCCGATGCCGCCCTGCAGCTTTGCGCTGTCCCTGGCGGACAGCTGGCGTAGGAGAACCCGAGTGTCCAGCGTCCGGTTCAGCTCGCGGACGAGGGAACGGAAGTCAACCCGTCCGTCGGCGGTGAAGTAGATCGTGAAGGTGTCCGACGTGTCGACGTGGTCCACCCCGACGATCTTCATGGGCAGGCCGTGCTCCCGGACCAGCCGCTTGGCCGCGACCCTCGCCTGGGCGCGCCGCCGCCGGGACACCTGGTCCCGCTCGACGTCGTCGTCGGCCGCGAACCCGGCGAGGACCGGCAGGTGGCCGACGTCCTCGCTCACCCACTGCGGCGCCCACATGCAGGTCGCGACCGCCGGGCCGTCGTCGGTGGGGACGAGCACCCGGTCGCCGACACGGGGCGCCAGCTGCCCTGGGTCGGCGTAGTACAGCTTCCCGCGGGGCGAGAAGGCCACCGCGCACATCATCGACATGCGTGCCCGCCGTCCTGTCGTGTCCGCCGTCCTGTCGTGTCCGCCGCGAGGCACCGCGGAGTGGCCCGGCACCGGCACCGGCCGGCCATGCCAGCCATCCCGGCCACGTGGGACCTGGCCGTACATCCGACCAGGTCACTCTGACCTGACCGAATGTGGCGGAAGTCGCCGTTCGCCCTGAGCGTACGTCCGCGTTCTCACCGAAGCACCCGGTTCGTCGGGGAACGGGACCCTGAATGCGCCCTTCCGCCGCCGTCGACCGCGACTTTCCCGTCGACTGACCCGTCGAGGAATCGGCCCCGGCCTGTGAGCTCGTTACCTGCCCACTCGGCGGCCGATCCGGCTTGCTGGCAGAACCCAGTGCTTCGCGGATCGGTCAGCGGCTCATGAGAGGGAGTGGGAGGGAGGGCGCTCCCGTGCCCGGCCGGCCGCCTTCGGTTCAGGCGTCCCGGAGAGTCAGGGTGAGGGACTCGACGGCAAGCTGGGCGACCAGGCCCGGGTTGGCGGCGAGCGCGTCCCTGGTCGCCAGGACTGCCTCCAGTCGACGCAGGGTGCGCTCCGGGGTCGCCGCGGCGGCGAGCCGGCTGATCTCGGCGGCGGCGTCGGGGTTGACCGGGTCGACGGTCGCGCCGAGCTGGTGGGCGAGCACGTCCCGGTAGAGACCCGCGAGGTCCAGCAACGTCCGGTCGAGCGAGTCGAGCACCGTGCGCCGGCCGCGGCTCTTCTGCGACTTCTCCAGGTCCTTGAGCGCCCCGGCGGCGCCGCGGATCATCATCGTTTTGGCTTTTGGCGCCGTCTTCGTCGCCCGTTTCGAGCGTCCCGCGGCGCCGGACGAGGTCGCCCCGACGCCGAGCGCCGTGCGCAGGGCCTCCGCCTCCGCCTCGTCCCGCTCGGTGTTCGCCGTGTCGGCGTCCGCGTTCGCCGCGGCCACGAGGTCGGCGGCGGCGCCCAGGCAGTCGGCCGCGCGGCCGAGCCGGCCAGGCACCGCCAGCACCTGGGCACGCCCCGCCCTGGCCCGCTCGTCGACGGCGAGCAGGCGGGCCCGGCCAAGGTGGCCCTGCGACGCCCTCGCGGCGACCTGTGCCGTCCGCTCGTCGACGCCGTCGCGCAGCAGCGCGTTGGCGATGTCGTCGACGGACGGCAGCCGCAGCGCCACCACCCGGCATCGAGACCGGATCGTGGGAATCACGTCGTCCACCGAGGGCGCGCACAGCAGGAACACGGACCGCTCAGCCGGTTCCTCCAGCGCCTTGAGCAGGGCGTTGGCAGCGGAGTCCGTGAGCCGGTCCGCCTCCTCGATGAGCAGGATCCGGTAGCGGCCACTGGTCGGGGCACTCGCCGCGTCCCTGACCAGCGCCCGCACGTCCTGCACGCCGAGCGAGAGCCCCTCCGCGCGCACCGTGCGCAGGTCGGCCGCCGTGTTGGTGAGGACGGTGTGGCAGCCGACGCACTCGCCACAGCCAGGTGGGCCCGCCGGCTCGCCGGACGCCCCCGCCGCCCCCGCCGCTCTGGCCGCCGAGGCGCGCTCGCAGCTCAGCGCGGCGGCGAAGGTCCTGGCGGCGTCGACGCGGCCGGCGCCGGAGGGGCCGGTGAACAGCCAGGAATGGGTCATCCCTGCCCTGGCGGCGGCGATGGCGCCGTCCGGGCCACCGATGAGCGCGGCCGCCTTGGCGGCCGTGGAGAGGGTGTCGACGACCGCGTCCTGGCCGGTGAGCGACTCCCAGACGCTCACGCCGAGCCCTCGGGGAACCGCGTGGAGTCGGGCGCTCCGGTATCCATGATCGGGCTGCGCCGGTCGACGCCGCCGCGCCGGTCGGGTTCGTCGCCGCGCCCGGTGCCCGGCGGACGGCCCGGTCCGGTTCCGCCAGCGGCGACGGCCGTCAGCTCCGGGCCGCCGGCGGCGGCGGCCGTCACAGTGGGGCCGTCCGTGTCGCCGATGTCGCTGAGGGTGGCGTCCCCGAGTCGGCGGGCGACCACCCGGCGGATCCGGGCGTGCAGCTCGCCCGCCGGCGCGGCGCAGTCGAGCACCAGGTACCGATGCGACTCCTCGTCCGCGAGCCGCAGGTAGGCGGCGCGGACCTCCTCGCCGAACGTCGGGGCGTGGCCTGCCGCCGAGCCGTTCAGGAACCCGGGGGCAGGGGAGCCAGGCACGTCCGTGTCCGTGTCCGTCGCCGTCGTGCCGGCGTCGGCGTCCGCGGACGTCTCGGTGTCCAGCAGGACCGTGACGTCGGGGAGCAGCGACATGGTGGCCCACTGGGCCAGCACGGTCAGCTCGTCCAGGCCGGCGCAGCTCGCGGCGCTCTGGTGCGCGACCGTCGAGTCGACGTAGTGGTCGGTGAGGACCACGGCGCCGCGCGCGAGCGCCGGTTCGATCACCCTGGCGACGTGCTCGGCCCTGGCCGCCGCCGCGAGCAGGGCCTCGGTCCGGGGGTGCAGCGCCGCCGACGGGTCCGCCTGCAGCTGGCGCAGCGACGCCTCCAGGGGGGCGGCGATCACCGCGTCCGAGGCGACTACCACCTCGCGCCCGGTCTCGGTGAGCCACGAGCGCAGCGCCTCGAGCTGGCTGGCCCTCACGGCGGCGTCCGCTCCCTCGATCGCGACGAACAGGCCAGCATGGCGCGGTCGGCGGTTCTGCCTACGGCCGCGCAGCGCGTTCCACAGCTCCGGGAGGACGGGCACCCCGGAGTGGTCGTCCATCTGCCGGTAGGCGAACAGGCCCACGACTATGGCGAGGACACCGCCGCCGAGCAGCACGAAGGTCACGCCGTCGGCCCGGACGTTGACGTCGCCCCACAAGTGCACGCTGTGCGAGCCGATCAGGCCGACCAGCGCCGGCGCGGCGGCCAGCACCAGCAGCAGGTCGATGCGGACCAGCGACTGCACGAGCGCGAAGGTGCGCCCGCGCAGCTCATCGGCCACCTCGGCCTGCAGGAGGGTGTTGCCGGTCACCCATGCCACCCCGGCGAACATGCCCACCAGGACGACGAGAATGCAGGCCAGCACCAGGTTCGGGATGATCGCGACGAACACCAGGGTGATGCCGGCGCCGGTGACGCAGACCCCGAACAGGCGGGTGCGGCTGTAGTCGCCGAGCAGTTTCGGCCCGATCGCCATCCCGGTCGCGAGGCCGATGAACACGGCCGCGAACAGTACGCCGTAGGCGGCGTCCCCTCCGCCGAGGATCTGGACGTAGAGCTTGCCCAGCGCGATGACACAGCCGGCGCCGGCGAATCCGCCGAGGATGCCGATGACCAGGCCCCGCACCAGCCGGTCGTTGCCGACGAACTTCCAGCCCTCGGTGATGGAGGCGAAGAAGCCCGGCTCCGGGCCGTGCTCCGGGCGTGCCGCCTTGCCGATCGACTTGAGCCCCCAGATCACCAGCGCCGACAGCAGGAAGGTCACGGCGTTGAAGTAGAGCGCGATGTCGACGGACGAATCCCGGAAGTACGGGTGCCCCGGCGCGAGGCTGCGCGAGAGGGTCGCCAGCAGGGCGAAGATCGCCGCCGCTACCGGCGCGCTGCCGTAGGTGGTGAGCAGGCTGAGTGTGTTGGCCGCCGCCAGCCGCTCCTTCGGTACGAGATGCGGGACGCTCGCCTCCTTGGCCGGCGCCCACAGCAGGGTCACGCACTCGATCAGGAACGACGCGATCAGCAGCCAGGTCAGCGTGCCGACGATCGGGATCGACAGGAACAGGACGAAGCGCAGCAGGTCGGTGACCACCATGGTCAGCCGGCGGTCGAGCTTGTCGGCGACCGCGCCGGCCAGCGGGCCGAAGATCAGCGCCGGCGCCAGCCGGATGATCAGCAGGGAGCCGAGCGCGTACGCCTGGCCGGAGAAGCCGTGCTGCAGCTGGGTGACCATCGCGGTGGTCGCGAGCAGGCCCATCCAGTCGCCGAGGCTGGACAGCCCCAGCTGGATCCACAGCCGGCGGAACTCCGGGATGCGCAGCACCGCGCGCACGTCACCCTCGTCGGAGCTCGCTGGCGCACGCCGTTCCGGTGGCTCCGGCACGCTGGTGACCGGATGCTGGCCGACTGTCTTGACGGCCCAGCCGGCGCGCCGCGGACGGCGCGGCGTTAACTCGCCGCTCGGGTTGCCGACGGGCCGGGCTGGCGCGTCCCCCTCCGCGGCCACATCGTCCACGGGCGGCCCATCCAGGCCGCCCGTGTGGCCTGGCTCGGGCATCAGGCCCGCCGTGGCCCGAGTGTCCTTCTCGTCCCCGTAGTCGGGGACCATCAGCCAGCCTCGCTGGTGCCGCCGGATCCGGCCGACCGCTTGGTGGCGGCGCGCGTTCCCGTGCCCGCCTTCGCCGTCGTCTTGCCCTTCGCGGTGGACTTCGCCTTGGCCGCGCCCGCCGCGGGCTTGGCGGCCTTGGCGCCGGTTCCCGTGGCCGACCGGCTGGACGCGCGGCGCGGGGTGGCGGGACCGCGGGCGCGCCTGTCCGCGAGCAGCTCGGCGGCACGCTCGATCGTCAGGGTCGCGATCTCGTCGCCCTTGCGCAGGCTCGCGTTGGTCTCGCCATCGGTCACGTACGGGCCGAAGCGGCCCTCCTTGAGCACGACTGGCTTGCCGCTCGCCGGGTCGGGCCCGAGCTCACGCAGCGGCGGGGTCTCGGCCGCGCTGCGCCGCCCGCGCGTCTTCGGCTGCGCCAGCAGCGCGAGCGCCTGCTCGAGGGTCACCGTGAACAGCTGCTCCTCGGACTCCAGGGAGCGGCTCTGCGTCCCCTTCTTCACGTAGGGGCCGTAACGGCCGTTCTGGGCGGTGATCTCCTCGCCGTCCTCGCCCGCGCCGAGCAACCTTGGCAGCGTGAGCAGCTTGCGGGCGTCGTCGAGCGTGACCGTCTCCAGTGCCATGGTCGACAGCAGGCTCGCGGTCCGCGGCGGGTCGGTGTCGGTGGTCACGTACGGGCCGTAGCGGCCCGCCTTCGCGGTGATGGTCGCCCCGGTCTCGGGATCGGCGCCGAGAACCCGGTCATCCGACGGCGCCTCCAGCAGTTCGAGCGCCTTCGGGATCGTCAGCTCGTCCGGCGGCAGATCCTCCGGCACGCTGGCGCGCCGCTCGCCGTACTGGACGTACGGGCCGTAGCGGCCGACTCGGACCACCACCGACACGCCGTCGTCGGCCTCGCCGAGCGGGATCGAGTTGACCTCGCGGGCGTCGATCTCACCGAGCCGCTCGCTGACCAGGTGCTTGAGCCCCGCGTCGGCGGCCACCTTGCCGTTGCCACCGCCGGCCACCTTGCCGTTGGCACCGCTGCCGCCGACCGCGGTGCCGTTTTCCCCGCCGGCCTCGGCGGGGGTGCCGTCGCCGAAGTAGAAGCGGGTCAGCCAGTCTGTCGAGCCCGCCGTGCCGGCAGCGATGTCGTCGAGGTCGTCCTCCATCGACGCGGTGAACCGGTAGTCGACCAGCCGGGTGAAGTGGTCCTCGAGCAGGCCCACGACGGCGAACGCGATGAAGCTCGGCACCAGCGCGGTGCCCTTCTTCCACACATAGCCGCGGTCCTGGATCGTGCCGATGATCGACGCGTAGGTAGACGGCCGGCCGATGCCCAGCTCCTCCAGCGTCTTGACCAGGCTCGCCTCGGTGAACCGGGGCGGCGGGCTGGTGGAGTGGCCGCGCGGGGTGAGCTGCCGGGTGGTCAGCGGATCGCCCTGGCGGACATCCGGCAGCCGCGTCTCGCGGTCCTCAAGCTCGGCGTCCGGGTCGTCGGCACCCTCGACGTAGGCACGCAGGAAGCCGGGGAAGGTGATGACCTTGCCGCTGGCGGCGAACTCGGCGTCCTCACCCGCGCTGGACCTGCCACCGATGCGGACCGTGGCGCTGGTTCCGCGGGCGTCGGCCATCTGGCTCGCCACGGTGCGCCGCCAGATCAGCTCGTAGAGGCGGAAGCCGTCGGCGTCGAGCCCGGCGCGCACCTCGCCGGGGGTGCGGAAGGTGTCGCCGGCGGGGCGGATCGCCTCGTGCGCCTCCTGGGCGTTCTTGACCTTCTTCGTGTACACACGCGGCTTGTCCGGCACGTACTCCGGGCCGTAGAGCTGGCGGGCCTGCTCGCGGGCGGCGGCCAGCGCCGTCTCGGACAGGTTCGTCGAGTCGGTCCGCATGTAGGTGATGTAGCCGTTCTCGTACAGCTTCTGCGCGATCTGCATGGTGCGCTGGCTGGAGAACCGCAGCTTGCGGCCCGCCTCCTGCTGCAGCGTCGACGTCATGAACGGCGCGTAGGGCGAGCGCCGGTACGGCTTGGTCTCCACCGAGCGGACGGCGAAGACGGTGGCGGCCAGCCGCTCGGCGAGGCCGGTCGCGCCCGCCTCGTCGAGGCGGACGACCTCGGCCGACGTGAGCCTGCCCGCGGCGTCGAAGTCGCGGCCGGTGGCGAGGCGGCGGCCGTCGAGCGCCACCAGGGTCGCGGGCAGCGCGGTCGGGTCGGGCGCCTTGCCGTCGTGGCCGACGGTGGCGGCGAACCGGCCCTCGATGTTCCAGTAGTCCGCCGAGCGGAAACGCATCCGCGCCCGCTCCCGCTCGACCAGGATGCGCGTCGCGACGCTCTGCACCCGGCCCGCGGACAGGCGCGGCATGACCTTCTTCCACAGCACGGGGGAGACCTCGTAGCCGTAGAGACGGTCCAGGATGCGCCGGGTCTCCTGGGCGTTGACGAGGTTCTCGTCGATCTCGCGCGGGCTCTCGACGGCCCGGCGGATCGCCTGCGGGGTGATCTCGTGGAAGACCATCCGCTTGACCGGCACGGTCGGCTTGAGCGTCTGCAGCAGGTGCCAGGCGATCGCCTCGCCCTCGCGGTCCTCGTCCGTCGCGAGGTAGAGCTCGCTCGCGTCCTTGACCAGCTCCTTGAGCTTGGTGACCTGCTGGCGCTTGTCCGGGGTGACGATGTAGAGGGGCTCGAAGCCGTTGTCGACGTCCACCCCAAGCCGGGCCCACGGCTTGCCCTTGTGCGCCGCCGGCACGTCCGCGGCGCTGCGTGGCAGGTCGCGGATGTGGCCGATGCTCGACTCGACCTGCCAGCCAGGCCCGAGGTAGCCCGCGATCGTCTTCGCCTTCGCCGGCGACTCGACGATCACCAGCCGGGTGCCCGTGCCGCCGGCGGTGGACCGCCGTCGTCCGGCGCCGCCGCGGGCGGTGCCGGACGGCGTCTCGGCCTCGTCGACCTGCTCGGCCGCATCCAGGACGTCCTCGTCGACGTCGAGCGGCTCGGCTAGCGGGGTGGACGACCGGGACGGGGTCCGGGCCGTCGTCTTCGCGCGCGGTGGCACTGGTCTCCTCGGTACTGCTGTTCTCGTGTCGCTGTCGGCGGTCTCATGGCTGGCGGCGTCGCTGGCTGGCGACGTCGAGGGCTGGCACGTGCCCGGCTGGCTGGCCGCCGGCCACCGCGGTGACCGGACGCCGTGGGCCGGATGACCGGCAGGGCGCTCGCTCGCGCCCACACCGGGCCCCACCCCACCCCAACCGGTGAGCCGTCACCGCAACCGGTGCACGTGTCGTGCTGCACGGTACGCCGCGCCGTCCCAGCCGGCTTCTCGCCGCCCGTCCGAGACGGCCGGGCGAGGTTCGATGGTGGCACGCAGGTGCGCCGGGGGGACGCGCCCGGCCCCCCGGTCAGACTTCACCTTCCTTATCACCGTGCCACGGTCACCGCGCCGCGGCCCCTCAGCCCCGACAGCGGCGATGCCCGGCCGCCATCACAGCCCGTGCCTGTCCAGGTCCCACCGGACCGTCATGGCCCTGGCGCACCCAGCCGCCGGCCTCGCCCACGCCCGCGTGCCTGGCGGGGCGGGTGGAGACGGCCTGGCCGCGCCGGACCACGGCGGCCCGGTGGGGTGGACACCGCCGCCACGGTAAGGGCTCACGGTGCCGGTACGCCATCCCCTGAGCGCGTCACGTGACCGACCTCCCCATGCCGGGGAGGTGCCCTCATGGCGGGCCGCCTAACGGCAGCGACCGCCCGCCGCCGGTGCGCCGGCTGCGGGCGGTCGGAATCCTGCCCTGATCGGGCCGGTACGGGCGGGGAGTCCCGGCCCGGGGAGTCCCGGCCCGGGGAGTCCGGGCGGCTGGCCTCGGTCAAGCGGCCGAGTCCTCAGAGGCACTGCCGGGTCGGAGCCCCCGGGTGTGGATCCCCGCCGATTCGCTCCAGGCCAGGGCCGAGTCTCCGGACCGGCGTGGCGCGAATCGGCGGGAAGCCGCCCGGCCTAGACGTTCACCTGGTTGGCGGTCGTCTGGTCCGGGGACACCGCCGCGGTCGAGTCGGTGCCCGTGACCGTGACATTGGACGAGTCCGCCACCGCCGGAGCACCCGAGGAGGACGGTGCCGCGTCCAGTGCCGAGCCGCGCCGCTTGGAGATCACGATCACCGCGGCGATCACGGCGACGGCCGCGACGGCGATGACGATCCGCAGCCAGGTGTTCTTGTCCTCGCCCACCGAGAACTTCACCACGGTCGGCGCGATCAGCAGGCTGACCAGGTTCATCACCTTGATCAGCGGGTTGATCGCCGGGCCCGCGGTGTCCTTGAACGGGTCACCCACGGTGTCGCCGATGACCGTCGCGGCGTGGACCTCGGATCCCTTCCCGCCGTGTGCGCCGTCCTCGACCAGCTTCTTCGCGTTGTCCCAGGCACCGCCCGAGTTGGCGAGGAAGACGGCCATCAGCACGCCGCCGGCGATCGCGCCGGCCAGGAACGAGCCCAGCGGCGGGTAGCCGAGGCCGAACCCGACCGCGATCGGAGCCATCACGGCGAGGGTTCCCGGCGTGATGAGCTCGCGCAATGAGTCGCGGGTGCAGATGTCGACCACGGCCTTGTAGTCCGGCTTCTCGGTGCCCTCCATGATCCCCGGATGGTCGCGGAACTGGGCGCGCACCTCCCAGACGACCCGGCCGGCGGCTCGGCCGACCGCGTTGATCGCGAGCCCCGAGAACAGGAACACGACCGCCGCCCCGAGAATCAGGCCGACCAGCGCGTCCGGGTAGGCCACGTTGAGGCCGCCGAGGCCGCGGGCCGCGTCGCCGCTGACTCCCGCCTTGCCTAGCGCCTCGACGATCGTGTCGGTGAACGAGCCGAACAGCGCGGTCGCGGCGAACACCGCTGTCGCGATCGCGATGCCCTTGGTGATGGCCTTGGTGGTGTTGCCGATCGCGTCGAGCGAGGTCAGGATCGCCGCGCCCTCCGCGGTGACCTCGCCGGACATCTCCGCGATGCCCTGGGCGTTGTCGCTCACCGGGCCGAACGTGTCCATCGACACGATCACGCCGACCGTGGTGAGCAGCCCCGTGCCGGCGAGCGCCACCGCGAACAGCGCGACCGTGATGCTGCCCGAGCCGAGCAGATAGGCGCCGAACACCGCCGCGCCGATCAGCACCGCCGAGTAGACCGCCGATTCGAGGCCCACGCCAATGCCGGCGAGGATGTTGGTAGCCGGGCCGGTGGTGGAGGCTTCGACGACGCTCCGGACCGGCTTGCGGGCCGTCTCGGTGAAGTAGCCGGTAAGCAGCTGGATCGCCGCGGCGAGCACGATTCCGATCAGCACGGCGCTGATCGCGATTACTCGTGGGTTGCCGTCCTGGGTGCTGCCCGCCATGCCGGGGAAGTCGGCGAAGCTGGTCGGCAGGTAGACGAACGCGACGATGACGACGCCGATCGCGGAGATCACGGCCGAGATGAAGAACCCGCGGTTGATCGCGGCCATCCCGTTGCGGTCCTTGGCGCGTGGGCTGACCGCGAAGATGCCGATCACGGCGGTGATGACGCCGACAGCCGGGATCAGCAGCGGGAACACGAGCCCGTGCGCGCCGAACACCCCGACGCCGAGGATCAGCGCGGCCACCAGGGTGACCGCGTACGACTCGAACAGGTCCGCCGCCATCCCGGCGCAGTCGCCGACGTTGTCGCCGACGTTGTCCGCGATGGTCGCGGCGTTGCGCGGGTCGTCCTCGGGGATGCCCTTCTCTACCTTGCCGACCAGGTCGGCGCCCACGTCGGCGGCCTTGGTGAAGATGCCGCCGCCGACCCGCATGAACATCGCGAGCAGCGCGGCGCCGAAACCGAATCCCTCCAGCACCTGCGGCGCGGTGTCCCGGAAGACGAGCACCACGACGGCGGCGCCGAGCAGGCCGAGCCCGACGGTGAACATGCCGACGACGCCGCCGGTGCGGAACGCCAGTCGAAGCGCGGCCTTCTCGCCGCGCTCGTTGGCCGCCGCCGCTGTCCTGGTGTTAGCCCTGGTCGCCAGCGACATGCCGACGAAGCCGACGAGCGCGGAGAAGACCGCGCCGACGACGAAGAACACCGAGCGGCCGACTCTGGCGCCGGTGTCGTCCGCCGGCAGCGCCAGGAGGACGAACGGGATGACGACGACGAACCCGGCCAGGGTCTTGAACTGCCGGCGCAGATAGGCGGCGGCGCCCTGCTGTACCGCGGCGCCGACCTCGATCATCTTGGGTCCGCCCTGGCTGGCCGCGAGTACCTCGCGGACCAGAAAAGCGGCCACGAGCAGGGCCAACGCTGCGATGAACGCCACACCGGCGACCAATCCCAGTTGCCCGCCAGTAAGGTCGATCCCAGCGGCCGCGGGTGACTCCGCGGCTTGGATCGGGGACATGGCTCCTCCCGGTCTGCACTATTTGTCCCCTGGACGGTCGGGCGTCCGCACGCCGTCGTGGCTCGACGGTGCGCGCAGGCCCAACGGTCACAGCAGAGCGTCGCATCGGACGACGCCGCGGGTGGCTAGTCGGGGATGTCGTGGGTTCGCGGGTCAAACCGTGGCTGGCGGCGCGCAGGTAACATCGACCGGCGTCGTGGCGCCCTTTGCTCGGGGAGTACCACGCCTGCCGGCTGACTCGGCGCCTGCGTTGCCGTCTCGCGGAAGGTCCCTGCCCCACCTCCACCGCGCTCCACCAGGAGCACCAATTCCGGTCACGGACGGCCAGCTACACCGTCTGTGAGATGCGGCGGAGTCTATCCACACGTCTGCGGCGTGCGCTCGTTTTTGCCGCCGACCGCCCTCTGCGGGTCCGTAGGGGCACATGTCGCGAGCGACGTGCCTCCGGGATCCCGCGGGGCCGGCCGGCGGGTTTCGCCGTCAGTGATCCTGGGACAATGGCCGCCGGCCCTCTAGTGGGCGGGGTTGCCCGCCGTCGCCATGTCGCCCTCCAGGCCGCTGCCGACGAAGGTGGCGGTGTCCCAGGTCATCGTCACCACCGTGCCGACGCCGTCTGGGCGGCGGCGGATCTGGACGTCGTCGACCAGCCCCTCGATGAGGGCGAGGCCGATGCCCGGCGGCAGAGCCGAACCGGCCGCCCCGGGCTCCTGGTCGCCGGGGAGAGCCGTCAGCGGGTCGCCGGCGGGCCGGGCGTCGCCGGTGCCCAGGTCGAGCAGCGCCGGGGCGCCGAGCAGGCCGCCGTCCGGGCCCGGCGCCACGTCGTCGCCCGGCTCACCCGAGTCGGCGACCGCGACGGTGAAGGTGCCGTCGACGCCCGTCATCTGGACCTCGACCAGGTTCTCGGGCGCGCGGCGGCGGTTCACGTTCACCGCGCGCAGGCAGGCCTCGCCGACGGCGATCCCGATCTCGTCGAGCACGCCGGTCGGTACCCCGGCGCGGCGCGCGACCGCCATCGCGATCCTGCGGGCGGTGCGGACGTGCCCCGGCAGGGCGGCGAAGCGCAACTCGACGGTGGACATGTGGCCTCCGGGGTTCTGTCCTGTTGGTGAGCATCGTCTCTGGGGCGGCCCCGACCATCTCATCGCCGAGCGGCCGTGCCTGGCCAGTGCCGGCGAGGCGGCGCGCGGGTGCCTCGAGCCTCGTCGGGAACCCGCGCCGGCCGGTGAGGCCGATCGGTCCCGCCCCGTCGGGCGATGCTCGACCAAGGTCCCAGAGCGGCCGGGGCGGGACCCCGGCGCGACGTCCTTGGTGGGCCACCCCGTGTACACCACCGTCACGGGGACGGTGGGCCGGGTGGCCAGCCAGGCGCCTCAGTCGCTGGCGGAGAGTGCTTCCTCTACAGAGGCGTGGATCGGGAAGACCTTGGTCAGGCCCGTGATCCGGAAGATCTTGAGGATGCGCTCCTGTGTGCAGACGAGGCGCAGCGAGCCGTCGTGTGCCCGGACCCGCTTGAGGCCACCGACGAGGACGCCGAGACCGGTGGAGTCGAGGAACTCGACGCCCTCCATGTCGACGACCAGGTGGTAGGAGCCGGCTGAGACGAGGTCGATGAGCTGCTCACGCAGCTTCGGCGCGGTGTAGACGTCGATCTCGCCGCCCACGACGACGACCGTGTGGTCGCCTTCCTGGCGGGTCGTGAGGGACAGGTCCACGGATCCTCCTGCGTACTACGTCGACTTGTCGGTCAGGCGCATGGGGCGTTCGGGTCTGAGTGACCCGACTGCAGGCGCCACTACCCCGCGGCGTGGAGGGCCAATCCGACCGCTGCATCACACAGCCGAGCAGATGGCTCCACGGGCTGGCATGACCCCACACCATCATGGTCCTAGTGCGCCGGAATGGCCCGACGCGCCGGACCTGACGCGTACCGACGCCACCGGAAATCTACGCCGGATCTTCCGTTGCCGTCTGCCACTCTCGGTGACCTGTCGGTGGGGTCTGGCCGAAAGACGCCAATGCGGCTTTTCGGCCGGTTCGGCGTCGGCGGCGCGCCGCTGGTCCGGGGGCCGCGGGCGGCGCCGGTCGCGCGCGGCGAACGGCCAGGACAGTGCGGCATAGTGCGGCTTGCCTACTCTTGAGAACGCCTGGGGCATCCGAGGACCACGGGAGCCGGTGCTGGGCCCGCTCGTGCCGACAAGCCACCAGGCGTGAGCTGACGGGACTGGCAGGGCTGGCAGGAACGGTCCGGGAGGTTCGGCCGATTGACCACGCGCGCCGGCGAGCGCGGGAGACGGGAGTCCGAGGTGGGTGACGACCGCGGGTCCGAGATCCTGTCCCGGCTGCGGGCCGACCGCCGGCGGGACCGGTGCGTGACCCACGTCGAGCGGGTTCCCGCGCGGGCTGGAACGGCGGTGGACTGGCCGGAGTGGGCGGACCCGCTGCTGCTCGGGCGGCTGCGCTCCGCCGGCGTCACGGCACCGTGGAGCCATCAGGCCGCGGCGGCGGGGGCGGCGTTCGCCGGCCGAAGCGTCGTGCTCGCGACCGGAACGGCGTCCGGCAAGTCGCTCGGCTACCTGCTCCCGGTGCTCACCACGCTGCTCGCCGACCCGTCGGCGCGGGCCCTCTATCTGGCTCCCACCAAGGCGCTGGCCCACGACCAGCTTCGCGCGGTGCGCTCGCTGGCGCTGACGGCCGTCCGCGCGGCCAGCTACGACGGCGACACGCCCGCCGGCGAGCGGGAGTGGGTGCGCGCGCATGCCACCTTCGTCCTGACCAACCCGGACATGCTGCACCGGGGGATCCTGCCGGGCCATCGCCGGTTCGGGCCGTTCCTGCGCGGCCTGCGCTACGTCGTGATCGACGAGTGCCACGGTTACCGCGGGGTGTTCGGCGCGCACGTGGCGCAGGTGCTGCGCCGGCTGCGGCGGGTCTGTGCCCGCTACGGGTCGGACCCGGTCTTCGTGCTCGCATCGGCCACCGTCGCCGACCCCGGGGTCGCGGCGGCCCGGCTGACGGGCCTCGACGTCGACGTGGTTGATGAGGACGGCTCCCCGCGCGGGGCGACCGACTTCGTCCTGTACGAGCCGCCACTGTTCCTCACGGCCGGCCGGCGCCAGCCGGACGCCGCCGCGGGCGGGCGGCTGGCCGCCGCCGGCCCCGGACCTGGCGGGGCTGGCAGGCTGACCGGCGCGGGCAAGCTCGCCGGGGTCGCCGGGGTCGCCGGACGAGCCGGGGCTGTCGGTATGGCTGGCGTGGCCGGTGTGGCTGGAAGGGGCGCATCGGTTGGGGGGGACCACCCGACCAGGGCCGGCGCTGGTGGTGGCGTGGCCACGGCGGCTGAGGGCACGGAGGGCGACGACGGCCCGGGCGCCGGCGAGAACGGGGCGCCGGTGAGGCGCTCGGCCACCGCCGAGTCGGCGGACCTGTTGGCGGACCTGGTGGCCGACGGCGTGCGCACGCTGGTCTTCGTCCGTTCGCGGCGGGCGGCCGAGGTGGTCGCGAACTCGGCCCGCCGGGCCCTGGGCCTGGTGGCGCCCGAGCTCGGCGAGCGGGTCGCGGCCTATCGGGCCGGCTACCTGGCCGAGGAGCGCCGTGACCTGGAGGCCCGGCTGCGCTCCGGTGATCTGCTCGGCGTCGCCGCGACCTCGGCGCTTGAGCTCGGTGTCGACATCAGCGGCCTGGACGCCACCGTGATCGCGGGCTATCCGGGGACGCTGGCCTCGTTGCGCCAGCAGGCCGGCCGCGCCGGCCGGTCGGGGCAGGGAGCGCTCGCCGTGCTGGTCGCCAGGGACGACCCGCTTGACACCTACCTGGTGCATCACCCCGAGGCGGTGTTCGGCAGGCCCGTCGAGGCGACCGTGTTCGATCCCGACAATCCCTACGTGCTCGGCCCGCAGCTGGAGTGCGCCGCCGCGGAGCTGCCCATCACCGAGAGCGACCTGGAACTGTTCGGGGCCGCCTCGCGACCGGTGCTCGATGACCTTGTCCGGCGCGGCCGGCTGCGTCGGCGACCGGCCGGCTGGTACTGGACCCAGCGTGGTCGGCCCGACGTCGACATCCGGGGCGTCGGCGGCCCGCCGGTGCGCATCGTCGAGTCCGGCACGGGGCGGCTGCTCGGCACGGTGGACGCGGCGACCTCGCACTCGACCGTTCACCCCGGCGCCGTCTATCTGCACCAGGGCGTGAGCTTTGTCGTCGAGGAGCTCGACCTGGAGGAGTCGGTCGCCTTCGTCGTCCATGCCGCGCCGGACTGGACGACGACGGCCCGCGACCACACCGACATCCGGATCGTCGGGCAGACCCGGGCACGGGTCGTCGACCGTGACCTGGCCGTGTACTTCGGCACCGTCGAGGTGACCAGCCAGGTGGTCGGCTACCAGCGGCGGCTCATCACCACCGGTGAGGTGCTCGGGGACGTCCCGCTCGACCTGCCGCCGCGCCACCTGCGTACCCGAGGGGTCTGGTACGTGGTCTCGGACCGGCTGCTGGAGGACGCCGGCGTCGAGCCGGCCGACGTGCCCGGCGCGGTACACGCCGCCGAGCACGCCGCGATCGGGCTGCTCCCGCTGTTCGCCACCTGCGACCGTTGGGACATCGGCGGTGTGTCGACCGCGCTGCATCCGGACACCGAGCAGACGACCGTGTTCGTCTACGACGGTCATCCGGGTGGCGCCGGCTTCGCCGAGCGCGGCTACGGGCGCTTTGGCACCTGGCTGACGGCGACCCGCGACGCCGTGTCCGCCTGCGAGTGCCCGGCCGGGTGCCCGTCGTGCGTGCAGTCACCGAAATGCGGCAATGGCAACGAGCCACTCGACAAGGCCGCCGCGGTCCGGCTTCTCACCACGATCCTCGGGAGGCTGGACGGACCGTGACCCACCGGGCACCGGCGGCGGCCTTGGCCGTCCCGTCTGGCTTCTCAAGGGGGTGCTGGGTGGCTGGCAATGGTCCTGGCGGGTTCGGCGAGGGCTTCGATCGACGGTGACCCAGTCGTGATCATCCGCTGGGTCCCGTCTCGGTCTGGCCGGTCGCGCCGATCCAGGGACCAGCGCGGGAGGTGGCGGCCAGCGGGCCGAGCAGCCGCAGGGCAGGCGGCGGGTGTACCTGTGCGACCACCTCGATCGCGTCGCCGGTGGCCCGGCAGACGACCAGCTCGGCGCCGTTGCGGATGGCGAGGATTCGCGCTCGGCCGCAGGCCGCCGCCGGGTCGCCGGTCCGGTCCGAGGCGGCCGCGAGTGCCGCGAGGTCCGCACCCGTGGCCGCCTGACGCCGGGTGAGCGAGACCGCGCTGACCGCGAGCAGGATCCCGGCCGACATCGCGAGGACCATCAGCCAGCCCAGCAGTAGCACCGTCGCCGACCCGCGATCGGCGCCGCGCCAGGCTGACCGCCTGGCCGCCGGGTTCATCCGGGAGCCTCCTCGTCTCGCTCGCCAGCCTCGGGGTCGCCACCGGCCACCTGGCCGCCAGAGCCGGCCGCGGCTGGGCCGGCGGTGCTCGCGCCGGCCGCGGCAGGTTCCGTCGGGGCGACGGCGCTGGCCGCGATGTGGGCCGGTGGCAGCGGGGAGCCCGCTACGGACAGCCGGATCTGAACCGTCACCGTGACCTCGCCGGCCTGCCGGGAGATCGTGACCGTGGCGCCCGCCGGGGCGGCCAGATGTGCCCAAGCCGCGACCTGGCGGTCGTCGTCACCCCTCGCGGCGGCCCGAGCTCCGATCCTGGCCGCCTCCTGGGCGCGGGCCTGCGCGCCGGCCGCGGCGAGCAGCCAGAGCGCTAGCAGGACGACGGCGCCGAGGGTCGGCAGGCCGAGCGCCAGCTCGGCGGTCGCCTGCCCGCCGTCCGGCCGCCGAGCCAGCCGCGCGCGCCTGGCTGGCGCCGGCGTGGATCCGGGAGGACCCGAGCGGGCCGCCACGCGGCTGGCCGACCCAGACCGGGCCGGTACGGCGCCGCCTGGTTCGAACCATGGCTGGCCGGGCCGGGACCTGGTGGAGCGTGCCCCGTGCGATGAGGCTCCGCCGAGCCGGCCGCGGCTACGGCGACGTGGAGCGGTACGGACGGCCATCGGCCGACAGACGCGGAAACGTGTCATCGGGTACCTCCGGCCGTCAGAAGGGCAGCGTCAGCGCGCGTCGTACGACCGACATGATCATCTCCTGGGTGGCCGAACTGCTGACGACGGCGTAGAGCACGCCCGCGAACGCGACCGCGGCGACGGTGCCCACGGCGTACTCGGCGGTCGACATGCCCGAGTCGCGGCCCACCGCGTCCCGGTGCGCCGTGTCCTCGGGCCGGGCACGGGTGTCGTCAGGGCGGTGGGCGAGCCCGTGGGCCAGCAGAGCGCAGCCAGCGAGCAACGCGGGCAGCAGGAACAGAACCGACAGCGGAGACACCGGCTGACACCTCCATGGGTGGGATGCGAGGAGCGAACGCGTGGGGTGGGTGCGCCGGTCGCGGCCCGTGATGGGCTGGTGGTAGCCGGCGGGCCGAGACCTGGGAGCGCGAGGAGCATCGTGATCGTGCGTGGGACTGGCGCCGATGTCATGGCTCGCCCGCGACCTGTGGATATAGCCGATGTATCCACAGGCGGTGGATCAGGCCGGCAGCGCGCCGGGCAGTGAGCCGAGAATGGTCGGGACCACGCCCAGGAGGAGGAACGCGGGCAGGAAGCACAACCCGAGCGGCGCGGCCGCGGCGACGCCCGCCCGCCGCGCGGCGCCGATCGCCTCGTCGTGGGCCTGAGCCCTGGCGCGCGCGGCGATTCTGGTGAGCCCGTCGGCGAGTCGCGCCCCACTGGTCTCGACCCGTCCGAGCGCCTGGGCCGCCGCCATCAGCGGGCGCGCGGAACTTGCGCGCTGACCTGCGCCGACTCGCCGTCGCAGCGCGTCGAGGAGGCTGGTCGGTCCCGTGCCAGCCGCGACCAGTCGGGCCGTCGCCCCTGCCGCCGTCGCCCCCAGACGGAGCCCGCGGGCGGTTGCCCTGAGCTCGACGCCCAGTGGGCCGGCCACTCCGGCGGCCGTGGCCTCCAGCGCCGCTGGCACGGTCGCGCCCGCGGCGAGGCAGGCGGCGATCAGGTCGAGCGCGAGCGGGAGGTCGGCCAACAGCCGCGCCCGCCGCGCCCGGCCTGGGTCGGCGGGCAACGCCGCGCCGACCAGCAGCGCCGCCGCCCCCACCGTGGCGATGGCTCCGGGCCCGCGCTGGCCGTGAGCGAGGAGCACTCCGGCGCAAGCCCCCATCGCGCTGGTCAGGACGGCCCCGAGTGCCGGCCGCCCGACAGACCTGCCAGCAGACCTCCCAGATCGCCGGCCTACCGGATCGCCGATCTCCCGGATCGCCGATCTCCCGGATCGCCGATCCGGCAGGAACCCCGGGCGCCTCGCCGGGCCGGCCCGCGGCCGGCGCGCGTGCTCGTCCACGTGTGCGTCCCGGGGCGCCACCGACTCGACGTCTCGGACCACTCGGTCGCCGATCCACCGCAGCCAGCGCAGGCCGAGCAGATCGAGTGCGACCCCGGCGGCGAGGCACGCCGAGCCCGTCGGCGTGGCGAGCAGCACGTGGGCCGGACGGGCACCGAGCAAGCCCGCGAACACGATGCCGACGACCGGCAGGCCCGCGACCAACCGCCCGGATGAACGCGGGCCGGCCAGCGCGGCGGCGAGTTCGCCGGCTCGCCGGGTATCTGCCCGCGCCTGCGCGGCGAGCGTCATCGCGACCGGCACCAGCCGGGCTCCGCCGGTCCGGCAGACCCACAGGGCCGCGCCGAGCTGGCGTAGCGCCGGCGTCCGGCAGCCGGCGAGCAGCCGGGCCGGGTCCTCGCCGGCCGCCAGCCCGGCTGAGAGCCACACCAGCTCACCCGCGCCCGCGGCATGGCCGTCCGCGTCGCCGGCGGTACCGCTTGTCCCGTCCAGGACTTCCCGGATGTCGCCATTCGCGTCGCCGGACGGCTGTCGCCCGGCGGCGGCCGCGGCCGCTCGCAGGGCCGCGTCCGGGTCGGCACCCGCGTCGAGCTCGGCCGCGAACGCGGCCAACAGGTCCTCCGCGGCCGCTCTTGCCGCCGTCGTCCGGCGCTGTGCCGCCGCCCGCCGCCCCGCCCGGGCGGCGGTCGCGGTGACCACGGTGACCAGCGCGGCGACGATGGCGCCGGCCCGCCCCGCGACCATGGCGGCCCCGAGCACGGTCCCGGCGACGGCCGTCACCCCGACCAGCCGGGCGGCCAGCCGTGGCACGCTCGCTGTGGTGCTCATGGCCGTGACCCGAACGGTGGCGGAAGGGCGACGCCGCGATCACGCAGCAGGTCGCGCAGCCACGGCAGGCCGTCCGCCGGGAGCATGCGCCCGCCGGGCGCTTCGGGCGGTGCGGGCGGCGTCGCGACCAGCGCGGGGCGGACCCGCACGAGCCCGCCCGGGTCCTGGCGCAGCACGCCCACGGCGGCGACAACGCGCCGGCCGGCGTCATCCCTGCGCAGGTGGACGGTGACCTGCACGGCGGCCGCCAGCAGGCTGTGCAGGGCGGGCCGGGACAGGCCCGCGAGCGCCCCCAGCGCCTCCATCCTGGCCGGCAGCGCGCCGGGCGCGTTCCCGTGGACGGTCGTCAGTCCGACTTACCGCGAATGACTAAACTGTACGACATGGCGAACATCGACACCAGGACACTGCGGGTAGCCGTCTACTGTCGGATCAGTGAAGATCGGGAGGGTGTGGAGGCGGGAGTCACTCGGCAGGAAGAGGACTGCCAAGAGCTACTAGTCCGCAACCCTGGGTGGACGCTCGTTGCTCCGCCGGTCGTCGACAACGACACTAGTGCGACGAAGGACAGACCTCGCCCCGGGTTTGAGTCCGTCATGCGCATGGTTGAGTCGGGACAAGCCGACGCTGTGATCTGTTACAAGACTGGGCGGTTCCTCCGCTCCCGCAAGGACAGGCTTCGGGTAAACAACCTCTTCACGGCCAAGAGTGCGCGGCTCATTCCGACGCAGGGCGCCGAGTTCCGGTACGACACGGCGGACGGCCGGATGCTCGCGGGCATCGTCGGTGAGGTTGACCAGGCCGAAACTGAACGTATGGCCGAACGGGTGGAACGCGCAGCCAGGCAGCGGGCGGAGGAAGGCAGGCCGAACGGCGGTACCCGACGGTTCGGCTTCACTGCCCACGGCATGGAGATCAAGCCCGAGGAAGCTGACGTCATCCGGGAGTGTGCCCGTCGGCTACTCGCTGGAGAGAACCTCTCTGCGATCACGCGGTGGCTCAACGATCAGGGGATCAAGCCCCCCAAGGCTGAGCGGTGGCAGAGGACCAGCCTGCGGAACGTGTTGACGGCCTCTCACGTCGCCGGTAAGCGCCTCCACAAGGGTGTCGAGGTAGGAGTGGCCAACCACGGCGCGATCTTGGATGACGACACGTGGCAGGCCGTACGGGTCAAGCTCGCCCCGAACCGGGCGCCCCACTCCAACCAGGTCAAGTACCTCCTCGCTGGCATCGCGCGCTGTGGCACGTGTGGGGCCAAGATGTGGAGCCAGTCCACCAAGATCAGGGGCAAGAGGTACCTGTACTACGCCTGTGTCCCCAAGGTCGAAGGCGGATGTCAGAAGGTCTTCCGGTCGATCGAGAAGACCGACGATCACGTGGAGAGCGTGATCAAGGCCCGACTCAAGGACCGCAGGTTCCGGCAGAAGCTGATCTCCGCCGATGCCCCCGATGCGGGTGAGCTGATCAAGCTGGAGCGGGAGATCAAGCAGACCGAGGACGCTCTGATCAACATCGCCGAGGAGCTTGCGGACCGCACGGACGAGATCGGCAAGAAGCAGTTCCGGGCGGCGAACACCAAGCTCCTGGCCAAGCTGGAGGACCTCCAGCGTCGGAGGGCTGAAGCCACCGAGGCGTCGGTGTTCGGGGACCTGGTGGCCGTGATCGACATCGATGCGTACTGGGCTGGCTTGGTGCTCGGGCGCAAGCGGGAGCTGATCAAGGCACTCGCGGACATCACGATCTTCGCTGCGAACAAGAAGCCTCAGTTCGACAAGACGTTGATCGACGTGGACTTCGAGCGGAAGCGATCCCGAGGACTGCTACAGCCAGAGACTGACCAGACGCAGGGTGCCCTGACGGGCGGGATTGAGAAGAGCCGTGAAGACTTCGCGGAGTGGCTCGCCGACTACGAGTGATGGCGCAGATTCGACTGCCCCCTCTATCACGCAGTGTCTGGTATGGTCTAGAGGTCGAAGTGACCGATATCGGGTGATGTAAATCACATGGGAGGATTGTGGCAGAGAGACCAACAAGATCGGGATGGGGAGATTGGGAGTCCCGCGTGGCTACCTGGGAGTCCCGCATGTACGTCCGCTGGCTGATCCAGAAGGCACCCGATCCCACGGATGAGCAGGTAGCAGAGATCAACCGCATCCTCGGTCCAATCCCCCGAGCAGACAGAACACGCGCGCTGGCCGTAGCCGCGTAGAGAGCCTCAGGCCCCCACTCGGGGGCCTGTTTTGCTATCGGGGCCATGCCACCCAGCCACGTCTGATCGATCTGGACAGTGCCGGTATCCCACGTGCCTACCCGAAGTCCGAGCAGTGTCAGCTGATCCTCACGGCGCGGCAGATCTACGAGTACGAGTCGACCCACATGAGGTACCCCGAAGCGCTGAAACAGGCTCAGCGTCGATCTGAGCCCCGTGGATGGTGCCTTCAACGACCAGTCCGTACGACTGGTCATGCAGGACGGCGAGCCGTGGTTCGTGCTCGCGGATGTCTGTGCAGTGCTGGGGATCGTAACGCCACACATGGTGGCAAGGCGACTACCTGAGGTAGACCGCAGTCAGGCTGCGATCCAGGATGCTCGTGGGCATCGTCAGCAGACCACGATCATCAACGAGGCCGGCTTCTACCGCGTGGTCCTGCGGTCGGACTCGCCCAAGGCTGAGCCCCTCATCACGCTCGTGACGACGGAGATCCTGCCCTCGATCCGGGACGAGCGGGCCTACAAGATCGCTGGCTACGGGACCTTCGAGGACTACTGCCGTGACCGGTGGGACATGGCCCGACGATCGGCGGATCAGTTCATCCAGGGTGCTGAGGTTGTAGATCGTTTGAGCGCAATTGCGCTCAAGCCCACCCGTGAGTCCCAGGCTCGGGAGCTAGCTCCGCTACTGAACGCGCCTGATCGACTACGGGAGGTCTGGCAGGCAGCGGTGGAGCGGCACTCTGGGAACCAACGACGGGAGTCGGGCTCTCTGTGGGTCAGTACCCGACCTGCGGCCGGTCGAAGGGAACAGTGGCCCCTGATCGGACCGAGAAAACGGTGGGCCGAGATCCTCGGAGATTCCAGGACCAGGATCCCCGATGCGTAAGCATCTCGCTGCCTATGTCATACTGAATATGCAAGATCAACAGAGCACGGATTGGAGGTGACACCGATGGACAGCACGAAGACCAGGCGAGAGTACGGCAAGAGATACGGAATCTTCACCGCACAGCGGGGCGTGTGCGTAACCAAGGACCAGGACGAGTGGCTGAAGTCCTACGCACGGGCCAACGATTGCTCGGTAGGCGAGGTCATCCGATACGCACTGGACCTCGCCAGACAGACCAGCGAGTAGTAGTACAGCAGTCCTCAGGGAGAGATGAGAAAACCCCGCCCGATCAAGCGGGAGAGGTTCTCAGAGGGAGAGGGCGAACGATGTTGAAAGTAACCCAAATGGTCCGAGTAACCGGCTCGGCCGCGACAGAAAGAACAAAATGCCTTACAACATTGTACACAATCGGACCGCCCGTCACCAGGATGGACGGCGGATCTGATGGACTACCAGCAGTTCATCATCTGCAAGATCCTTGAGACGAGAGACATTTCGCCAGTTCTGGAAGCGGGGATCACTCGGGATTACTTCCCAGATCCGGATGCCCGCAAGGTCTTCGAGCTGATCGTCGGCTACCACGCAGAGTATGGAGCGGTTCCGGAAGTACGGCGGGTCAAGAAAGACTACCCACGCTATGACCTGATCTCCGTTGCTGAGGAGCCGTACGCCGCACTGATCGATGAGATCCAGGACATGCGGGATCGGTCCATCCTGGAGAGGACACTCGCCGAGAGTGTCGAACAGTACGACCGGGGCAACACTACCGCTGCCCGCCGGGCCATGCAGGAAGGGCTAGACCTGGTCGGAGACCGGGGGTCTACTGGCGGACTCGTGACGTTGTCCGATGTCGAGCCCGAGTCGGTGGAATGGCTGTGGGACGGCTTCTTCCCAAAGGGCATGTTGTCCGTCATCGATGGTGACCCCGGATCCGGCAAATCGACGTTCACCCTGGATCTTGCCGCTCGTGTGTCGACTGGGGCCACAATGCCGGATGGTTCCGGTGGGCGGAGGCAGCCAGCAGACGTGCTGCTCATCAACGTGGAGGACCCTGTAGCACAGGTAATCCGCCCGAGACTAGATGCCGCAGGTGCTAACGTCTCGCGGGTCCATATCCTGTCGATGGTGCCCGATGAGGAGAGTGGGGAACGGCCAATCAGCCTGAAGAACGACGTTGAGCTGATCGAAAGGGTGATCCGAAAGCGCGGTGTCGGGCTGGTCATCATCGATCCTCTGATGGCCTTCCTGGAGAGCGCAGGAAGGAGGATCGATAGCCACAAGGACCAAGACATGCGACCGATCCTGAGCCGGATGAGCAAGCTAGCTGAGGAAACCGGGGCAACATTCGTTGTCATCCGACACATGCCCAAGAACTCCAGCGGTGGCAAGGCCATTTATGCCGGGGGAGGCTCCATCGGCATCATTGGCGCTGCCCGTGCTGGCTACATCATCGGCCGTGACCCTGGAGACCCAGATATCCGGGTTATGGCCTGTGCCAAGATCAACGTTGGTCCCGAACCGACAGCCATGGCGTACCGCCTGGTGAGCGACCCAGATAAGAGCGTTGGGCGGGTTGACTGGATCGGTCCATGGCACCTTACGGCCGACGAGTTGGTGGCGGGGCCGAAGTCTCAGAGCAAGGGCGATCGCGCCGAGGAATGGTTGACTGCCTACCTGGGAGACCAGCCCGACGGTGCCTCATCCAAGCAGGTCAAGGAAGACGCTAAGAAGGCTGGGATCTCGGAGATGACTCTGAAGAGGGCCGCACAGAATCTCGGGGTGAAGATGGAGAAGAAGAAGGAATTCCCGAGCGGCACCGTGTGGAAGCTGAGCAACCCGTTTGAGACGGCTTCCGATGAGGATTTTGCGGAGGCACTCAACGCCAAGCGGGCGTCATAGCCCGCAGTCGGCTCACAGTGGGACCAGGTCTCCTATCAACCTCAGACTTGGTCCAACTGGAGGAATCCAGGGCGATATCCCTTGTGCCGCAGGCACTTTCCAGTGGGTTCATGCTTGGTCCAACTGGATGGTCCAACTGGCCCCACTGATCCCACTGAGGGAACCAGGGATAACGCTAAGGAATCATTAGAATACTAGAAGATACTACGTATAGGGACTAAAACTAAGAATAGAAGGTTGAGGCCAGTGGTTTAGCGGGTTGTCCCCGGTATTCACCACCGGTGACTCTCGGTAGTCAGTTCCTGGTTACTGCTCTCCAGTTGGACCATCCAGTGGGTTCATGCCTGGTCCAACTGGAGAGTGCCTGTGGCACAAGGCTTTTCGGCTCTGAACAGTCCAGTTGGACCAAATCTGAGGTTGATAGGGAAGTTTGACCCCACTGGTGACCTCACTGGAGTACCGCTCGGTCCGCTGGTGACTCTCGGTAGTTGTTTGGGGATCTATTCCTGGTGGAGTGACTAATTCCCCGGGCTCCTGGATCACGCCACCAGCTACCCCGATCGGCCCGGCCACGCCGTGTACGGCGACCTGGGCCATGCGGGAAGATCCACGAAGCTGAGGACAGCGGGGACCCCCAACCTACGATCGAGCAGGTTTGGGGCTCTCAGATGCTCGGGGCAACCCCGATGTACCGGCAAGCCGTTCTGAGGGCTCTACGTGGCTGCTGGAGCCATCTCTATGGGCGCCCCTCACGCGGGTTCATTAACGATCAGTGGGTCCATCCGGGCTACACTTGATCTAGAAACGCTGCTCGCACGTGTCGACCCGCCCCACAGATCACCCCGGCCTTCCTTAGCCGGGGTGATCTTGTTTACTGCCCCGTTCGGGCTCCCAGCACCTTGGAGACGGCGGGGTAGTCCAAGCACGCACTGAGGAGTTCAAGGGCCTCTGTGGTCACCTGAGACACCGTGGCGCCTGTCTCCCGCGCTTGCTCCATCAACCAGCCGTACGTATCAGCGGGCAGTGTGATCATCAGCGTCACCGTCTCGGCTCCAGCGTCGAGCACTTCCCTGCCCGAGAGTGCTCCACCGTCAGCTAGCTCCGCGCGTGTTCGCCTGGTCCTCCATGGCCTGTGGGCACCGCTTACGTCGGCCTGGAGCTGAGCTTCGCGGGTGCGTCTCACACTGTCGCCTGACCACCGGTCCGGGCAGCCTCCACCAGGCCGCGCACCGCATCGGACGTGGAGCATCCGCTGTCCCTCTTCAAGCTGTTCAAGTACTCGATCTGCGGGGCCGTCATGCGGATCACCACCTGGCCCGAGTACG
Source organism: Pseudofrankia coriaricola (assembly GCF_032027725.1). Taxonomy (NCBI): domain Bacteria; kingdom Bacillati; phylum Actinomycetota; class Actinomycetes; order Frankiales; family Frankiaceae; genus Pseudofrankia; species Pseudofrankia coriaricola. The sequence goes on along the minus strand of NZ_JASNFO010000035.1, from coordinate 17,908 downwards.
CCCTGTAGAGCCGTCTATTCGATTCCCTGTTCTGCCGCATGCATAAGTCCTTTCGTCGAGCTTTCGTTTCCTCCATCGTAGATCTGATGTACGAATTGCATTGCAATTCGTGCGACACTGAATCTCAAGGAGAAGTTCCCTGACGGAAAGGACATTAATGCGAACGAGAGTCAACCCAGGAGCGCGAGCCGCACCGCGCCTGCCAGCAATTATGAAGCGAGACAGGATCGATACCAAGCCACACCTGCCCACTAACGAGACTCGAATCCAAGCCTTTTACGCCGGGGCAAAGTACAGTCCGTCGGCAGGGGGGTGGATGTAATCGAGAACAAACTCCCCGACCCCAGGCTGTCCGCTCCCATGACCCCACGGGAGGGAACGGGCTGGAGTCCGAATGCCAATGGTCCGTCGTACATCGGCAGGATCATTACGGTGGACGACCAGCACACCTTCCACTTCCATATGAACCCCTCTGCTATCTCGCTGTCTCATGCCGCGGACTTCTCGGGCGATGCGGCGGTCCTCCCTGCTGGGCAAGCTCCAGACAGCGGCATCGACAGACCAACATCGCCAACAAACACCACCCTATCGATGAACCTACTCATCGATCGTACGTATGAGAAATGGGACAACGTCCTTGGGTCAGACGGAGTCTGGCACGACGTCAGCGTGCTCTACAACGTGGCGGGTATTCTTCCCTCGGGCCATACGTCCTCCGGCGACATCGGTCCTCTAATCCCGACCTACTCCTGGTTGCTTCTCAACGCGGGCACAGGATTGTGGGGGATGTCGTACTACGGATTTATTGCCAGCCTTGGAATCCAGTACACGCATTGGTCCGCAGACATGGTGCCGATGAGGGCCACAGCGTCGATCACTTTTAATGTCCAGCAAAACCCGTGGAACGCCGCCGGTTCCAGTAACAGATTCTTCGTAAACGGGGACCTGTCACCACCGTTGGGATCAGGGCCGGCAAACCAGCAGCCAGGAGCAGCTTTTGGCTGGGCACTTGGTCAACCAGGGGTAAGTCCGGGAGCAACGCAGGGGCGAGGATAATGACAGAGCAAGTTCGCGGGACAAACGACCTATCTGGCTACAGTGAGGCCCCTCAGACCCCCCATGACCTACAGCGGGAACGGGCTGGTGCTCTAGGGGGTGGATCACTCCATCCCGAGTGGGCGTCGTCGACTCGCGTTTCGGGAACGTACCGACGACCGGGCCGCTTCGAGATTGGTTTGACGGCTGAGCTGAATAAGCCGAACAAAGGCCGAGGTATTGGCGTAGACGTGCAGCTCGGCAGCGGGTCGTCCAGTAGCGGTGGAGGCGGGGGATCCACTGGCTCGGGAGGTTCTACTCGCGTTGCCAGTCTCCCGACCACTACGTACACACCGGTTTCCTTCAAGTCGGCAGCTGTCAATTACTCGTCCGGATACCGTGCGCCCGATCAGGCGTGATCACCATAGAAGATCGCACCTGAGTTACTAGGACCTTGAATACGCGATGGGCGAGAACACGGAACTTCTCGATCTTCGAGTTGATATGACCCTCACCGAACGATGGAACCCCGAGCCGTATCAGGAACGGGTGAACAGGCGATCTACCAGCACATTTAGCTATCGGGAGCCTAGGTCCCAGTAACTCCGACCGACTATCGAGTGCACGGAACAGCAAGTCCAACGACACAGTATGAGAGTGGGCAAGTAGCAGATGTACGAGCAGAACGAATCGCGGATCGCCGAACTAGAGGCAAGAATGGCCACCGTTATGCGGGAAAGAGAGGCCACCCTGGCGCAGATTCAGGCCATAGACCACCGGGAGCTATCCTTGCGTCGTCTGGGATTCCGCCCAGACCCGAAGGAACACGAGGAAGGCGTATGTCCTAGATGTGGGTCCGCCGTCTTCGAGTACGGCATGAAGCCTGATCCGAGCTACAGGCCGACCACGGACACGGGCTACGCGGCGTACATGTACAAGACTGATCCTCGCCAGGACAACTCCTATCGCGTTCGCTGTAGCGGTTGCACCTGGCCTGCTCCTGCTCAGTTCGCAGGTGGATCTGGCCGCTACTTCATGTAGGTCCCATGGGCGTACCTAGGAACGCCAACCATTCTCCAACGAAGACATCCCCCGACAAGCTCTGACGAGCCGATCGGGGGATCTGTCTTTCTGGTAAGAAGTGCGGCAGCTTACCTAGCCTGGAGTCACCCATTCCAGCACAGACGTCCCCTCAGTGAGCGGAGCGAGCGTGAGGGGCAGAAGTGCAATAAAACCCTCTGCTTGATCGAAAATAGAATCATGACTAGAGCAAAGAGGGGATCGGCCTTCCGCTGGACACAGGAGACCATCCTGTCCAAGACCTTGGATGAACTTGGCAACGACTGCATCATCTACCCGTTCGGTAGGAACAGGAAGGGTTACGGGGTCCTCTACGATCCAGCGACGGGAAAGCCTGAGCGGGCACACCGCTACGTATATGAGAAGTTCTGGGGCAGAAAGATTGAACCAGGAAAGTACCTCCTTCACATTTGCGGAGGTGGGTCGGGGGCATCTGGGTGTGTCCATCCTGGGCATGTTCGCGAAGGCACCAATCGGGAGAACGTAGCCGATCGTGAAATGGCTGGACGGGGTAGCTCTCCCAGCGGTCGCCTGACACCAGAACAGGTGTACGAAATTCGGCGGCTATTTGATCGGGGAAATCTCTCTGGCGCTGCGATAGCGAGGATTTATGAAATAGCCACTTCAACAGCCAATCGGATCAGAACCGGTCGGCACTGGCAACATCTCCACGATCTGTCAGCTAGCTAGGCCACTCATCATGTAGCAACTACCTTCGAATCTAGCGCCTGTGTATCATTGGGTTCACTGCCATGATCACAAGGAATGGCCCCGAGGGCAGTGGCCAATTCTCTCGGAGAATAGACCGGTGCACCCCCCTTGGCTCAGCCTGTCGTCAAGGGTTCTACCGAGGCCGTAGGGCACTCAGAGCCAGAACTGGGCATCTGTGAACCTGGGGCTACAACAGAGTCCCCTGCTAGTTCCCTCAGCTCCTTCATGACTTCGTACAGCGCGGGCCGCCAGTCATCCATGACATCGTCGGTGTCCCGACCCTCCAAGGTGGTCTCCCACCAGGGGAAGATCTCGTTGTCGTCCATCAAATACCACGTGGGGATGAAGGGCGCCCCCCTTTCTACCAGCACTATCATTGCCTGGTAGAGGTCCCTCTCGGAATCGTGCAGACGCGCAGGCCACACCATGCGGTACTCCCTACATCGCTCGTGGCCCCTACTCGGGGGCCTCTGTGATCGTTCGGGAGGACCATATCTGACGGTCCGTAGGCAGACTATCTAGATAGTCCCCGACGTAGCTATTTGACGCAAATACCTACTATTCTTGGAGACCTGGCCTGACCTGCGCGGATGGCATTTCTAATGCCTGTCGATCAAGCTCTCATTGTGTGTCGCAGATCACAAAATTACTGCCAATTCGGGCCGATCGGTAGTCCAGATATGCCAGCTACTCGGCTTCCCCGCCGTGGTCTCCACTGCCAGGCGGCAAGGGCGCGAGACCGCCACAGGGGTCTATTCGACCTTGATCGTCCGGTCGGCCTTATCCGGCCCACTACAACGAGCGACGATCCGCTACTCCCTGTGCGTCGATCCGTCTGGTTGTCCCTCGGTTGTGCTGTCCGACCCGATCAAGCTGTTACACTTACTGAAGTAACGGTAACAGAGCAGGTCAGACGGGGGGTAGCTCCATGAAGGTGATCGGTTACATTCGGGTCAGCACGGAGACACAGGTTGATGGGTTCGGCCTGGACGTCCAGGCGAAAGCGATCAAGGATTGGGCACGCGCCAACGGGCACCGCTTGATCCACATCTACCGCGAGGAAGGCATCAGCGGGTCCAAGGATCTAGAGCACCGTCCGGCGCTCTTTGAGGCCATGGAAGCACTCAAGGCCAACCAGGCCGACGGGCTGATCGTCCCTAAGCTTGACCGACTTGCTCGTGACTTGATCGTTCAGGAGACGATCATCGGGGACATCTGGAAGGCCGGAAAGCTGATCTTTTCGGCTGTGCCTGGTGAAGCTGAGCTTCTGGTTGACGACCAGGCCGACCCGTCGCGGAAGCTCATCAGGCAAGTCCTTGGTGCCGTGAACGAGTACGAACGGGAGGTCATTGCCCTACGTCTGCGGATGGGCCGCGCAGCTAAGTCCAGCAGGGGCGGGTACGCCTACGGTGCCCCCGCGTACGGCCAGCAGACCACGCCTGAGAAGGAGCTGGCTCCCGTCGACAGCGAGCAGGCCGCGCTGTCGCTCATGCAGGCCAAGCACACTGATGGAGCGTCGCTGCGGGAGATCGTTGACGCACTGCACGCCGCAGGCCACAAGCCCAAGCGCGGAGATCGCTGGCACCCAACGACCGTGGCTCGCTGCCTGGCCCGTCTGACGGCCGCGTAGGAACACTGCGCATGACTGTCACTCTCAGTTATGTGACAAGAAAGGCATTCATTCTTGGGTCTTGACAATTCCGTAATTGGCTCTGACTTCCCGAGAATGGACCCCCCATAGTTAAATGATCTTGCGGGGAGGAAGGCTGCCAGGGTTCTCGCGTAGGATTTCCAGAAACCAAGCAGGGCAGTGTCAGGCAGTGGCCTCACGGGGATGAGATCCAATGCGCGGGGCGATTTAGGCCGTCTGGAAGTTGGGTTTGCTCGTCACCTCTGGCACTATCGACCTGCACCTGGGTTAGACCGACAACTTCCCGCAAGTTGGCACGGGAAATATCGGCATGTTGCAAGATAGCTCCTGTCAGGTCTGCACCGGATAGGTTGCAACCGTCAAGGTATGAACCGGTTAGATCTACGCCAGCCATTAGGGTGCCAGTCATATTGGCGTCGGTCATCACTGCATTCATTAGGTTCACAGCCAATAGATTCGCGCCGGCCAGGTTAGCTCTGAATAGGCCGGCGCCATTTAGATGCCTTTGGGGTAAATCGGCGCGTGAGACGCCCGGCAAAGAAGGAAGGCGCCCGAGAATCGTCAGTGCTGTTTGGATGTCGGTAGCTAGCTGCAGCGGCAGTATTTGGGATAGTATTCTCTGGGGAGAGTGCTCCCGCACGAATGCTGAGAGCACCTCGACCACGGTGCGCTGGTCATCCGGGGAGTCGTTGGCGACGCGCTCCAACGCGTATAGCCCACCAAGCCTGACATCGACCCTATCGTGTCCGAGCAGCTCGATTGCGGACGTGTACAGCTCCCGGACGTGGGTGTTCGCATTCGACTGCCGTACCTCGGCGTTGGCCTGCCGAGTCTCGTCTAGGGCGATGAGGCCACCCGCGACCGCGAGCAGAGCCGCAGCGGCTGTCAGGAGCCCGCCTTGCAGCGTCGCTCGGGCATCCTCTGCTCCAGAGCCGTACATCCACCTGGGTAGAACGAAGATCGATACGACGGCGATCACGGCCAGGGCGAGCGAGACCCCAGCCAGCACCCAAAGCGTCCGACGTCGGCTCTGAGGCCGAGCAGATCCCCCGTTGCTCATGTCATCGTTGTACGCCCATGCCAGCTTCGGCCAGACAGGACCCTCTTGAGGGGCGCGGGCTACCCGATGTGCGGGGTTGGGCGTCTGTCCAGGTAGTGGTTCACGCGGAGCCGTATCGACTCATGCATATGGATCCTGCGTAGGGGAAGCCGGGGATCTATAGATAGCCTGTCTGCCGATAGCGTTCGTCAGCATCTTTCTTCTCTCGCGCGGCTTTATCTTCCTCTTGGGCGGCCTTATCGAGGCGTCGCTGCTTGCGCCAACTCGATATGCGGTTCGGCACAACCAGTAGGAAGGCCACTATCCCGGCGAGCCCGGCTACGGCTCCAGAGACAGCCGCGACGAGCCCTCCAAACTTGCCCCACCAGGACTTCGCGGAATTTTTCAAGGATCCGTGCACCTTCAAAACGAGATCAAGGTGTATGGACTCTAAAGGAATGTCGCTATCCTGTTGCTCGATATCGACTTTTAGTACCAGACTGTACGAACCAGGCGCGGCTGCTTTGGCTGACCATCTCCACTCGGCTGAGTCGCCGACACCTATAACGTTCTGTGCGTTGGCGGACAGCGGTTGGATGCTTACTCCGTCCTGTGCAACCGAAAGAAGGCTCACTCGTAGAAGTCCTCCTACCTGGATGATACTTCCAGTGGGGGAGGGTGCGTCGCCTGACGGGCAAAGATGCGCACGAAAGTTGCAGATCAGTCTCTCGCCAGATATCCGCGCAATCACCTGAACGTCTTCGGCGGGCGGGGCGACAACTTCCTTTGGGTAATAAATCCATCCCAATATGAGATCCGCCCGGTCGCCAGCGATTCTTTGTTGATATTCAAACTGTCCCGAAGTCGCGGCGTCGCCGAGGTTACGGCAGAGGTGCGGATCTCGGCATTGAGCCGATGGCCCGCTGGGGGACGATCGTGCAAGGAATAGCAAACCAGCTACTCCAGAAATTGCGAGCAATATTGCCACGAGACCGGCTGGCCGAAACCGCCTCTGCTTGATCTCTGATCGTGCTGGTATCTCTGATCGTGATGGTCGTGAATCAGGCGGCACCGTATCCCCCGAAGCCCTATCTTGCGTCGCTTAGCATGATCGTAACTCCATGCCGACGGCGCGCACACGAGGCATCTACGGCTTTGGCAGGATGCGCCCGGTTCGGTGCGCCCACTCCCTGATCTCGCTGACGAGCCACACGCGGTTACCGCCGTCCGGCGACGGGAGCGGCTCAGGGAAGCCTTTGACGCGGGTGAGCTGATCCGCCCGGTGCGTCGTGAGGCCCAGCACGGTCGCGACAGCGCCGACGGTGGCCACTTCTGGCCTGTTGTCAGATGGCGCCACGTACCCGACACTGGCTCTGCCAATGTACGTGCACGTATGTTGGCAGGGCCTAGGCGTGCCTACGCGCTACGCCACAGCACGGGAGGGACGGGGTCATGACCGACCACCAGGACCACGGCAAGGCGGGGGCAACGTGATCATCCGGATGAACCACGAATCCGGCGCGCAGATGGAAACCACTGTGCCCGATCCGCACGACGTCACCCCTGCGGAAGTGGCTGCCGGAGTGCTCATGGTGCTGCCGGGTGTGACGCGGGTTCGCATCTGGACTTCGGGTAGATCATTTCTAGACGAGCCTGACGCCGATGCCAGCAGAGTCCAGGGAGCACCCGTGGACGACGACCTACAGGCATCGCATGACGCCTACGTGGCCGACGTCGCGACGATCCTTGATCTAGAAGCCGGCCTGGAAGCGATCGCGGATACCCCGACCCCGGAACCCCCGGGATGGATCACTGACTGGAGATCCGCATCTGTGAACGACTCGACCGTGCCACCCTGGCGCTCCGCTCACTACGGCGACACCCCGCCGGTCTAGCCGACATGGGAACCGCTGAGGAGCCCATAGGCAGGCCAGATGACGAGATTGGTACCGATCAGCCCAGATCGACCAGTGGGCCGGTAGTGACTAGTCGAGACAGGCTCCCCTCTGATGTCCGGGAGCTTCTACACCAGGCCATCGACCAGAGCTATCCCGCTCATGGCCCCGGGCGCATATGGACCCCTGCCGATCTCCGAGGCTGGTACCAGGACGAGCAGGACCCCGGACCACCCACGGAACCGATGAGGACCACCAGGACCCCCCGAACTCTGCTCAGGATCCTCGGGCCACGGTGAGGTCATCTCATGACGAAGGGCTCCCCGATCATCGGGGAGCCCTCAGCCGTTCTTGATCGTCTATGCGGCCTGCGCCGCCCCTGAGCCATCGCGGCGCAACTGAGTCAGGTACTTGCGCACGGTGCTCTCATGTGCCCCGATCTTGGGGGCTAGCTCTCTGGCCAACGCCGCATCGCTACGGCCGTCACCAGGCATGTCCTTGACCAGAGCCGCGAGTTGAGCCCGCTTGGACAACGGCGCAGACACCGGCGCAGTGGCGTCCAGATCGGCCACAGGAGCGTCTCCCATCACGGTAGGTGTCCTTGCCTCACCTGCGAGCTTCTCGGGCTTCTGAGCCCCAGTGATCGTCATGCCCGGAGCACGGTAGGACGTGATCACGTAACCCTGTGTCCGCAGGTCCGCTAGCTCCTGGTCGATCGGCTCCCGACTCTTGATCACGACCGGGGCCATCGGCCTGCGAGGGTCGAACGCTTCCAGGCGGTATGAGTAGCGACGGGGGAAGATCACAGTGACACCCCGCAGTGGGCGCAGGTGATCGGGAGGCCGAACAGCTTGTCAGTGATCGACTCGATGTGCGGGCAGGGGACCAGCGTGATCCGCCCGTCATGCCCGTAGCCCCGGCACGTCAGGTCTGACTGGTCGAAGGGCCGGAAGTACACGACTGCTCCGCTGGGGTGGCGACTGACGGAGTCCAGCCAACCAAGATCGGTAGGCATGCCCGACTCAAGATCGTCTAGGTTGGCGCGCTCCTGGTGATCGTCAATCACCGGGCGGACCTCATCGGTCCTGGTCATCCTGGTGCCTCCACTGATGTTCGTCAGTTGAGGTAAGTCGTCAGGCCGCCCTCGTGGCCGGTGTTGAAGGCGACCAGCAGGTCCAGCACCTCAGGTCCCCTGACCTCGCCGACGACCAGCCGGTCAGGGCGCATCCGCAACGCCTGCCGGACGAGGTCGCGCTGGGTGATGGCGCCCGCGCCCTCGATGTTGGGCGGCCGGCCCTGCAGTCGGACGAGGTTGTCGCGCTCCAGTGCCAGCTCGGTTGTGTCCTCCACGATCACGACACGTTCGGCCGGGCTCACGCAGCCGAGGAGCGCGGCGAGAAGCGTCGTCTTGCCGGTGCCTGTGCCGCCGGTGACCGCGATCGCGAGCCGGGCGTCGACGAGCGCGCGCAGTACGTCGACGAGCGTCTCTCCGTCACGCCTCGCGGCGATGCCGGCGGACCGGCCTCCGGCCGCGCTGGGCTTCGTTGTCGCCGCGTGGGCCTCCGGGGACTCCGTGCCGGCGGATCGCCGGGGAGGCGTTCCGGTGGCGTCCCCGGCGTCACCCGTGACGAACTCGGCGAGGCCGATCGGCACCCGGCGCGGTCGGCGTAGCGACAGGCAGGTGCCACCGATCGCCACCGGCGTGAGCACCGCGTGCAGCCGGGTGCCGTCCGGAAGCCGCGCGTCCGCGAAGGGCGCCGCCGCGTCCAGTCGCCGCCCGCCGCTGGCCGCGAGCCGGGTCGCGAGCCGGCGCACCGTGTCGTCGTCGGCGAACCAGACGTCCGCGCGTTCCAGCCCCCCGCCTCGGTCGGCCCAAACCTCGGCCGGGCCGTTCACCAGCACGTCGGTCACGGCCGGATCGGCGAGCAACTCGTCCAGCGGGCCGGCGCCGAGCAGCTCGGCGGTGACCACCCGCCGGGTCGCCTCCCGATCTTCCTCACGCAGCGGCCCGGCGACCTCGGCGAGCGCCCGGGCCACGTCCGCCCGAGTAGGCGGGTGGACCACGTCGGCCAGTCGGTCGCGCACCCCGTCGATCGTCGCCGCTGGGACGCCACGGACGGGGGCCGTCATCGGACCAGCTCGCCGGCCACCGGCGCCGGTGACGCCGCCAGGCCGGCCGGTCGCCAGCACCGGCCGGCCGCGGGCGCGGCCCGGCGGGCAGGTGGAGTGGCGATACCCGGTGGAGCGGCGATACCCGGCGGAGCGGCGGTGGGTGCGACGAGGATGATCGGTGGGCCGGTGGCCATGGCGCCCTGGTCCCTTCGGAGCGGACGGTTCGGTCGCGCACCACCGTGCCCCGCCGGAGCACCTGTGGATGAGCGTCATCCACAGGCCATCCGGCGCGGTACGAAGGAGGGTTGCCCGTGCCCGTCCCACGTCGTCCACACCGGACCGGGAACGGGCCCTGCGGGATGCCTACCGGGCTCAGCCGGCCGGGCCCGGGCCTCCGCCGAGGGGTGCCCGGGGCGTCCCTCATGACCTGCTGAGGGCCTCGCAGACGGCGAGTGAGTCGCGGGCGCCGAGCTCGACGGCGCGGGCGCAGTGCAGCAGCCAGACGCGCACGCCATCCGCCCCGCCGTGCGCGTAGCCCGCGGCGGCGGTCCGGTAGGCGGCGTCCGGCGCGGCGGAGCCGGCATCTCCGTCGCCGAGCGCGGCCTCCAGATGGCCCACGTCGCTCGCCGTCACCGCCTTGGGGTCCAGGCCGCGTCCGACGAGGACCAGCCGGGCGGCCGCCCGCGCGACCATCCCGTCCAGGCTCCCGAAGGGGCGCAGCGCGAGCAGCTCGCCGTGCACGATGGCGCTGACCACGATCGCCGGTGCCGCCGTTCGCCCGACGAGCAGGCCGACGAGCCCGTCCAGCCGGGCGGACACCTCGGCCGGACCCGGAGCCGGGCCGAGCCCGAGCAGGCCGGCAACGGCCGCGCCCGCGCGCGGCCGGCCAAGTTCGCTGTCCGGGACGATGCCCCGGCCGAGCAGGGTGTGCATCCGGGCGAGCGCCTGGCGGGGGGCCCGCTCCCAGGCCGCGCTGAGGCCGCCCAGCTCGGCGTACAGCCGGACCGCCCCCAGGGTCGCCGCGAGGTCATCGTCGGCGGGAGCGGGTGGCCGGCCGACCGCTGTGGGGGCGTCGTCGTGGCTGTCCCCGTCCTCCCCGGCGGTGAGGCGCTCCCGCAGCGTCTCCATCGCGACGCCGTGGCCCTCAAGCGCCGCGCTCGCCCGGGCGGAGCGCAGCGACGCCTCGGCCGTGACCTCAGCGCTGCGCCGCCGCAGCACCCGGTGGCGCAGCAGGGCGTCGACCGCCGAGCGGGCGGCCGCCACCGCCTCGTCCACACCGGGAAGTGCCGCGACCCTGGCGAACGGGTCAGCCTCGATACCGGCGTGTGGGCTGGGCGCTGTCGACACGCGGCCGACGCTACCCGTCCAGCTGGGTGACCCGCGTTCCGCGCCTGCTCCGCCCCGACCGGCCGGCGTCCGCTCCGTGGCTTCCGCGAGGTCCCGCCAATCGGGGGGAAAGTGGTAATCCGGGCCACACGCCCGCCCACTCGTCGCTACGGCCCCCGTGCGCGTGCCCAGGGCGTCAGACTGAAGGCAGGGGACCGGGGAGCGGACCGGGCGAGGGGGCGGGTCGGTCGCCCGCGAGCGCGGCCCCACGGGCGTGAGCAGGCTGGCGGTGACCGGCCGGCATATGCCTTCCCGGAGCCGGGGGATGGGGAGGGACTTCGGTGACGTTCGAGAACGGGGATCGCCGCGCGGGGAAGGAAGCCTCGCTGGGCGAGCTGGTCGCGATCGCGACCAGGGATATGTCCATGCTCGTCCGCCAGGAGATCGATCTCGCGAAGGCGGAGCTTGGCCGTCAGGCGGCGTCGGCCGCCGTCGGCGCCGGGTTGATCGGTGCCGCCGCCGGGCTGGGGCTCGGCGCGCTGATCGCGCTGACGATTTTCCTTGGTGAGCTGTTCACCTGGGCTGGGCTCGAGCGGTTCTGGTCCTTCCTGATCACGGCGGTGCTGCTGTTGGCGCTCGCCGGGCTGCTCGTGCTGGTCGGCGCGATGCGGCTGCGCAAGCTGCGGCCGCCGCGACGGACGATCTCCTCTGTCCGCGAGGACGTGGCCCTGCTGCGGCACCCCGTCGGGACCAGCGCGGCGGGCCGTGCCGGGGGTGCCAGCGCGCCGGTCGGCGCGGCCCCGGCGATCCCGCCGTCGCGGGAGGGTGGTCAACCAGGCCGTCCCGGCAGGCGCGAGCCGTGAGGCTGACCGCCTCCTCGGCGCGGGCCCAGGACCGCTCTCGGCTGTGCGCACCGACCGGCCCCGCCTTGCGCCCGGCTAGCCTGTGAGCGACGTCTTTAGGGCTGGGCCCGCGAACGTGGTTGTCACCCGGGGGGCCGCCGAACGTGCGGGTGGGCGCTGAACCTTCGGGAGCCGATCGGTGGGAGAGGTGTTCGCGTCGGAGCCCGCCAGCGTGCTGATCGACGGGCCGTGGCGGCATCGCGACGTCTCCGCGAACGGCACCCGGCTGCACGTCGCCGAGCTGGGCCAGGGCCCGCTGGTGCTGCTGTTGCACGGCTTCCCGCAGTTCTGGTGGGCGTGGCGCCACCAGCTGGTGACGCTGGCCGCAGCCGGCTACCGGGTGGTGGCGCCCGACCTGCGCGGCTATGGGGGGAGCGACAAGCCACCGCGTGGGTATGACGCGTTCACCCTCGCGGACGACGTCGCCGGGCTGATCCGCGCTCTCGGTGAGCGCGACGCCGTCCTGGTCGGGCAGGACTGGGGCGGGCTCGCCTGCTGGACGGCCGCGACCCTCTGGCCTCGGCAGGTTCGCCGGATAGCGGTTCTCGGGATGCCACACCCGCTGCGGGTCCGCCACCAGTACGCGGTGAGCCCCCGGGGACAGGGCCTGGCCGGGGCGCACCTGTTCGCCTTCCAGCTCCCCTGGCTGCCTGAGCGCCATCTGACCGCCGATGGCGCGGCCCGGATCGGCGAGCTGTTGCGCGACTGGGGCGGGCCGGGATTCCCAAGCGACGAGGAAGAACGGCGCTACCGCGCGGCGATGCAGATTCCTGGCGTGGCGCACAGCTCGCTGGAGTACCACCGCTGGGTGTTCCGCTCGCTGTTCCGGCCCGATGGTGCCCGGTTCGCGCAGGCGCTGCGACGGGCGGTGACCTGCCCCGTTCTGCATCTGCACGGCGGCGCGGACTCGTTCCTGTTGCCGGACACGGCCCAGGGCTCGGGCCGCTACGTCAGCGGGCTCTACACCTGGCAGCTGCTTCCCGGCGCCGGCCATTTCCTGCCCGAGGAGGCTCCCGACCTGGTGAGCGACCTGCTCCTGCGCTGGCTCCCCACCCCACCCTGACGGCCCACCCCGGCGCCTCTTCTGCGGTGAGCTGCCCGCGGGGTCCCCCGGGGTCCCTGCCGGATCGCGAAGCCGGGGTCCCTGCCGGATCGGCGATCTGGGAGGTCTGCTGGGAGGTCCGGATTGGCTGCCAAGCCGGGATCGGCGTCGAACCTGAGGGGTGAGTATCAGTCCCCGTCTAGCCAATCGGTGGGGAAGGTGGGGACGGGGAAGGGGCTTAGCGACAGCCCTGGGTGCTGACCGGGGTGGTGGCGCGCTCGCCCGCCTGCGCCGCGCCGCTGACCTCGGCCGCCGTCAGCACGTATCCGGTGTCGCTGTCGTCGGTCGCGGCGGCGAAGACGACGCCGTAGACGCTGCCGCCCGGCGAGAGCAGCGGCCCGCCCGAGTTGCCCGGCAGCACGGTGCCGCGCACGGCGTAGATGTCGCGCACCACGCTGCCCTGGGAGTAGATGTCAGGCGCCCTGGCCTTCTGGTGGTTGCGGATCCGCGCCGGCTCCGTCCGGTATGGGCCGTCCTCCGGGAAGCCCGCGATGACGGCGTCGTCGTCGGCGTGTCCCGGCGGCGAGGTCTGCAGCCGCAGCGGCGGACGGTTGAGGCCGGGGACGTAGAGCACGGCCACGTCGCGCGCGGCGTCGAAGACCACCACCTGTGCCGGCAACAGCCGCCCGCTGACCTCCACTCCCGGTTCCCGGACCCCGGCCACCACGTGCGCGTTGGTCATCACGTGCTGGGGCGCATACACGAATCCGGTGCCTTCGACCTGCCGTGAGCAGGACGGCGCGATGCCCCGGACCTTCAGCACGCTGGCGGCGGCCGACGTGACCCCGGCGGCGTTCACCACGGCGGGGTCGGGCGGGTCGGCGGCGACGATCGACTCGTTGCCGAGGCCGGAGAACACTGCCGGGAAGCCGTTGCCGTCCGCGAGCTGGCGCAGGCTGGAGAACGTGTCCCGCACGCTCGCGGGCATGCCGTCGTCGACTGTCGTCAGCACCGCCGAATCGCGGACCTCGCGGGCAGCGGTGGTGAACGGGGACCGTTCCAGCGCGGTCGCCATGAGCCAGGCGACCAACAGCACAGACAGCCCCGACAGGACCGCGCCGGCCAGCGAGTCGACGGTCTCGCCGGGCCGCCAGGTGAGCCGGCTGCGCAGGGCGACGCCGGCGCCTGTCCCGGCCACCTGGCCAAGACAGGCGAGCGTCAGGACCGTGACCAGGGCGATGACCGCGCCATGCTCACGCTGGCCGATCAACTTGGCGAGCGGGAGGGCGATCTGGGCACCGAGGATGCCGCCGCCGATGAATCCGATGAACGACAGCGCGCCCACCACGAAGCCCTGCCGGTACCCGGACACGGCGAACGCCAGCACCACGAGCAGCAGGACAATATCCAGGATGTTCATCACGAACGGCGGTCGTCTCGGTCTCGGTCGTCTCGGGTGTCTCGGTCGGTGTCAGGCGACGTGCAGCGTGGCGGACATGTTCGGGTGCAGCGTGCAGATCACCGGATAGTCACCCGGCGCCGTCACGGTGAAGGTCACCGACTGTGACGCGCCGGCGCCGATGATGTCGGTGCGCGCCGCGGGGATCTTCGGGATCACGAAGTTGTGAGACGCCGAGCCGTCCGCGACGGAGAAGTCGACGCGGATCTTCCCGGGCTTCGCGTTCAACGTGGCCGCGGAGAACCGCAGGTCGGCGAGGCCGACGAGGTGGAACACCTGGACACCGCCGGCAGTCGTCGGGGCCAGCACGGCGGTGGGCTTCGGCGTGTCCGGGTGCTCGGCCGTGCAGCCGGCACCGGCCGTCGCCAGCGTCAGCGCCCCGATCACCGTCACGGCCAGCCGCCTGCCCGCCGTCGACATCCTCAAGCCGCCGAGCCCTTCGTCGGGCCGGCACCAGTCCCGGTGCCGGCGGTGCGGTCGCGGTCGCCGGGGGCGTCCGGTTGGTGGGGCGGCACGCCGCCGGCCGGCCGGCTATCGCCCTGGGCGGGTGCCCCGGCGTGTGCCGTGCCGGGGCCGCGAGCGGCGAGGCCGACGGCGCTCCGGTCGGGCACGTCGTGGCCGGGCTGGCTCAACTCAGCCGCGCCGAGGCCGTCGGGCTCGGCACTGTCCGGGGTGAGGTCGTCGGGGTCGATCTCGCCGGCGGCGTCCACGCCGCCGGCCTGCGCCAGTTCGGCCGCGGCGCGGGCGATCGAGGCGTTGACGGCCGGGTCCTCCACCGGCGGGCCCTCCCCCCACGACCGCTCCAGGCCGCCGAGGCGTAGCAGCGCGTCGAGGATGCCAGCGGTGAAGCCCCATACCGTCGTCATGCCGGCGACGCGGAACGCCGGGCTTGGCTGCCCGGTCCGCGGGTGGCGCAGCCGCACCCGGTTCGCCGGGTCGACGAGGTCCGCGACCGGTACCCGCGCGACCGCCGACGTCTCGCCGGGATCCACCGGGTAGACCGGGCATGGCACGCGCCACCAGGCCAGCACCGGCGTCACCAGGTAGTTGCTGTGGGGCAGGTAGAGCCGTGGCGCGGCGCCGAGGATCTCGACGCCCTCCGGGTCCAGCCCGACCTCCTCGCGGGCCTCGCGCAGCGCCGTGTGGATCGCCGAGCCGTCCGCCGGGTCCGCGCCACCGCCCGGGAAGGCCGGCTGGCCGGCGTGCTTGCGCAGGTCGGCCGCCCGCTCGAGCAGCAGTACGTCCGGGCCGTGCTCGCCCCGACCGAACAGGATCAGCACCGCGGCGGGCCGTGCGTCCGGGGGCGGCGGTGGCCAGCCCTCCTCGCGGACCGGCAGGCCGTCGCGCGTGACCGCCGCCGCGAGCGCGGTGAGCCAACTGGGCGGCCCGCCGTCGCGCGGGAGGCCGTCGGGATCCGTCATCTGGCCGCTTCGGCGTCGCCGCGGACCAGCCGGGCCGCGTCGGCGGCCGACGTCGGGCCCTCGCCGAACGACGGGCACAGCTTCGCGACGCCGCAGGCGCCGCATGCCGGCCGCCTGGCGTGGCAGACACGCCGGCCGTGGAAGATCATTCGATCGGAGGCGATCGTCCAGTTCCTGCGCTCGATCAGCGCGGCGAGGTCGGCCTCGACCTTGACTGGGTCGTCGTTGGTGGTCAGGCCGAACCGCCGGGCGAGGCGGCCGACGTGGGTGTCGACCGTGATGCCCGGCGTGTCGAAGGCGTGCCCGAGCACGACGTTGGCGGTCTTGCGGCCGACGCCGGGCAGGGTGACCAGCTCGTCGAGCGTGTGGGGCACCTCGCCACCGAAGCGGTCGACCAGGGCGGCCCCGAGCCCCATCAGCGAATTCGCCTTGGCGCGGAAGAAACCGGTCGGGCGCAGCTGCTGCTCGAGCTCCTCCCGGTCGGCGCCCGCGTAGCTCGCGGCGGTGGGGTACTTCGCGAAGACCGCGGGGGTGACCTCGTTGACCTTCTTGTCGGTGCACTGCGCGGACAGCACGGTCGCGACCAGAAGTTCGAGCGGGTTGGAGAAGTTCAACGCAATCCGCGCGTCGGGATGCATCTCGCCGAGGATCCGGACGATCCGCCGAGCCCGCCTGGTCCGCGCCAGCGCGGTTTCGGCAGACGCGTCGACGATGGCCGGCATGTCCCGAGCCTATTCCCCCTGGCGACGGGGCCCTGAGATGCCTGGCTCGATCGGGTGGGGCGCCAGCGCCGGCGAGAGTTGGCGGGTTGCCTGAGGACGGCCTGGCCGACCGGCCAGGCCGTCGCGGTCAAGCCGCCCGGTGCTTGCCGGGAGGCTGGCGGCGCAGGCGCCTGCGGTAACGATCGAGGGCGGCGGCCATGCCCTGGTTGACGAAGGTGTTCACCTCGTCAGGGCGGGCATTGTCCAGGAAGCCCTCGATGCCCTTGCGGGTGTCCGCGGCGTTCAGCGGGCGCTCGACCCGCTCCATCGCCAGCAGAAGCCCGAGGAGCACCACGGGGAACGCGATGGCGGCGAAGAGAAACATGACGAGTACATGGTGGACGACGCGCGCCCGCGCGTGAAACGTGGGGTGGGGCGTGTCACGCACCGTGTGTCGCAACAGCATCCAGTGACGTTGGCCATGCTACGGCCGCGCGGGCCGTCGTCTCAGCCCTGACGGGCTTGGTTACTTATCGTGTTTCTCCGTCGCTGATCTGGTCATTTTGGGCGGGCGCGAGCGGCCTCGGGGTGCCCTGGCCGTGCTCTACGCGCGCTGTCCTGGCATGCTCACACCGTGGACGATCTGCTTGCTCGCGTTCCGCTGTTCGTCGGGTTGTCCGACCTGGACCGCCAGGCGCTCTCCAGCCACCTGGAGCGGAGGGACGTCACCCGTGGTGACGTGCTGTTCCGTGAGGGCGAGCCCGGTGATCGCGTCTTCGTGGTGCTGTCCGGCAAGGTGAAGATAGGACGCCAGTCTGCCGACGGGCGCGAGAACCTGCTGTATGTCATGGGCCCCGGGGACATCTTCGGGGAATTGTCACTCTTCGACCCTGGCCCGCGGACCGCGACGGCTACCGCTGTGACGGACGCCTCGCTCGTGTCGCTGGAGCACTCGGCGCTGCGCCCGTGGCTGCGGTCTCGGCCGGATGCCGGCTCACTGCTGCTGCGGGTGTTGGCCGCCCGGCTGCGCCGGACCAACGACGCCATGGCCGACATGGTGTTCACCGACGTGCCCGGCCGGGTCGCCAAGGCGCTGCTCGACCTCGCGGTGCGATTCGGTGAGCCGGCGCAGCCCGGTAACGAGGCCGCCGGGATCCGCGTCGAGCACGGCCTGACCCAGGAGGAGCTGGCCCAGCTTGTCGGGGCCTCCCGGGAGACGGTCAACAAGGCGCTCGCTGACTTCGCGACCCGCGGCTGGCTGCGCCTCGACTCCCGGGCCGTGGTGCTACTCGACCGCGACCGGCTGGCCAGACGAGCCCGTTAACGTCGCCCGGGGCCGGCCGCGCCCAGCCGAGGGCGCGTGGGCACGGCGGCCGGCGGGGCCTGTTCTGGATGTGCCGAGTCAGGCGGACGTGATCGTTGTGGCGGCGGCTGGCAGGTTGGTGTCGGGGTCGGCTTCGGGTGTGGAGGCGGGCTGGCCGGCGGCCCCCCCGCCGCCCGCCCCCGCGGTGTAGACCCCCGCGACCCCCTATTC